>JAZRGD010000088.1:0-13524 GCA_045644045.1 Eubacteriales bacterium
GATTTCATCGTTGCAGAGCGTTGCACAGCAACGCGCAACGATTTCATTAAACCAACAGAAAAAGAGCAAGAGTACAAGGAAAAAAATCCTTATATTCTTGCTCTGTTTGTTTTTTGTGAATGAATTGATGCTGACGTGCCGTTAGGCACAATTCATGCCGCAGGCAATTCATGAAAGCACGGCTTTCAATTCACGCAACCGCAAACTTGCAATTCATTGCGTGTTCTCCGTTAAGGATAACACGCTTTACTTGTTGGTGTCTACAAGGGGCATATACGCCTTCATATAATCGAGGCCCGACGCCACGGTGGTGACGGCCATCAATGCCATCGCCACGTAGGAAACGATGCGCATTTCAAAGACGGGGGCGACCGTCACGAAGAGAGGCTCAAGGAGAATGAGCAAGACCGCCGCGATCTGGGAGACCGTTTTCAGCTTGCCGAAGAAGGAGGCGGCAATGACCAAGCCCTCCTTGCCCGCCACCACCAAGCGCAGGGAGGTGATGGCCAGCTCGCGGAGCATGACCACGGCGGCCACCCACACGAACACGGGGGCGATAGCAGGGTCGATCACCAAAATGGTGATCAAGGCACCGAATACCATAAACTTATCGGCCAAGGGGTCGATGAATTTACCGAAATCGGTGACCAAATTGTATTTACGGGCGATCTTACCGTCCAGAAAATCGGTAAAGGAGGCCAGCCCGAAGAGCGCGGCGGGAACCACTCTCCCCCATACGGCTATATCCTTCATAAAGAGGGCGGCCGCCATAAAGAAGGGGACAAGAAGCACACGAATCAGCGACAGGGTGTTGGGTACGTTCATTTTCTTAGCCATGTTTTTTCTCCATTTGTAAACTTTAGTTGTCTTTTAAGCTAAAACGCCAATCAGATCATAATCTAACGCCTCGGTGATCTTCACCGAAACGAATGTACCCGCCTCCACGCGGCGGGGGGCGGAAAAGTAGATCTTGCCGTCCACGTCGGGCGCGTCGGCGGCGGAACGGCCAAAGTGGGTCTCCGCCACAGGGTCAAAGCCCTCGCAAAGAACGGTAAGCGTCTCGCCCACCCTTTGTCTTTGCAGCTCGGCGGAAATATCAAGCTGAATGGCCATCAGGGTCTCGTATCGCTTGTTTTTCAAGTCCTCGTCGATCTGCTCCGCCATCTCGGCGGCGGCCGTCCCCTCCTCGGGCGAGAAGGTAAAGGCCCCGAAGCGGTCAAAGCGCGTCTCCTTCACAAAGGCGCAAAGCTCGGTAAAGTCCTCCTCGGTCTCTCCGGGGAAGCCCACCATAGCGGTGGTACGCAGGGTAATGCCGGGCACCTCACGGCGCAAGCGCGCGATGGCGTCCCTCACCGTCGCGCCGTCCCCATGGCGGTTCATTCTCGCAAGAACGCTGTCCGCGATATGCTGAACAGGCACGTCCATATAGGGGAGGAGGCGAGGATTGTCTCTTAACTCCTTCACCAAATCATCGGTGATCTTGTCGGGGTAGCAGTAAAGAAGCCTGATCCAAGGGATCTCCGTCTCGGCGCAAATGGCGCGCACCAGGTCGGCCAGACGATACTCGCCGTACAGGTCAAGCCCATAGCGGGTGGTGTCCTGCGCGATCAGATTTAATTCCTTCACGCCAAGAGCCTCCAGGTCCTTCGCTTCCCTCACGATGTCCTCGATGGGACGGGAGCGGAAGCGGCCGCGAATGAGGGGAATGGCGCAATAGGTGCATTTGTTGTCGCACCCCTCTCCCACCTTTAAGTAGGCGGTATATTCGGGGGTGGTCAGCACGCGGTCGCCGCCCAGGGGAGCGGTCTCCTTGTCGTCGAAGCGGGTGAATTTCTCCCCCCTCTCCACCGCCCTTACCGCGTCGGTGATGGCGGACAGAGACCCGACGCCCACAAGGGCATCCACCTCGGGCATCTCCTTCATGATCTCCTCGCGGTATCTTTCAGCCAGACACCCCGTGCAGATCAGGCCCTTCAGCTTGCCGTTTTCCTTCAGCCAAGCCAGGTCGAGAATATTTTCAATGGATTCATTTTTGGCGGACTCAATAAAGCCGCAGGTGTTGAGGACGATGATGTCCGCCTCCTCCGCCTCGGCGGTGATCTCGTAGCCCGCAGAGGCAAGATGATGAAGCATGACCTCGGTGTCCACCAGATTTTTGGAGCAGCCGAGGGAAACGAAGCCGATCTTTGTCATACCGTTATCCTTTACGTTTAATGAAAGAAGCGTGAAATACGGTGGCGCAAGCGCAAGCCGTAATAGACGATGAGACGGGACAGCGCGATGTCATACAGCACGAAGGCTAACGTAGCCGTCCCCACAAGGACCCACAGCATCCAACCCGAAAGGGCGGCGTCGGGGATCATAAAAACGAATTTTGCCAAGAGGATATAGGCGGCAAGCATCCCCCCGAAGACGAGAAGCTTTAAGACCCATTCCGCCACGCGGGGAAGTCGCTCAAGGACTGCCTTCAAGAGCGGATACAGCCCTGCGGCGGCGAAGAAAAGCGCGGCACTGTTCTGCGGCATCAAAAGAAGCGAGAGCAGCGCGGTCACCGCAAAATACAGCAAAGCCCACCGTTTGCCTAACTCGATATGCAGCAGAACGACGAGGAAGGAGGCGAGAGCCGCCGCCGTCAGATCCAGCGTTCCGATCAGCGAGCCGAGGGACAGGACAGCCACCGCCATGGCGGACAAAAGCGCGGTGACGGTTATCTTTTTCGTGCTTTTCATCTTAACAGCAGGAGATGAGGTCGCCGCCCATGCACTCACAGCAGCAATCGGCGCAAATGAGGCCCTGGCACATATCGCAGGTGGAGCAGCCGCCGCTTTGATAGGTCGTGCCGCCGTAATAGTTACGGCCGTAGCCCGCCGAGGCCTGATTGAACATTTCCTTGGCCTTTTGGTATTCCTGATTGTCGGGCTCCATCTGACAGGCGATCTCAAGCTCTCGCATGGCGTCGTTGACAAAGCCGCGTTGCATCAGCACCAAGGACTCTAAGTAGTGCCAATCAGCCACGCGGTCGGCGGCAGGGATGCGGGAGAGAGCCATTTCCGCTTCGCGGATGCGGCGGTTGTTGATCATCATCCTGATCTCGGCATAGGTGGCGGTCGCGCCGCCCGTGCCGCCCGCGCGACCCGAGGAGGTGCGACGGCTTTGCATGATCTGCTCGTAAGCCTCGTTGATCTCCTTCATCTTCTCACCGGCCAGCTCGGCCAGGGGGTTGCTGCTGTCGTAGTTGTCGGGATGGTACTTTCTCGCCAAGGCACGGTAGGCGTTTTTCACCTCAATGTCGGTGGCGTTCGGGGTTATCCCCAATACTTTGTAAGGATCGGTCATTTTTTCTGCCTCTCTTTCGGCTTGCCCAAGGTCTCCACACGGTCGGCAAGCCCCAAATATACGGTATTTTTGATGATGTTTTCCACCGCCCTGTCTTCTCCGAAGGGAAGCTTCTCCACCGCCTCGCCAAGGGCGACGAGGGTCATGCGCAAGGAGCTTTTCACGCTGTCGGGCACACCCGAAGCAAAGCTCTCGGCGGGATAAGACAGAACGAAGGGGTTATAGTCTCCGCTTTTTTTGTCCTCGGCGTAATCGTCGGCGGCATCGGCGGCATAGATAAAGCGGCCCAGATGAAAGCCCACCTGATAAAAGAGGGGGGCCGTTTCCTCGGAAAGACCCTCGGCAAAAACCAAGCCGAGAAGGTCGCCAAACTCGTCGGCGGGGGCGTCGATGGAGGGGAGAGCGTCCCTTTCCATTTCGTGGAGGCGGTCAAGACAGGCCATCGTCTCCTGCCTCAAAAAGCCGAGACGGGCACGCCTTGCCCCTTTTTTAAAAATGGGGCGGAGCAATCTCGCGCGCCATCTTTTGCTCCTTTTTCTGTCCCGCCTGTCGTCCTCCAGCTTTTCCTCCGCAAGCAACGCAAAGGCGCGTGCGGCATAGGACAATGCCTCGTTTTCGCAAAGACAGGGACGTTTTTTTAAGGGATGGGCGATACACCGCCGTCTTTTACAGCATACCTGCCTGTCGGTGGTGAGCATACGGCAAAGGGCGAGAAACACAGCGTCATAGCTGAGGGAAAAGGAGGAAAGAAAGCCTGTTTCCTTGCGCATCGCGCGACAAACGCCGCAATAGGCGGCACGGTAAAACTCATATTCTCTGACCAAAAGGTCGGCGTGACGCGGCTTTACGTACCCAAACATAGCCTTTCCCTTTCTCCCCGTGGGCATACTTTTCCATCATAATACAGTCAGTATAGCATACTTTCGTGAAAAAATCAAGAAAAGATACGAAAGTTCCGTGATTTCTTTCGCTAAACTAAAATTCCGAACAACCAACCGAGTATTACATACATTTTTTCTTTCCTTCTTTCTTTCAAAAATTTCTTGTTTTTTGATTTTAAGGGTTGACTTTTTAAATATATCTGCTATAATATCCGTAGGCAAACGAAAGTTTGCACCTGCCGTGTTTGATGCCGGCATTGCCCCGAGTGGTTAATCTCGGGGATTTTTTTATTTGTGAATTTTTTGATCTTTTTTGAAGAAAGCTTCATTGTTTCAAAATTCGGGAGAAAATGCGGCTTTTTTCTTGACACGGGCGACGAAAGATGATAAAATAATATGGATAGTGGGGTATTCTACCCTTTTATAAGAGATCCGCAAAAATTAATCTTACGGAGGCTTTGCTATGATCCGCATTGAACGACTTTCCGCCATGAATTTTGAGAACGCCATTCGCGGCGCGCGCAACCCGATGAACAGCTGGGCGAAATCCGGCAGCTACTACGACGAAAAGGGCAACTATATTTTGGGAGAAAACGACCTCTCCCTCGCCAAGCGTCTCGCCAAGGCGGGAAGCGACCACAGAAAGTATCTCCGCCAGATCTTCGTTTCGGTGGACATCACGGCACCCCTTTATTGGTGGAAGGAGTTTGACACCTACAAGGTGGCAACGGTAGCCAACTCCACCAGCACCATGCACAAGATCCAAGCCAAGGAGTTTGCCCGCGAGGACTTTTCCTGCGACCGTCTTTCGGAGGATTGCCTTGCCGCCCTTGACGCTCTCATCGCCGTCCTTGAAAGGGAGCGTCTTGCCTTCCTCGAAACCAAGGACAGAGCGCACTGGGACAATATGATCCAGCTCCTTCCCTCCTCCTATCACCAGATGCGCACGGTGACCATGAATTACGAGACCCTCATCAATATCTACTACGCCCGTCGCCACCACAAGCTGCCCGAATGGCACACCCTGTGCGACGCCATTATGACCCTGCCCTACGCCGCCGACCTCATCGCGGTGAAGGAGGAGGAAGAGGCGTAACGTGAGCAACATCTTCGACCTTTTTCGCAAGATAGAGTCCCCCGCCTCCTCCGCCCCCATCACCCGCATGGTGGTGGGTCTCGGCAACCCGGGCACTGCCTATGACGGCACCCGCCACAACGCGGGCTTTATCGCCGTTGACGCCATCGCAAGGGCGATGGGCGCCTCCCCCTTTCGCTTAAAGTTCCACGCCCTCGTCAGCGAGTGCGTCATCGGGGAGGAGAGAGTGCTTCTCATGAAGCCCGAGACCTTTATGAACCTGTCGGGCGAGGCGGTAGGCGAGGCGGCGCGCTTTTATAAGCTCGCCCCCGAAAGCATCGTGGTCCTGTGCGACGACATCAGCTTTGCCCCCGGTGCCTTGCGCATTCGCCGCAAGGGAAGCGCGGGCGGACACAACGGCTTAAAGAGCATCATCGCCCACCTTGGGACGGACACCTTCGTCCGCTTCCGTCTTGGCGTGGGCAAAAAGCCCTCTCCCGAATACGACCTGGCCGATTGGGTGCTTGGCAAGCTGCCCAAGGACGGTCTTGCGGCACTGACGAAGACCGCCGAAGCTCTCCCCGAGGCCCTTTCTCTTTGGTTTTCGGGTAAGGAGGAGCTTTGTCTGTCTCGCTTTTCCAAAACAATGTAAACCATTAGTTGCTTTTTAGCAAAGGAGAATTTCTTGAAGCTCATCACCCGTACCATCACCACGGACAGAGAATTTCTCGGCGTTTGTAAGACCTTAGACGAGCAAATGAGGGCAAGCAAGCCGCTTCCCATCAGCGTGAACGGTCTTTCGGACGGTGCCTCCGACGCCTTCCTCACCGAGCTTACGCGATACGCGGGGGAGCATCATCCCGCGCCGCGCCTGCTTTTCGCCACCGAGGAAAAGGAGGCGGCGCGCTTGGCCGCCCTTCTTGCGGCGGAGGGTCTGCCCGCGCTCTATTTCCCTGCCCGTGATTACGTTTTCCTGAATATTGCCGCCTCTCATGACACCGAGCGCGAACGGCTCTCGGTGCTTTGTCGCGTTCTGTCGGGAGAAAGCGTGACGGTGGTCACCACCCCCTACGCCGCCTTACAGCGCACCGTCCCGCCCGCCTGTCTTTCGGGGCACTCCCTTTCCCTCACCGTGGGTGACGAGGCCTCGCCTCTCGCCCTTTGCGACCGTCTGACCGCCATGGGCTTTGCCCGCACCGAGGCGGTGGAGGGTGTGGGGCAATTTGCCCGCCGAGGGGACATTCTGGACGTTTTTCCGCCCGACGCGCCCCTTCCCGTCCGCGTGGAGTTTTTCGGTGACGAGGTGGACAGAATGTCCTATTTTGACCCCATCACCCAGAGGAGCGAGGAGGGCTGTCCGCGCCTTTCCCTTTTCCCCGCCAAGGAGGCTTTGGTCTCCCCCGAGGCAAGGGAGGAAATGCGCCGCGCCCACGACGCGCTCGCCAAGCGAGCGAAGGAAGCCGAGACAGTCGCCGCGCTGACCATGGAAAGAGCCGCCTTAGCAAGCGAGAACGACCTCTTTTTTGCCGACCGTTATCTCGCCCTGCTCTACCCCGAGCTTGCCTCTCTCCTTTCCTATTTTGACCCCGTGAAAACGGTGTCGCTGGTTCTTTCGGACAGTGGCATGAGGGAAAGCACCGAGACGCGTCAGTCCTTTTTGGCGGAGGAGGCCGTCTCCCTGGTGGAGAAGGGGCTTCTCGCCTCGAAATACAACGAGTTTTTTGCCTCCTATGGCACGTTTTCCTCCTTTCTTTCCACCTCCCCCGCCGTTTACGTTTCCTCCTTTGGCAACAGCGTGGGCGGCAAGCTTTCGGGGCTGTTCGGCTTCCGCACCAGACGCTCCGTCTCCTATTTTGACAAGCCGCTCCTCCTCAGGGAGGATATTAAAACACTGCTTCTCGGCTACTACCGCGTCTTGGTGGTGGCGGAGAACGCCGCCGCCGCAGAGGCACTTTCCGAGGCTCTGCGCGCGGAAAACACGGGCACGCTGCTGCTTGACCCCGACAGCGACACCGATTACGACGTGCTGAACAAGGGCGCGGTGGGCATTACCTACGGCAGCTTTGCCTCCGGCTTTGAGCTGATGGTGCCCAAGCTCGCCGTCCTTTCCCTGCTCCCCGACGAGGCCGCCGCCAAAAAGCGTGCCCGCAAGCAGGCAAGGCTTCACCGCCGTCCCGCAGGCGAGCGCATCCTTTCCCACGCCGACCTTTCGGTGGGCGACTACGTGGTCCACGCCAACCACGGCATCGGTGTCTTTGAGGGCATGGAGCAGATCCGCCGTGACGGCGTCACCAAGGATTATATCACCATCCGCTACGCGGGCACCGACCGCCTCTTTCTCCCCGCCGACCGCCTTGAGCTGATCAGCAAGTATATCGGCACGAGGAGCGAGGACGGAGCGGTCAAGCTCTCGAAGCTGGGCGGTGCGGATTGGACGAGGGCGAGAAGCCGCGCCAAGTCCACCGCCAAGGATATGGCCCGTGAGCTGGTACAGCTTTACGCCCAAAGACAAAGGCGGGCGGGCTTCGCCTTTCCCCCTCCCTGCGATATGGAGGAGGAGTTTGCCGACTCCTTTGAGTTTGAGGAGACCGCCTCCCAGACGGAAGCCATCCGCGAGATCGAGGAGGATATGCAAAAGGCCGTCCCCATGGACCGTCTTTTGTGCGGCGACGTGGGCTTCGGCAAGACCGAGGTGGCGCTCAGAGCCGCCTTTAAGGCCATCGTGGGGGGCAAGCAGGCCGCCATCCTGGTGCCTACCACCATTCTGGCCATGCAGCATTATCAAACCGCTTTGTCCCGTATGCGCGGCTACCCCGTCACCATCGAGATGCTCTCTCGCCTTCGCTCCGCCAGGGAGCAGGAGCGTGTGCGCCGCGCGGTGGCAAGAGGCAGCGTGGACTTGGTCATCGGCACCCACAGCCTGCTGTCAAAGCAGGTGACCTTCAAGGACTTGGGTCTTCTCATCGTGGACGAGGAGCAACGCTTCGGCGTGGGGCAAAAGGAAAAGCTCAAGACCCTCGCCACCGACGTGGACGTTTTGACCCTTACCGCCACCCCCATCCCCCGCACCCTCAACATGGCCATGAGCGGCATCCGCGATATGTCCGTCCTTGACGAAGCCCCCGCCGACCGCCATCCCGTACAGACCTACGTGATGGAGCATAACGACATCGTCATCGGGGAGGCCATCCGCAAGGAGCTTGCCCGTGGCGGACAGGTGCTGTATCTGTACAACCGCGTGGAGACCATGGAACGCCCCCTCACCAAGCTCTCCTCCCTCTTCCCCGAGGCGCGCATCGCCGTGGCACACGGTAAAATGGAAAAGGAGACCTTAGAGGACATCTGGCAGTCTCTCGTGCGCGGCGAGATCGATATTCTCATCTGCACCACCATCGTGGAAACGGGGGTGGATCTGCCGAGTGCCAATACCCTCATCATCGAGGACGCCGACCGTATGGGGCTTTCTCAGCTTCATCAGCTACGCGGCCGCGTGGGTCGCTCGGGCAGACACGCCTACGCCTATTTCACCTACCGTCGCGGCAAGGAGCTGTCGGAGATCGCCGAAAAGAGGCTTAAGGCCATCCGCGAGTACGCCGAGTTCGGCGCGGGCTTTAAGATCGCCCTCAGGGACCTTGAAATTCGCGGCGCGGGCAACCTCCTCGGCGCGGAGCAGCACGGCCACCACATCGACGCGGTGGGCTACGACCTGTATATGAAGATCTTGAACGAGGCCATTCTGGAGGAAAAGGGTGTCACCCCCGAGGAGGTATTCGAGACCCAGGTGGACGTCACCTGTGACGCCCATATTCCCGAAAAGTACATCGGCACCTCCGCAGGACGGATGGAGATGTACAAAAAGATCTCCCACATCCTCACCGAGGCCGACAAGGAGGACGTGCTTGACGAGCTGATCGACCGCTACGGCGAGCCGCCTCGCCCCACCGAGAGACTGCTTTGGGTGGCACTTGGCCGCGCCATCGCCTCCCGCGCCCGCATCTCCAAGGTGGAGGAAAAGGACGGCACCCTTCGCTTCCTCGCCGCCGCACCCGAGCTGTCCGTGTGGAGCGAGCTGCTGGCCGCCCACAAGAGTCTGCGCTTTGCCGCCACGGCGACAGGCCCCGCCATGACCTACCGTCTTTCTCAGGGAGAGGACGTCACGGAGGTGTTCTGCCGTCTGATGACCGAATACGAAAAGGCCAAAAAACCAGATAATGCAAACAATAATTAACATTTCCGAGGAAATTCTATGAAAAAAGCCACAAAAAAAGGAGAGACGAGCCTCCTTCTCGTCCGTCTGCGCACCTTCTTTGGGAACAAAAGGGCTGTCGCCTTAACCGCCATCCTTTTGGCGGTCTGTATTTTGGCGGCGACGCTTCTCGCCATCTACCTGCCCGCAGGGGCGGTCTGCTACCGCTACGGCGGCAGAGCCATGCGCGAGGAGGTCTACCGCTACTATTTCGCCTGTCTCAAATACGATTACCTGGTGCGCTACAAGGCCCTCGGCATCTCCGACACCCCCGACGGCTGGCAAAAGGTGGGTGAGGACGGAAAGACCCTTGAGGAGTCCTTCAAATCGGTCATCGAGGAGGAGCTGAAGCTTCGCCTGATAGCCTCGCGCCTCTTCGACAGCCTCGGTCTCTCTCTGCCCGCAAGCGACTACGAGGACATTAGCAAGCTCCTCTCCGACCTTGAGACCTACTCCTACGACGAGTCACCCTACACCGTCTTGAAGGAGACCTACGGCATCCGCGCGAAGCGGGTGGTCAAGCAGGTGGCACTGTACGAAAAGAAGTATGCCGCCCTGGTCTACGAGCTGTTTGGCGAGGACGGAAGCGGTGTCTTTTCCGCAGAGTACAAGGAGGACCTGGCTCTTTTCTATGAAAAATACTACTACCGCTACAACGTCATTTTTATAAAGGATGACAGCCCCATCAGCAGCGGTCTCATCCGCGACGCCTTGGCAGACGGTGTCACCCCCGCCGAGTTTGAGGCGTTGGAAAGAGACCATTCCGATATGTCGGTGACCTCGGGCGACTACCCCCACGGCATCTACCTCTACGGCGGCGGCAGCTACAACGCCGCCACCACGGGGCTTGACGACAGCCTTCTTGCCGCCATGCGCACCCTGGAGAAAGCGGGCGACTATGCCGAAGCGAGAAGCGACGACGATGACGGCACCTTCTTCGTTTTGCGCTACGAGCTGGACGACGCGCCTTATTTGGAGGAAGGGGAATGGGTCAAGACGGCCTTTGCCGACTTGCCCGCCACCGCCGCCGTCTATCTCTACCGCCGCCATCTGGCGGAGCAGCTTGACGAGATCAAGACGGGCGCGCCCATCGCGGCACAGACCGTGGCGGCGGCCATCGCCTGTAAGGACTATAACGCCATTCGTATGTTAGGCAACTAACGCAACCATTGGTTTACATCCAAGAGGACAAGACATGAAAAACTTAAACGAGACCGTTAAAAACCTGTTAGATCTGTGCGAAGCGTCGGGACTTTGCGACCCCGCCGACCGCGCCTATCACTTAAACGCACTTCTTGCCATTATGAAGGAGGACGCCTACGAGGAGCCCGCCACCGCCACCCCCGCCACATTAGAGGAGACCCTCGGCGCGCTGTGCGACTGCGCTTACGAAAAGGGGCTGCTTCCCGAAAATACGGTGTCCTACCGTGACCTGTTCGATACCTCCTTGATGGGCGCGCTGACTCCCCGCCCCTCGGAGGTCATCCGTCGCTTCTTCGATCTGCTGAAGGAAAGCCCCGAGAAGGCCACCGACTACTTTTACGCCCTCTGTCTGTCCTCCGATTATATCCGCTCCTACCGCATCGTGAAGGACGTGAAGTGGAAGACCGCCTCACGCTATGGCGACATCGACATCACCATCAACCTCTCCAAGCCCGAAAAGGACCCGAGGGCCATTGCCGCCGCGAAAAGCTTACCCCAAAGCGGCTATCCCAAATGTCTGCTCTGCCATGAGAACGAGGGCTACGCGGGCACGCTTCGCTCCCCCGCCAGGCAAAACCTGCGCCAGATCCCCCTGACCCTCGGCGGCGAGAGCTGGTATATGCAATACTCTCCCTACGTATACTACAACGAGCATTCCATCGTCCTCTCCGCCGCCCACACCCCCATGCGCATCTGCGAGGACACCTTCCGCCGCGCCTTGGATTTCGTCACGGTGCTTCCCCACTACTTCGTGGGCTCTAACGCCGACCTTCCCATCGTGGGCGGCAGTATCCTATCCCACGATCATATGCAGGGCGGCCGCTACACCTTCGCCATGGAGAAGGCGGAAGTCACCCATCCCGTCACCTTCCGTGACTACCCCGACGTGACGGGCGGAATCGTCAAGTGGCCCATGTCGGTCATCCGTCTTGACAGCGAAAGCAAGGAGAGCCTCGTCGCCCTTGCCACCCGCATTTTGGACAAGTGGCGCGCCTACACCGACGAAGAAGCCTTCGTTTTTGCCGAGACGGAGGGCGAAAAGCACAACACCGTCACCCCCATCGCCCGTCGTCGCGGCAAGCTGTACGAGCTTGACCTGGTGCTTCGCAACAACGTCACCACCCCCGAGCACCCCCTGGGCGTTTATCACCCCCACGCCGAAAGGCATCATATTAAAAAGGAAAACATCGGTCTCATCGAGGTCATGGGTCTGGCCGTTCTGCCCGCCCGACTGAAGGAGGAGCTTGCCCTTCTCGGAGAATACATGGCGGAGGGCAAGGACCCCGCAGAGAACGAGACCCTGGCCAAGCATGCCGATTTTGCCCGCGAGATCCTCTCTCGTCGCACCGTCACGCGCGAGAATGCGGAAAGCGTTCTGCGTGAGGAGGTTGGCGGCGTATTCGTCAAGGTGTTGGAGGACGCGGGCGTCTACAAATGCACCGAGGAGGGCAGACGCGCCATGCTCCGCTTCCTCGCCACCGTATAAACCACACCCGAAAGGAGTCTTCTATGTTTGAGAAGCTCGGTACCCCGAAATTCATAGCCGCCGCCCGCGCGCAGGGAAAGCGCTACACCCCTATGGGTGTCTTCCTCGCCTTTGTGCTCCTGTTTGCCATCGGCGGTATGCTGCAATCTGCCATTCTCTCCCCCGTGCTGTTCGTTATGATGATGGCCGATCCTCTCTACTATGAGATCATAAACAAGGAGTACGCCACCACCGAGGAGATGTACGAGCAGGTCATGCAATACACCGGAGCCCTGAACGAGAAGCCCGCCGTTGTCATCATCACCCTGCTGGCCACCCTGGGCACGGTCGCCGCTTGTCTCGTCTACCTCAAATTCATTGAAAAGCGTTCCCTCGCCTCGGCGGGTATGACGGGGAAGGGGGCTGTCCCCGCCTATCTGCGCGGCGCGCTCCTCGGTCTTATCCTGTTCGCCGTTGCCATCGGCTTCTCCGCCCTCTTTGGCGGCGTCACCCTCGTGGGTCTCAACAAGGACTTTAACCCCCTGCTCTTCGTTCTGCTCCTGGTGGGCTACGTCATTCAGGGCTTTTCCGAGGAGATCCTCTGTCGCGGCGTCCTGATGGTCTCCACCGCCAAATGCACCCGCCTTTCCGTGGCACTGTGGAGCAGTGCCTTAGCCTTTGCCGCCCTCCATACCCTCAACTACGGCTTCGCCCCCCTCCCCTTTATCAATCTCGTCCTGTTCGGACTGCTCATGGGTCTTTATATGATTCGCGGCGGTAGCATCTGGGGCGCGGCGGCTCTGCACACCGTATGGAACTTTGCCGAGGGCGTGCTGACGAGCTTCTCGGTCAGCGGCATGAAAATGCCCACCCACCTTCTCACCCTTCTCCCCGTGGAGGGAAAGGAGCTGTTTATCGGCGGTGCCTTCGGCCCGGAGGGAGGTCTCGGCGTGACCTTCGTTCTCGCCGTCGCTCTCGCTCTGTTTGCCATGTCTCCCACACGCAACCCTGTGGAAGCCACAGCCCCAACCCCCGAAAAAGAAGAAAAGTAAAGAATTGTTTACAACCGAAAGGAGTAAGAAATGTCTAACATCTGGCACGATATATCCCCCAAGCGCATCACACCCGAGGATTTCGTCTGTGTGGTGGAGATCTCCAAGGGGAGCAAGAAAAAGTACGAGCTGGACAAGGAAACGGGGCTGATAATTCTTGACCGAATTCTCTACACCTCCACACATTATCCAGCCAACTACGGATTTATTCCTCGCACCTACGGCGACGACGGTGATCCTCTGGACGTGCTTCTTCTGTGCGCTGA
>JAZRGD010000089.1:0-11346 GCA_045644045.1 Eubacteriales bacterium
GGTTCGATCCCGCTCAAGCGGGTGTGCGTAACGATTGCATGGCTGGCAGGAAAGTATAAAGCGCACTTGTGCGCCGCCAGTAGTGTTTAGGGCTATGCCCGAAAATGAAATACCACCCGCTATGCGGGTGGATATTTATTCGCGGGTGAAAGCTAAACGGGCGGATGCTTTTCGCCCGAGAGGGCTTTTTTGTATTTCAGGGGGGTGACGCCGTAGTGCTTTTTGAAAAGAAGGATGAACTTTGAGCAATCGATAAAGCCGCACCGCTGACAGGCCGCGGTGACGGTAACGCCCTCTCTTAACAGCGCGGCGGCGTGGGCCAAGCGCCTTCTTTTCAGATATTCGGAGGGGGACATTTGAAGGCTTTGGGCGAAATGACGCTCCAAGGTGGCGATGCTGACGTAAGCGGCGGCGGCCACGTCCTTCACTAAGATGGGAGAGGCCAGGTTTTTGTGGATGAAGTCCAGCGCCAGATCCATAAAGGGGGAGCCGTCGGTGACCTTCGGCTCGGGGCTTTCCGCGTCGTTGATCAGGTGAATGAGCGTGAAGAAGCGGTATAGCGTCTCATCCTTCGCCGCGTCCTGCTCGCAGAGGAGGTGGCAAAGCTCGGTGAATTCCTTGAAGCGGTTTCCGGAAAGCAGTAACAGATTTTTTTCACCCGTCCGACGATCGTAAAAGCGTGGGAACAGGGTCTCCATTTCCGCGGAGGAAAAGAAAATACAAAAATGCTTGTGGAGCGCGTTGCTGTGATAGACGCAGTGGTGGTACTCTCCGGGGCGCGTAATGATGATGCTGCCGGGGACGATGGGATAGACGCTGTTTTCCACCACGAAGGACACGTCTCCGCTCAGATTCACGTAGATCTCACACCAATCGTGGGTGTGGGAGTCAAAGGTGTTCAGGCGCGACTGTGAGTCAAGCTCTGCGTAGGCGATACGAAAGCGCGGGCTTGTAAAGGGGGAAAGCGTTTGCTCGTTTTGCATTGGTTCGTTCTCCTGCTTGCGTTTTTCACGGTTTGTTTCCGTTATGAAGATTATAGCATATTTTTTGACGAAAAAGCAATAGAAACGCCATAAGTTATGTGCTATAATTTTCTCCGGAGGAGTGTGATTGATATGGATTACGTTTTACTTGCCGTGGCGGCGCTTTTGCTGGCCGTGGATTTTGCCATTAACAAGCTGTACCAGCGCAAGGCGGGAACGGGGCTTTTGAACGGCCTTCGGTTTAACGCCCTGCACGGCCTTTTCAGCGCGGCGATCTTTTTCGTCGCGGTGGGCTTCAAGATCAGCCTCTCGGTTTATTCCGTGCTGATGGCGGCCGCCTTTTCCCTGTGCGTCATGACGTACAACATGATCGGCTTCCGCATTATGAAAAACGGCAGTATTGCCATTTACACCCTGTTTTTGATGACGGGCGGTATGCTGGTTCCCTACGTGTGGGGCGTCGTTTTTCTGCACGAGGAGGTGTCTGTCCTGCGTGTGATCGGCGTTGCTCTGCTCGTGATCGCGGTGGCGCTCTCTAACCTTGGGAAAAGCAGGATCACCGCGTGGCAGATCCTCATGTGCGTCAGCGTGTTCTTTATCAACGGTATGACCAGCATCGTCTCCAAGCTGCACCAAATAGAGGTCACGCTTCCCACGGTGGACGCCATGACCTTCGTAATGCTGACGGGAGTTACCAAGTTCGTGATAGCGGGCGCGGCCTATCTGGCGGTGCGCTTTGGCAAGCGGGAGGAGATCCGCGCGGCGAGAAAAACGGGCCTCGGCGCCGTTTTGTTGGTGGTCGCCTCGGCGGGTGTGGGAGGCTTCTCCTACTTTTTACAGCTGATCGGCGCGGCCAATCTGCCCGCTACGGTGCTATATCCCATCCTTACCGGCGGAACTATGATCCTGTCGGCGCTGGCGGGCGTGATCTGCTTTAAGGATAAGCTGAGCAAGGGAAATATCCTGGCGCTCGCGCTTTGCCTGATCGGCACGCTGCTGTTTTTGTAATGCTCAGGGAGAAACGAAGGGAGATTTATTTGTATGGCTACGGTAAGAAACAGCGATAAGATTCCTGCTCATTTGCCGAGGCGGCTGACCATTTCGTTCCCCACCTTCGGGCTTTACGATACCCCATCGGGCGGCGTATACCACGACGTGGATCGCGTGGTGCGCGAGCACAAGGAAAGGGGCTTCAACTGCATCCGTATGGACGACGGCGCGGGGCTGATCCACGATCTTGACGGAAACCTTCGCGGACCTGTTCCCATTGGGTATATTTTTGGAAAGCACGACAAGGCGCTTCGCCAGTTCGGCGTGAACGGAGACCCCGGGCTTTGTGACCCTCACGCGCGTCTGATCGAATATTTCGAGGCGGCAAAAAAATACGACGTGTATATCATCCTGTCGGCGTGGTACTACCTTCACACCTGTTGGCTGGTGAAGGATCGGGCACTCAACCGCGAGCTGCACGAGCTTCCGCCGCTTGAACGCTTCCACGCGTTTGCGAAATTTCTGCATTATATCATTTGCGACTTGAAGGAGAGAGGTCTTGCGGACCGCATTGCTTTTGCCGAGATCTTCAACGAGGCAGACGGTTTATATTTTGTAAACGGCTACGGCGCAAACGGTCTGTCGGACGAGGAGATCGCCCCCTTCCGCGAGAAGCACGAGGACGCCATCGCTTGGCTGAAGGAGCAGCATCCCGACATTCTGTTTGCTTTCGACTCCTATACCTATCGCACAGACCTGCGGCAAGCGCCCCGTAATATGCAGCTCTACAACTTCCACAGCTATTTCCTTTGGGCGCCCCTTTACGGCAATATGCTTGAAAAGGACCACTCCTACGTCAAGGAGAAGGTGACGATGGAAGAATTGCGGGCGGCGGCGGACTCCGACTACCTTCCCGACGCCGGCTGGTATCGCAGAGCTTGGTTTTATTCCAACTTAGACCCTGAAAAAATTACCGAGGCGGAAAAGAAAATGACGGACACCCTTCACGAGCACATGGAGGATTTCCGCGAGAGATTCCGTGGGTCCCTTGCCATTTTGAAAAACAATTTAGATCACGAGCTGCCCCCCGTTCCCGTGGTTTGCGGAGAGGGTGTGGCGTACAGCGGCGGCTACGATCTGGTATGGGAAGAAAAGTCTGAGGACTATTGGACCATCATTAAGGAAATGATGGAAGGATATCGAGAGATGGGTCTTTGGGGAACGATCGTTCGCACCTGTTGCGGACCTGAGGATCCCGTTTGGACGATGTGCCCCGAAAAGCTTCTTGAAATGAATAAAATTTTCCTTGGTGAAAATTTTTCTTCTTTATAGTTGTAAAATTGGGTTGCCTGTGCTATACTCGTGGCATAGAGGTTGACTTTGCAAAGGAGAAGATCATGAAAAACCCTTTGATACCCATGGGAGCGATCACGGGAGATCCTAAAAAGACAGAGATAGACAAGGTGATGCATCTGTATGCGCAGGCGGGGATCGAGCAGTTTTTGCTCTATCCGCGTTCGGGCTGTGAGATCGAATACATGAGCGACAGATGGATAGAGGTGTGCGGCGACGTTCTTGCGGCGGCAGAGCGAGAGGGGATCGACGTTTGGCTTTACGATGAGTACAATTGGCCGTCGGGCACCTGTCGCGGAAGGGTCATGCGGGAGAACGGGGACTTCGTCGCGCGGAGCGTATTCGTGGAGAACGGAAGGTGCGTCGTGCGCAAAAACGAGAGCTACGCGGATATTCTGAACGCCGAGGCGGTGGATTGCTTTATCCGAAACACCCACGAGGTGTATTACGCGCATTTCGGGTCCTATTTCGGAAGGGTGATCAAGGGAATCTTTACGGACGAGCCCGATCTGTGGTATTGCGCCCGAAACGGTGGCAAATATCCGTACACGAGGGGCTTGGAGACCCTCTACCGCGAGCGGTTCGGACGGGATCTGTTTGCGGAGATGGCGGCGGATGTGCCGACGGCGGAATTCAAGCGGGACCTTATGGCACTTTTGGGCGAGCTGTTCCGCACCAATTACTTGAAAAGACTGAACGACTGGTGCTTGTCTCACGGCGTTCTTTTGACGGGACATACCATGGCGGAGAGCGACGTGAATCGCGCGGTCAGGACCTGCGGCGGCACGCCGGCGGCGTTGCGCTGCTTTTCGTTGCCTGGAATAGACGAGATCCTCACCGAGACCGCCGTGGACAAGGCGGAATGGCAGACGCTTGGGTGCGCCGAGGCGGCCATCGGAACGGTGGGAAAAGGGGGCTTGGCGGAGCTGTTTGCCTACGGGCCTGCCGATCTGCCGCCCGCGCGTGTGGAGCAAATGATATGGCTTGCGGCGGCGTTCGGGATCGATCATTACGTGCTGGCCGTGTCGGCGTTGGACGCGCGAGGCAACGTGGAGAAAACGAATTATTTCAACCCCATGTGCTATACCAGCCCTTGGTTTGAGGGATATAGGGAGCTTTCGGCCTCCGCCCGTTTGGCGGCGGAATACGCAAAAAAATCCTTCACGCCTAAGGTGGCGGTGCGATACCCCGCGCGGGAGACGGCGGAGGCGTTGTTCACGGAGGGAGAAAAGAAGATAAACGAGCGATTGTCCGCCCTTTTGCGCGCGCTCGTCAAAAACCAATACGGGTGGCGGCTGATCGACGGCGACGAGCCCGTTCCCCATGGCGCGTATCCCGTGGAGATCTCCGCGTCGGAGGACTTTTCCGTGGGGGAGGTCCTGTCCGCGCTTGAAAAAAACCTTCAAAGAGGACTTACGGTGCTGGAAAACGGCGCGCTTGCGGAGGAGCTCCTCGTGAAGGAATACGACGACGGAGACTTTTTGATCCTTGACCTGAAGGACGGCGGCGGGGAGCGCGCGCTGACGGTGGTGCGTGACGGCGAGAGCCGCGACCTCATTTTGCCCGCGAGAGGGCATATTACCGCCAAGGACGAAGCGGTGGCCGTGGCCGAGATAGCGCGCCTTGACGGGCTTGCTTTTCGGCTTTCCTTGGATGCGGACAACCTGCTGCGATGCGCCTTGCGGGAGGATGCTCTTTGCTTTACCTTTGAGGCGGAGGAGACGCTGGACGGCGTTCGCCTTGTGACGCGAAATTACCGCTTTGACGGTGAGATCTGCCTTGACGGTGAAAAGGTCTTGTCGGAGGAGAGGTGTGAGCAGTTAAGAAAGGGTCTCGGTGAGCTGTACCGCTCCACCGCGCCCCTTCGTATAACGAAGGGACGGCATACCGTCACCCTGAGCAAGCCCCCCGTCGGGGAGTATTACCTGCCCTCCTGCTTTCTCGCGGGTCGCTTTGCGGCGGACGGAAACCGTTTGAGAAAATTGCCCGAAACGGTCTCCGAGGGACGGCTGGACACGGACGTCTTGCCTCATTATGCGGGCGGTATCATTTACGAGGCGGAGGTGGCAGTGCCGAAGGAGGCGTTCGCGCTTTCCTTGGACGGCGGCGACCTGTACACGCGGCTCTACCTTGACGGCGTGTGCCTTGGCGGACAGCTTAGCGGCTACCGCTACGAGATACCGAGTGAGTACAAGGGAAGGACGGTTACGCTTAAGCTCATTCAATACACCTCCATCGCGCCTATGTTCGGCAAGCTTGACGAGTGCGTCAGGGTGGAGGGAATCCATCCCCTCCTTGCCCGCTTTGCCCCGGGTAAATATCAAAGGTGCGGCGTGTCGGGTCTGCGCTTTGTAAAAAGAGAGGGCTGACGGCCGTAGGGAGAGAGGGCGAACCGTTGAATTTTTGGCGATTTTTCGATACTTTTTTACCATTGACTTGGATGAAGCGATGGTGTATAATAAAGATGTAGTAAAATACCATACGAGCCCCTGTGAGGGGAGAGCGGAGGAAAAATATGTTAGTCAATATGAATGAAGTCTTGCGTCCCGCCAAGCGCGGTCGCTACGCGGTAGGTCTGTTCAATGCCGTTAATCTGGAGCTTGCTCGCGGTATCATCAACGCGGCGGAATGCACGCGCTCTCCCGTTGTCATGGGTACGGCGGAGGTGCTTTTGCCCTACGGTCCCCTGGAGGAGGTATCCTACTACCTCATTCCCATGGCGAAAAAGGCGTCCGTCCCCGTGGTGGTGCATTTGGACCACGGCCTGTCCTTTGACCTTTGCGTCAAGGCACTTGACTTGGGCTTTACCTCGGTGATGTACGATTGCTCCACCGATTCCTACGAGGAAAACGTGCGCAAGGTCAAGGCCATGGCGGACATTGCCCATTCTCGCGGCGCAACCATTGAGGGCGAGCTTGGCCACGTGGGTGACAACGAGGGAAGCGCTGAGGGTAGCTCCCATCTCGCTGACCCATCCGCTTTCTTTACCGACCCCAAAATGGCGAAGGATTTCGTGGACAGGACGGGGGTAGATGCCCTCGCCATTGCTGTAGGCAACGCCCACGGCGCATATAAGCTGCCCCCCAAGCTGGACTTTGAGAGAATCCGCACCATCGCGAACACGGTGGACGTGCCTCTGGTGTTGCACGGCGGATCGGGTCTCACCGACGACGACTTCCGCAAGGCCATCAAGGAAGGCATCAGCAAGGTCAACATTTTCACCGACATCAACGTGGCGGCGGTAGAGGCAGAGTTTGCGAAATTCCAGCACATGAACAAGGGAATTATCGATCTGATCCCTGCGGCGGTAGAGGCTGTCAAGCAGGAGACCGCCAAGAAAATGAAGCTGTTCAGCAGCGACGGCAAGGCAGACGCTACCCGTGTCTCCGACGTGGACGCGGAGACCATTGCGCGCCTGGTAGCTGCCGAGGTTGCGAAATACTTAAAGAAATAATTTTATATCCGACAACGCAAGCGCGACGGCTCGTCGCCGTTGCTCTCACACAAAAAGGCCTAACGCACTGCGTTGGGCCTCTTTGGGATAGATTGCTTTGCGCTTTATGGGGCGGAGGCCTTTGGGCTTATGCTACGGCTTGAAATCAAGGTGACGGGTGCTGCACGTCGGGCACGCGGGGAGAGAAGGCTATGGAGAAACTCAGAGTAGGAATTATAGGCTGTGGAAGAATATCCGTGATGCACCTGACTTCCGTAGCGAAGAGTCTGCGCGCGGAGCTGGTCGCTTGCTGCGACGTCAAAAAGGACAGAGCGGACGCGGCGGCCGAAGCGTACGGAGGCAAGGCGTATTACGATTATGCGGAAATGCTTGAAAAGGAAAGGCTTGACGCGATACATATATGCTTGCCCCATTATTTGCACTCCAAGGTGGCGATCGCCGCTTTTGAGAAGGGAATCAGCGTGCTTACCGAAAAGCCCATGGATATAGACTACAAAACGGCGGAAAACGCCGTGCGCGTCGCAAAGGAAAAGGGTGTGACGTTCGGTGTAGTATTCCAGTGCAGGTATAATAATTCGGCAAGGCTTGTAAAAAAAGCAAAGGAAAGCGGAAGGCTGGGCAAGATCATAACGGCGCGCTCGGTCCTCACCTGGAGAAGAAAAGACGAGTATTACTTGGAAAGCGATTGGAAAGGAACCTGGGATAAGGAAGGCGGCGGCGTCGTAATAGACCAGGCAATACACTCGATCGATCTTGTAAACTGGATCGTAAACGAGGAGGTAGAAAGCGTAAGCTGTTCTATGGCAAACAGGGGTCACAGCATAGTGAAGGTGGAGGACACGGCCGAGGGTCTTGTCAGGTATAAGAACGGCACCTCTTACGCCTTTTACTGCATGAACAATTACAGCTTTGACGAGCCGATAGAAATAAGATTGCACTGCGAAAACGCGAAGGTCGTGCTTGGATATGACGACGCATATATTTATTACAAAGACGGAAGCGTTGAGGAAGCGCACACGGCGGACGACACTGCGGAATGTGAAGTCGGAAAAGCGTACTGGGGTCTTCAGCACGCAAGACAAATAGAGCAGTTTTATAAGGCGGTATTAAAGGAAGAGCCGCTCGATATTAGCGGCGAAGAGGCGTTAAAAACGCATAAGCTCGTATGTGAGATCTATAACAGTGCGGGATACGGAAAATAAAAAAGGGTAGCGGCGAGAGGCGCGCATCCGCGCAAAAAGCATCCGCGAGGGAGCAGTGGTACAATCAAGCAATAAATCTTAACAATCTAAAACTGTTTGGGAAAAGAGTTGCTTTTGTCCTCGCGGCTGATGTATAATGTCTGTATATAAGCACCGTTACCGTGTTTTTTAAAGCGACAGATATCACGTATCGAAAAGGAGAAAAACTATGAAAAAGCCATTGCTTTCCGAGCTTACGCTGGAAGAAAAAGTAGGTCAGATGCTTCTCATCTACCAGTATTATATCAACAGAAGGGCGGACGAGGGCTCGAGGGAGGCCAGAACGCCGGAGGAGAAGGACGCGCTTCTCAAAAGAGAAAAATACGGCACGCTCTACGCCTCCGTCGGACATTTCAACAAGGGAACCACGCCCAACATCGTTATGGCGAACGCCGCAGACGGAGAAAGCAGTGCGGAATACGGTGCATGGATCTCCGAGCAGGCGAGCCACTACCGTATCCCCGCGCTCACGGCGGACGATAACGAGGCCGAGGGAGCCGGGCACAACTACCGCGATCTGACGGTAACCTGCGGACCGAACGCCCAGGGAGCCGCCGATGACGAAGGGCTTACCTATGAGCTTGCCGCGGCGGTGGCAAGAGAATTGCGTTGCGCGGGCGTTACCTGGAGATGGGCACCTGTCGTTGACGTATCGAACAAGTTTGGCATGCAGATCATGCGCTCCCACACGCCTCACGATCCCGACAGGGCGATCAAGCACGCCGTGGCGCAGATTCAGGGTACGCAATCCGAGGGGGTCGCGGCTACCGTGAAGCACTTCCCGGGCGCGGATATGTATGAGTACCGTGATTCCCACCTTTGCTCTACGGTGATCAGATCCTCCAAGGAGGAATGGCTTGCGGAGCAGGGAAGAATATTCAAGGGGTGCATCGACGGCGGGGTATATTCCGTTATGATCGGCCACACAGGCTTTCCCGCTTACGACGACTCCAAGGTAGGGGGGAACTATCGCCCCGCCACCATCTCGAAGAAGATCATCACCGATCTTCTCAAGGGAGAGATGGGCTTTAAGGGCGTTGTCATAACCGACGCCATCAATATGGGCGCATTGCTGACGCTGATGCCCTACGAGGACCTGATCGTCGAGCTGATCAACGCCGGAAACGACGTGCTTCTCGGTGTGCAGAGAACGGATCTGAACGGGGTCATTGTAAAGGCTGTGCGTGACGGCAGAATTCCCGAATCCAGAATCGACGACGCCTGTGGACGCATCCTTGATATGAAGGAAAAGCTCGGAATGTTTGAGGAGGGCTACACCCTCGTGAAAAGCACCTCCGAGGTCGAAACCCCCAAGACGAGGGAGATCAACATGGAGCTTGCAAGACGGGCACTCCATCTTGTTCGTGACCGCAAGGGTATGCTCCCCTTGGCGAGTGGCGATATAAAAAACGTTACCGTCATTTGCACCACCCATTCCGAGGGCTTTGTGAGGAGCCTTGACAGCCTCGTGGCGGAATTCGCCTCTCGCGGGATCACCGCTACGGTACACAGAAGGCTTGCGAACGAGGCGGAGCTGAAGCAGATCGCGGACCGCAGTGATCTCATCATTTACGCGGCCTACGTGGCCGGCCACGAGCCCTTCGGTATCATGGGCTTGTACGGAGAAGAGGCAATGACTTATCTGTTTGCCTTCTCTCACGGCAAGGAAAAATCCATCGGCGTATCGTTCGGCTATCCTTACATCCATTACGACTTTATGGAAAACGCGGATGCGTTTGTCAACACCTACGGCCAGTCTCCCGAGCTGATGAAGGCGTTGACGGAGGCGATCTTCGGTGAGATCCCCTTCCGTGGAACGTCGCCCGTTGAGCTGGAGTGGATGCAGAAGCTGCCGCGCGCCTGGTAAGTGCCCAGCCAAAGAAATAAAGAAATACGGAAAGAAGTCATCATTTTGGGCGATCCGCCTCGCGGCGGATCGCATTTCACCAAGCTGTGAAGAAAGGGTAGAGTATGGAAACGAAACGCATTTTTGCCTTGATCGAGGAGAGACGCGAGGAGCTTTTTGCTCTTTTGTCTGATTTCGTAAAGATCAATTCCGAAAATTTTTCCTGTAAGGGAAACGAGGAGGAGCTTGCGCGATATATTCATAGTATGTGCGAGGAGCTGGGGCTGGAAAGCGAGCTGTATTCCCCTCTTGACCTTGAAGGGTTTGAAGCGCATCCCGATTATTTCCCCGGCAGAGGGCTTGAGAACCGTTACAACACCACCGCGCGCTGGCGCGGCCTTGTGGACGAGGACGACCTGATGCTGATGGCGCACACCGACACCGTGCCCATTGGCGATCCCGCCTCTTGGGAGAAAGACCCTATTTCGGGTGAGATCGCGGACGGAAGGATCTACGGCAGAGGTGTTTGCGACGATAAATACGCGTTGGCGACGACGCTGTTCCTCATCAAGCTCCTCAAGGAGGAGGGCTTTGTACCCAAGAAGAACATTATTTTCTCCGCCTACTCCGACGAGGAGTTCGGTGGCTCTCACGGTGCGCTTGCTTCCGTTTTGCGCTATCCCTGTCCCCGCATCGTCAGCATGGACTGCGTAGAGGATCAGATCTGGCATTGCGGCTCGGGCGGACAGGTGGTGCATTATGCCTTCCACACGAAAGAGACGGTTGACAGCGCGAAGCGAGGTGCTGACGCCATTCCCGTCGTGATGGAGGAGCTTGAAAAATTTGGCGCGCGCCGCAAGGCCGAGCTGGGTGAAAACCCCTATTACAAGGGCACCATCATTCCCGAAACCGCCATGCGCTACATGGAGGTGCGGGTGGGCAACAACGGCAACGATATGGACAAGGGGCTCGTCTCCTTTACCTATTACACCGATAAGACGAGAGAAGAGATTGCGAAGGAGCTCGCGGAGCTGGAGGAGGTGCTTGCCAAGCGTCTTGCGCCCATGGGCATTATCGGAGACGGTATTACGCCTGAGACACGCTTCTTCCATTACGTGCATTGCGAGCCCGACAGCGCGGACGTCAAGGAGATGCTCGCCGCGTCGAGAGAAGCCACGGGAAAAGAGCCTCTGGTTTGCGGCTCTTGCCTCTCCGACCTTTCCGTGATCTCCAAGTACGGCTCCTCGGCGGCCTACGGCTTTGGTATCGGACGGGATTTCAGCATGCCGGGCGGTTCCCATCAGCCCAACGAGTATATCGAGTGCGATAAGCTTTTGGACTACACCAAGACCATCGCGGCATATATCGTGAGAACGCTGGGATAAGGCTCGGTAACGGTAATTTCAGAGATTGCCGTAGAATGAAAAATGTGAAACGCCCGATCTCTTCGGAGATCGGGCGTTTTGTATAACGAAAACC
>JAZRGD010000090.1:0-10692 GCA_045644045.1 Eubacteriales bacterium
ACCGTCCTCGTTCTTGCCCATCAGAAGAGGCAGATGCACGTAGGTGGGACGCGCCCAGCCAAAGGCGTCGTAAAGAAGCACGTACTTGGGCGTGCTGGTCAGATATTCACTGCCGCGCACCACGTGGGTCACACCCATCAGATAGTCGTCTACCACGTGGGCAAAGTTGTAGGTGGGATAGCCGTCCGCCTTCATCAGGATCTGGTCCTGCATCTCGGCGTTGTCGTAGCCGATCTCGCCAAACACCGCGTCGGTATATGTGGTGCGACCGGTAAGAGGCATTTTTTGACGGATGACGAAGGGGATGCCTGCCGCCAGCTTTTCCGCCACCTCCTCGGGAGAGAGGTCGCGGCAATGACGGTCGTAGCCGCCCGTGGCGTCCTCCTCGTGAAGCTGTTCAAGCCGCTCTTTGGAGCAGAAGCAATAGTAAGCCGCCCCCTTGTCCACCAGTTGCTTGGCGTATTCCATATAAATGCCCTTGCGCTCGCTTTGTACGTAAGGACCGTGGTCGCCTCCCACGTCGGGACCCTCGTCGTAGGCGAGACCCGTCATGGCAAGGGTGGACTTGATCACGTCGGTGGCACCCTCCACCAGTCTCTCTCTGTCGGTGTCCTCGATGCGTAGGATAAAGCAGCCGTCCTCATGCTTGGCGATCAGGTAGGCGTAAAGGGCGGTGCGAAGATTTCCAATGTGCATATAGCCCGTAGGACTGGGCGCGAATCTGGTTACGATGTTTCTGTTCATATTGCGTTTCTCCTGCGTTGAGATTGATATACCTGTCTATTTTATCACATAAACCCCTTTTAGTCAATAAATTCCCGAAAAATTCTTTCAAATTAACAATTATATTCCTTCTTTCCGTGGGAAATTCTTGCTTTTTTTCGCAGGGTATGCTACAATGTATGGTGAAAGAAAATCACGGCATACTATTTCTGCCGCCTGCGGCGCAAAATGAAACGTGAAAGAGGCATCACTATGTTCAAAAGCTTATTCGGAAAGTACATAACGGCAATGATGCTGATCGTGGTCGTCAGCTTCGTTCTGCTGTCCTCCATCGCCGGCTCCATTATCAACGATTACGCCAGACAAGAGATCGAGAAAGAAACGGAAAATCTGGCGGACCTGGCCGGTAGCATCGTTTGCTACGGCTTTGACCGATCGGGCTACCCCGCGCTAAAGGAGTACGTGGATTCCCGTCCCGCCCTTTCCGTTTCCTTTTCCTCCTTGATCGCGGAGGGGGAGGAGACTAAGCTTCTCGTGGCCGACACCGACGGGACGCTCTTGATCTGTACCGATAACTTCAAGGAGATCGCGGTGCCCCTCCTGTCGGAGGAGGCTCTGTGGGCGGAGATCGATACCGCCCTTGAGGCGGATGGCTATTATCGGTCTCACGACACGGAATCCGAGCTGCTGAAGGGCGTGCAGCAGATATACGCCGTTCCGGTTTCAAGCGACGATGGGACGCAGCTTGGCACCATTTTGGTTTGTGCCTATAACGCAAACGCCCAAAGGATGGTCAGCACCACCACCCAAACCGTGGTCATGGCTTGCCTTTGGGTCATGATAGCCATTCTGATATCCGTTTATTTTATCAGCGAGCGTCTGGTAGATCGCATCAGGGCCTTGAACAATGCCACAAAGGGCTACGCCAAGGGGCAGCTTGACGTGCGTATCGACGTGGTGGGACAGGATGAGATCGCCGAGCTGAGTGCCAACTTCAACAAGATGGCGGAGGAGCTGGGACGCTTGGAGGAGAAGCGAAATCAGTTCATCTCCGACGTGTCCCATGAGCTTCGCTCGCCTATGATGTCCATTCTCGGATTCGTGGACGGTGTCAGAACGGGCTCTATTCCACCCGAAAAGCAGAGATATTATCTTGATCTTGCCACGGGCGAGATCAAGCGTCTTTCCCGTCTTGTGGCCGATCTTTTGGATATGTCCCGCTTAGAGATGGGCGAGAAAAAGATGAATTTCGAGCGTGTGGATATCTGTGATATTGCCCGTACGGTCATCGTATCTCTCGACCGCCGCATTGAGGAGAAAAACTTAGACGTTTCCTTTGATACGGCAAAGGACGAGATGTTCATCAAGGCCGATGCCGATTCGCTTCACCGCGTGATCTACAACCTGTGCGAGAACGCCATCAAATTTGCTTATCAGGACGGTGCCTTCCGCGTGGGGGTCGCCTACGAAAGGGATGAATTGGTTCTGGAGGTATATAATGAGGGGAACGGGATCTCGAAGGAGGATCTGCCCAACATCTTCGACCGCTTTTACAAGAGCGACAAAAGCCGCGGCCTTGACAAAAAAGGCGTGGGCTTAGGACTTTATCTGGCCAAAACGGTGGTAGCTGCTCATGGCGGCTCCATTTCCGCCGACAGCGTGGAGGGCGAATATTGTCGCTTCGTGGTGCGCTTCGCAAGGGATGACAAGTGATGGATGAAAGAGTGCTTGCGGGGGACAGAACGGTTTTGCACGTGGATTGCAACAGCTTTTTTGCCTCTGTGGAAACTGTCTTTGCGCCCCACCTGGCAGGTGTGCCTATGGCGGTGGCGGGAGACGCGGAGGCACGCCACGGCATCATTCTCGCCAAAAACGAATTGGCGAAAAAGTACGGTATCGTAACGGCCGAGACCGTTTGGTCGGCAAAGAAAAAGTGCCCATCCTTGGTTCTCGTTCCGCCCAGACACGGGGAATATATCAAATATTCTCATATGGTGCGAAGAATATTTGCGAGATACACCGATCTCATCGAGCCCTTCGGCATTGATGAGGCTTGGCTGGACGTAACGGGAAGCCGTGCCCTTTTTGGCGACGGAGCGACCATTGCCGAGAGGATCAGACGGGAGGTCAAGGAAGAGATCGGCATTACGGTATCCGTGGGCGTTTCCTTCAACAAGGTGTTCGCAAAGCTGGGAAGCGATTATAAAAAGCCGGATGCCGTGACGGTCATCAGTCGCGCGGACGTGGCGGGTATCGTTTACCCCTTGCCCGTGGAGGATATGCTTTTCGTGGGCAAGCAGACCGCGAAGGTGCTTTCTGCGTGCAACATTCGCACCATTGGTGATTTGGCGGCCGCCAGCCCTGCTTTTCTGCAAAGCAAATTCGGAAAGGCGGGAGAAATGCTGTCCCGCTACGCGAGAGGGGAGGACGACGGTCCCGTTGCCTCCATGTATGAAAAAAACGAGGTCAAGAGCGTCAGCAACGGCATGACGTTCAGACGCGATCTGACCACCCTTGACGAGGTGCGCATCGGTCTCGGGAGCCTTGCCGAGGAGGTGGCCTATCGCCTCAGACGAAAAAAATTGAAATGCACCACCGTAGCGGTTACGGTGAAGGATACTTACCTCAAAAGCTATTCCAGACAAAAGCCCGTTTCTCCCGCCACCGATTTGGCCAAGGAGATCGCAGAGGCGGCCTTGTCGTTGATCGCGGCAGACGTTTCGCGGGACAAGCCCATTCGCCTCCTGACGGTGGCCGCCACGGGTCTCTTAAGAGACGGAGAAGCAATCGAGCAGATGGGCTTTTTTGATGACGAAAAAAACGAGCGGCGTGAGAAAACGGAACGGCTGGAAACGACACTTGACGCCATCCGTGAGCGCTTCGGGCTTGATTCGGTGCAGATGGGCTCCGTTTTGAAAAATGACATCGGTATTGAGGTAGGAAAAGCGGAAAGGAAAGAGCGATGACACGTGCGGACGATATTCATATCCTGTACGAGGATGCCTCGGTGCTGGTGATCAACAAGCCTGCGGGGCTTTTGTCCGAATATAACGAGAGGGAAGCGTCCGTCCCCTTTTTGCTTTCCTCTCATGCCGAGGGCGGCTTTCCCTTGACCCCCATTACTCGCTTGGACCGTGGCGTTACGGGTGTCATGCTCCTTGCCAAAACAAAAGCCGCCGCCGCCTTCCTTTCGGGAAGGGTGGCGGATCACACGGTCTTTGAGAAGGAATATCTGGCGGTGATAAGCGGCAGAATGGAGGAGACGGAGGGAGAGCTTCACGACCTGCTTTTCAAGGACTCCTCCAAAAATAAAACCTTTGTTGTAAAGAGAATGCGCCGTGGCGTCAAGGCGGCCTCTCTTTCTTACCGTGTTCTCGGTGAGAGCGACGTGGGCGGTGAGACCGTCAGCCTCGTGCGCGTGCGTCTTCATACGGGGAGAACGCATCAGATCCGCGTGCAATTCGCCTCGCGCCGTCATCCGTTGCTTGGGGACGGTAAGTACGGCGGCGACTCCGCCTTCTCCATCAGCCTTTGCGCCGTCTCTCTTTCCTTTCCGCATCCGTCGGGAGGAAGGCTCTCCTTTTCCGCGCCCATGCCCGATGGCGCGCCGTGGGATGCGTTTGCGAATACAGAAGAAAATAAAGAATAAGATAACGAATAAAAAACCTTGCATGAGCAGCTTGCTTTGCCGCAGGCCGCTTATGCAAGGAATTTTTTCATTGTCGGGATATGTGGATCTATTTTTCCGAGAAAAAGCCGATCTCGCCGAGCCAGGTGCGCAACAGCCTTGGCCAGACTTGAATATTTTTGTTCTCGGGGGCCACGCCCAGGCCGTGCCTTCCCTTAGGGAAAACGTGCATTTCAAAGGGGATGCCGTGCTCCCTTAATTTCTCGCCGTAGCGCAGGGAATTGATCACGTTCACGACGGCATCGTCGGAGGTGTGCCACAAGAAGGCGGGGGGTGTTTTTTCATCAATGAGATAAACAGGGTCAACCTCCTTGGCCTTTCCGATGCCGTGTGCGCCCAGCAGATTGATACAGCTTCCCACGTGGGTCACCGCCAAGTCGGACAGGGCGATCACGGGATAGCACAAAACAGAGGCATTGGGAAGGGGCGAGACAGAAAGAAGCTCGTCGTCCTTCTCCTCGGGGATCTCGGAACGGTAATTCGAGGTCAAGGCGGCGAGGTGTCCGCCTGCCGATGAGCCCATAATAACGATCTTGTCGGGGGAAATCCCGAAGCGATCGGCATTGGCGCGGATATAGCGCACGGCGCGCCGCGCGTCCATCAGTGGGCGCGGAAAATATTCGGGAGACACGCGATAGTAAAGAACGAAGGCATCGATACCGAAATCGTTCAAAAACGCGGCGTAGCCGCTCCCCTCATGGTGAGCGAGACCGGTGTATCCACCGCCCGGAAGGACTAAAAATACGGTGTCTGTGATCTTATGCTCGGCGGGATAATATTCCAGCTTGACGTCAAGGGCATCGCCGTAGAGAGAAATGGTTTCCATAACGCACCTCTTTGCTCGTTTTTTCTTTGATTGTAACATAATTCAAGAGAAAATGCAATAATTTTCTTTACTTTTTCGTTTGTTTGTGATAAAATAATGGTCAGTATGTAAGGGAACGGAGGAGTTCGTATGGCTTTTGACGCGGGGATGCTGCATATGTCCCTTGAGGAGATCAAAAGAGAATGTCTCGGCGCACGGGTGGAGAAGGTCCATCAGCCTACAAAGGACGAGGTCGTGCTGTTGCTGCGCGGTAAGCGGTTGTCCGTCAATATCGGCTCAACCTGTCCCCGTATCGCCATGACGGCGCTCAGCAAGGACAATCCTCTCACCCCCTCTATGTTTTGTATGCTGCTTCGCAAGCATCTTTCGGGGGCTATTTTGCAGGGAGTGGAGCAATGCGGCTTTGACCGAGTGGCAAGGCTCTCTCTTTCGGGCTTTGACGAGATGGGCTACCGCACCGAAAAGATCCTTTACGCCGAGCTGATGGGAAAATACAGCAACCTGATCCTGACAGACGACAAGGATAAGATCATCGCCGTGGCAAAGCCCGTGGATTTTTCGGACAGCGATATCAGACAGCTTTTGCCGGGCCTCACCTATGCGGTGCCGCCCTTGCAGGATAAAAGAGTGCCCGTTGACGAGACGAGGGAGGGCTTCCTTTCCTCCTTCGCCGCCTATCCCTCGGGACGGGGTGCCGTGCGGATGCTGACCGATACCTATCGGGGCACCGCCACCACCGTAGCGCGTGAGATCGTATACCGTGCCATGGGGAGCGAAACGCTTGTGGAGGAAACGGATGGGGAGCGGCTTTGGCAGGTCTTCTCGGATTGGTTTGCCTTCTTAAAGGCGGGACGCGCACAGCCCACGGCGTATTACAAGGAAAACGGAGAAGGCGCGGCTTACGGTTATTGCGCCTTGACCCATCTTGCCGACCTGAAAAAGCAGGAGTTTGACTCGCTTTCCGCTCTTTTTGACGGCTATTTCGGGGAGAAGGACAGAATAGAGCGTATCCATTCCCGTGCCGCCGACATGGTAAGGCTGGTCGCTCACACGAGGGCGCGACTTGCCAAAAAGCTGGCACTCCAAAAAGAGGAGCTGGCCGACTCCGAAAGGGGCGAGGAATACCGCCGTATGGGTGACTTGATCACCGCCGAAATATATCGCTTAAAGCGAGGCGCAGCCTCCTTTGTCGCTACCGACTATGCCACCGATCCGCCTTCCCCGGTGGAGGTGATGCTTGACACGCGCTTGTCTCCCGCCGCCAACGCCCAACGGTATTACAAGCTGTACACTAAGGCAAAAACGGCGCGTGAGGTGCTGGCCGAGCAGGTGCTTTTGACAGAGGCCGAGCTGACTTATATGGAAAGCGTGGATGCTTTTCTGTCTCGCGCGGAGACCGAGGCCGACCTTGCCGAGATCCGCGATGAGTTAAGTCGCGCGGGCTACGGCGCGCGTATGAAAAAGCAAGCGGGCGTGAAACAGATCAAGGCGAGACCGCTTGAATTTACCTCTCCGAGCGGCTATCGGGTGCTGTGCGGTCGGAACAATCTTCAAAACGATCTTCTGACCTTCCGTATTGCCGAAAAAGGAGATCTTTGGTTTCATACCAAGGGCGTGCCCGGCTCTCACGTGATCCTCGTGTGTGGCGGGGAAGAGCCGAGCGGTGAGGACTACACCTTTGCCGCCGAGATCGCGGCGCGCTATTCCTCCGCCACGGGTGAGCGGGTGGAGGTGGATTACACCCGTGTCAAAAACGTGAAAAAGCCCCCCGCCTCAAAGCCGGGATACGTTACGTATAAGACCAATTACACCGCCTACGTATCTGTGAAAAAAGAAAATAACGGCCAATAATTATTGGCAGAAGGAAAAGCAATGGTTGACCTTTTATCTCTTCAAAAGTATTTTATCCTGCAGCATCTCCGCGAGGGAGACGTGGCCGTGGACTTTACCATGGGCAACGGAAACGACACCCTCTTTCTCTCCGAAACGGTGGGTGAGACGGGAAAGGTGTACGCCTTTGATATTCAAGAGGACGCGCTCACCTCTACGAGAGCGCATCTGACGGAAATGGGCGCGCCTGAAAATTATACTCTCATTTGCGCCTCTCACCACCTGGTGAAGGATTACGTGAAGGAGCCCATCAAGGCGGGAATGTTTAACCTCGGCTATCTGCCGCGTAGCGGGCGCAAGTGCGTGACCACCATGCGCGAGACCACCATGCCCGCCGTGGAGGCGGCCATCGACCTTTTGGCTGACGACGGGATCCTTTTGATCGCTGTCTACCCCGGCCACGAGGAGGGAAGCCTTGAGGGAGAGATGCTCGCTTCTTATTTCCCACAGCTTGACCGCCGCAGGATCTGCGCTTCCAGATTCAATATCATGAATTCTCCCACCTCTCCCTACTTCTTTATCGTAGAGAAAAAGTAAAAAAAGAGCCTGTCACAGCGACAGGCTCTCTTTTTATGGCCGTATTACTTGCGGTCAAGCTTCTTTTCCAGATAGTTCACAACATCACCGACGGTGATGAGCTCGCGAAGGTCCTCGTCCTCGATCTCAATGTCGAACTTTTCTTCGCAGAGCAAAACCAGGTCAGCGAGCTCAAGGGAGTTGATGCCAAGGTCATTGCCCAGGCTTGCCTCCATCGTCACATCCTCGGGATGCTCGATGTTCAGCTCGGAGACTAACAGGCTTTTGATTTCTTCTAACATGGGAAAATCCTCCTAAAAATGATTCGTGGTTAGCTTTCTATCGTTTAGGTAAATTACTTCACCTTATAACGCTTGATCTTTCTGGACGTGGTCTTCTCGAATTCCTCGAAGCGCACCTCCACGGCGGTCATGTGCTTGAAGGAGGGAAGCTTCTTGTTTACGGCCGTTACGTCCGCACGCAGGATCTCCTCGATCTCCTCGTCGCTCTTGTCCTTCAGGCTTTCGGAATCGCGGTTGGGAACGACGATGGCCGTGATGACCAGCTCATTATCCTCGCCACCCTCCTTTTGTCTGCCAAGGACCACCGACTCCAAAATGTCGGGATTGCGGCTGAGATGCTCCTCAAGCTCCTCGGGAAATACGTTCTTTCCGTTGGACAGAATGATGACGTTCTTTTTGCGTCCCGTGATGAAGATATAACCCTTTTTGTCCATATAGCCGATGTCACCGGTACGGAACCAGCCGTCCTCGGTAAACGCCTCGGCGGTCGCCTCGGGATTTTTGTAGTAGCCAAGCATGACGTTGTCACCCTTGACCAGGATCTCACCCGTCTCAAGGCCGGGGGTGTAATCGATCTTGACCTCACAGCCCAGAACAGGCGTGCCCACAGAGTGGAATTTGACCTTGCCGGGACGGTTGACCGCCACCAGAGGAGAGCATTCGGTGATGCCGTAGCCCTCAAGGACGGTGATGCCGAAATGATAGAAATCCTTGATGATCTCGGGACTGATGGGCGCGCCGCCGCAGACGACGCTTCGGAGGTTGCCGCCAAAGGCCGCAGTGATCTTGCCGAACAGCTTTTCTCTGACGTCAATGCCCACGTCAAGAAGACCTGCGTTGATCTTCATTGCGGCACGAACCTTTTTCTCCATTCCTTGCTTGCGAATCTCGCTCCATACCTTTTTGTGCATGGTTTCAAGGAAGAGGGGAACCATCATCAGGGCGTTGGGCTTAAAATCGCCGATGTTTTTCATTACGTGCTTCAAGCTGTCGTTGACCAAGACGCTTGCGCCCACGTTCATCAGTGCCAGGTTACCGCAGGTCATCTCGTAGGTGTGATGAGCGGGAAGCACCGAAATGAAGGTGTTCTTCTCGTCGTACGCCATGGATTGCGAGGAAGAGTTGACGGCGGCGGTCAGATTTTTCTGAGAGAGCATAACACCCTTGCTGGTGCCCGTGGTGCCGGATGTGCAGATGATGGCACACATTTTTTCCATATCCAGAACGATGCTCTTGTATTCCTCGTGTCCCGCCGCAAACTCGGCGTCACCGATGGCAAGCACCTCGTCGTAGGTGATAAAACGGTCGTCGGGGAAGGGAGTACCGTCGGGCTGGATAGCCACGAAAAGACGGATGTTAGGCGCTTTTTTCGCAATCTCCGCGATATGCTTGTTCATACCTGCGGTATAGAAAAGAGCTTCGGATTCGGTAAAGGTGAAAAAATTGTTGATCTCGTCGGGGGCGATGTCCTTATCAAGGGGAACGACCACGCCGTTTCCGTTGACGATGGCAAGGTAGGTGGTGGTGTAAGCGGGATGTACCTCGCCCATCAGTGCCACGTGCTTACCGCCAAGCCCCAGCTTGATCAGTGCCTGGCCAACGCGGTTCATGTCGCGCCAGATGTCGGCATGACTTGCCTCCTTGCGTACATGATCCTCAATATAGTAATATAGGGTATTATCGCCAAATACCTCAGCACCGCTTCTGGCCAAATCTCTCAGGTCGGAAATGACCTTCGGCGGCTTTGCGTGCAGGTTGTTTACCATTCTCATTGTGTTACCTCCGTTGCGCAAAACATAAATACGCACAAGAATACTGTTATAGTATAACCGAAAAAGCAGATTTTGTCAAGTATTAATTTTTTTGAGAGAAAAATTCGGGATAAGGAACGAAATACGTGGTTTTTTCAAGTAAATCCTTGTTGACAATCACGTCGCGTTATGCTACAATATATATTGTAAAGAAACAATGCGCCACACGGGTGGCGGAAAGGAGAATCCTATGCAATACGTTTGGCTTGCCTTGACGGCGCTCGCGGTGATCTTTGAGGCTGTGACTGTACAGTTGCTCTTCGTTTGGTTCTTACCCGGTCTTCTGGCGGCAATGGTTTTGGCATTCCTCTCCGTGGATGTTTGGATCCAGGTCGTCGTCTTTTTCGTCATTTCGATCGCGTGCTTCTTTCTTTTTCACAAGGTACTCAAAAAGCGGCTACGCGGAAAAAGGAAGGAAGAGAAATTCAACGTGGATGCCGTTATCGGTGAAAAGTGCTACGTGGTGGAAAAGATCGACAACATTGCCTGTCGGGGTGCTGTAAGAGTCAGAGGCCTTGAATGGGCTGCGCGCACCCTCTCGGACGACGAGCTGCTGGAGGAAGGGACCTTAGTGGAGGTGCTTGCCGTGGAAGGTGTAAAGCTCATTTGCCGAAAAGTGGGAAAATAAAGCCCTTCCGTTTGTAACACGCTATACTTAAACGAAATTTAAAAAGTAAAAAGGAGAAAAATTATGGGACCCGGACTTGTTATGGCCATTCTTTTCGTTGTTGCACTCGTCTTGGTTTTGGTGATCGCCAATATCAAGATCGTTCCGCAGGGATACGCCTACGTGATCGAGCGGCTGGGAAGCTATCACGAAACCTGGAAGAACGGTATGCACGTAAAGTTTCCCTTTATTGACCGTATCAGCAAGAAGATCACCCTGATGGAGCAGGTGGTGGACTTTCCGCCTCAGCCTGTGATCACCAAGGACAA
>JAZRGD010000091.1:0-31512 GCA_045644045.1 Eubacteriales bacterium
GGTCTTTTTGGAAACGGAGCCCGACACCTTGCCACCCATTGCCTTGATCCTCTCGCTTGCCTCGTCACGCGTGAGGGTCGGAAGAGTGCCTGTCAGAACGAAGGTCATGCCCGCGAAGCGATCGCTTGCCGCCTCCTTGACCGCCTCCGTTTTCACGCCCGCCGCAATGAGCTTGTCGCAAAACTCTCTCGCCTCGGGAGAAGTAAAATATTCGATCAGGTTGCCCGCCGTGATCTCTCCGATGTCGTCGATGGAGGCAAAATCCTCAAAGGAAGCGTCGAAGCAAGCCTCCAGCGTGCGGAATTTCTTGGCCACCGCCTCGGCGGCCGCCTCGCCCACTTGGCGAATGCCCAGAGCGTAGACTAATCTTTCCAGACCCGCGCCCTTAGAGGCCTCAATGGCCGCCATCAGGTTCTCTGCGGATTTTTCTCCCATTCTTTCAAGTGCAGCCACGTCCTCCGCACGCAGGGAATACAGGTCGGCGGCGTCGCGGATCAGCCCGCTTTCAAGGAGCGCACCGATCAGCTGTGTGCCGAGACCGTCTACGTTCATCGCCCCCTTGGAGGCAAAGTGGATGACCCCCCTCGCTCTTTGTGCGGGACAGGCGGGGTGCACACAGCGCACCGCCGCACCCTCGCCCGCATCATCCCTGACCACAGGCTGGCCGCAGGAGGGGCAAACGGTGGGCATTAAGAAGGGTCTCTCTCTTCCCGTTCTCTTTTCGGGAAGAGAGCATACGATCTCGGGAATGATGTCTCCCGCCTTTTGCAAAATGACCCTGTCGCCAATGCGAATGTCCTTGCTTGTGATAAAGTCTAAGTTATGCAGCGTGGCACGGGAGACGGTACTGCCAGACAGATACACGGGTGTCAGCTCCGCCGTGGGAGTCAGAACGCCCGTTCTGCCTACCTGTACGGTGATGTCCTCAAGAACGGTCTCCTGTCTTTCGGGCGGGTATTTGTAGGCTACCGCCCACTTGGGGGTATTGGTCAGCTCGCCCAGGGTCTCTCTGACCTCAAAGCTGTCCGCCTTGATGACCGCGCCGTCAATGTCGAAGGGAAGGGTGCTTCGCTTTTCGCCCAGTGCCCTCACGTGGGCAACGATGTCCTCTGCCTTATTCAAGCAGGCGCGCTCGGGCAACACGCAAAAGCCCAGCTCCGCAAGCCTTGCCAGTGCCTCGGTATGCGAGGTGACGGCGCGACCGTCGGCATACAGCGAGCCCTCTTGCAGATTGAATACGAAAATGGCAAGACGGCGTGAGGCGGCGATCTTGGGATCAAGCTGGCGAAGCGACCCTGCCGCCGCGTTGCGAGGATTGGCAAAGCGGGCAAGCCCCTCCGCCTCTCTCGCCTCGTTTAAGGAGCGGAAGACCTCGCGGGGCATATACACCTCGCCCCTGACGCAGAGATAGGGAAGAGGCTCGTTCAACTGTAAGGGGATGGTGCGGACGGTTCGCAGGTTTTCCGTCACGTCCTCTCCCGTTACACCGTCGCCACGGGTCGCGCCACGGACGAATACGCCGTTTTCATAGGTGAGTGCCACCGAAAGACCGTCGATCTTCGGCTCAACCGAATAAAAAGCGCCATCCACTTCCTTGCTCGCCTTTTCCAAGAATTCTGTCAGTTCTTCATAGGAAAACACGTCCTGTAAGCTGCCGAGAGGCACGCGGTGGGTGAACTTTTCAAACTTGGACAGCGCCGCCCCACCCACTCGCTTGGTGGGAGAAGTGGGATCGTCAAGCTCGGGAAATGCCGCCTCTAAGTCTTGCAGCTCTCGGTACATGGCGTCATATTCGTAGTCCGAGATCTCAGGTGCGTCCTCCTCGTAATAGCGACGAGAATGGTATGCGATGCTCTCTCTGAGCGATAAGACCTTTTCCTTGGCTTCTTCCCGTGTCATTTTCTTGTCTCCCTTGTACTTTCTTTCTCTTACAGTATACCATATTTTCGGAAAAAATCAAGGGAAAAGCGTAAGATTTTTACCCTTCACGCCATGCCGCCAAAGCGGATAACAGTGCCCCCTCTGTTTCGGCGGTCACAGGGGTCAACGGCAAACGCAGACTGCCGTCGCCGCAACCCGCGAGAGCCATTAAATATTTGATGGGAGCAGGGTTGGTCTCCTTGAAAAGTGCCGTGGTAAGAGATAGCATCCGACGAAAGACGGTCAATGCTTTTCCCGTCTTTCCTTGTCTCCATAATTCGAAAATGTCGACGGTATCTCTTGGCAGAAGATTGGAAACTACGGAAATACAGCCGTCTGCTCCCAAGGCGAGAGAAGGCAACAGCAGTCCGTCGTTTCCTGTATAGACTCGCGCTCTTCCCGCCGCGAGGCTACAAAGTGCCGCCATTTTTTCCATGTCTCCGTCTGCCTCCTTGACTGCCACCACGCGGGGGTGATCAAGGAGAAGGTCGTAGTCGGAAAGAGAAAGGGAGACCCCTGTTCTTGATGGGACGTTGTAAAGGATCAGAGGAAGCCCTCCCTCCTCGGCAATACGGGTAAAATGGGCGCGGATGCCCGCCCGCGTTCCTTTGTTGTAATACGGGGTAACGCACAGTGCGCCGTTGGCACCCAGGGCAGCCGCGCGGCGGGTCAAGGCCACGGCCCTTTCGGTGTCGTTTGCGCCTGTTCCCATGATCACGGGGACGGTGCCGTCCGCTTCCTTCAATGCGGTATCAAGCAGTTGGTCTCTCTCTTCCTCCGACAGGGTGGAGGCTTCTCCCGTCGTTCCCGCCACCACTAGGGCGTGTATTCCCGCCAGCATTTGATCTTTTAAAAGCCGCTTGAAGGCGGAGAAATCCACTCTGCCGCCCACCATGGGAGTGATGAGAGCAGTACCAATGCCGAAAAAGCATGATTTATCTTGCATATATTGTCCTTTCACTCTTGCAAAAAAGAATAAAACGTGGTAAAATAGTAAAGTAAAGATATTAAGTTAAGAAGAAGGTACCCTTCTCATTTTATGAAGGGGAGGGGAAACGGTTGCTATGGAAATTATCAACGAACGGATCAAGACCGAGCTTGAGACCTCGGACTTTTACTACGACCTGCCCGAGGAGCTGATCGCTCAAACTCCCACCGAAAAGAGAGACAGCTCTCGCCTGATGGTGCTGAACAGGGAAGAGGGCACCTATGCCCACAAGCACTTTTACGAGATATTGGATGAGCTTCGCCCCGAGGATATCCTTGTGGTCAATTCCTCCAAGGTCATTCCCGCCCGTCTTTTGGGCGTTACCGAAAAAACCGGCTCCTCTATGGAGCTTTTGCTTCTTAAAATGAGAGAAGACGGCACGTGGGAGACCCTGGTGCGCCCCGGCAAGCGTGCCAAGCTTGGCGCGCGCTTTCGCTTTGGCGACTGCCTTATCGCTGAGGTGGTCGATATGGCGGAGGAGGGCAACCGCGTAGTGCGCTTTTCCTACGACGAAGAAAAGTATGGCAATATCTACTCCGTTTTGGATGCGGTGGGAAATATGCCCCTGCCGCCCTATATCAAGGAAAAATTAGAGGACAAAAACCGTTATCAGACGGTCTATGCCAAGACCGAGGGCTCGGCCGCCGCGCCCACGGCGGGCTTGCACTTCACCCCCGAATTGCTGGAGGCCATAAAAGAAAAAGGGGTAGGCTATGCCGAGGTGACCCTTCACGTGGGTCTCGGTACCTTTCGCCCCGTAAAGGAAAGCCGCATTGAAGACCATCATATGCACGCCGAGCATTTCGCCATCACAGAGGAGGTAGCGGCGGAGATCAATCGCCGCAGAAAAAACGGCGGTCGTGTCATTGCCGTGGGTACCACCTCTTGCCGTGTGCTGGAAAGCGTGACCGATGACGAGGGGGTGGTGCATCCCATGGAGGGGGACACCAAAATATTTATCTATCCCGGTTATCACTTCAAGGCGGTGGATGCCCTGATCACCAATTTTCATCTTCCCGAAAGCACGCTTTTGATGCTTGTCAGTGCCTTAGCGGGGAAAGAATTCGTGATGAAGGCGTATAAAGAGGCAGTAGAGAGGCAATACCGTTTCTTCTCCTTCGGCGACGCGATGTTGATTGTATAAATTGCCGTATACTTCGTTGTCGGTCGACTCAAATCCCTCGACATAGGTAACTATGCCGTCGGGATTTTCGCGCCCTTACGCCTCGTCTTGCTTGCTTCTTGAATGAACGGGGAAGCCAGTACGAAAGGTGATCCTGCTTTACGCGCAAAAAAAGAAAGCGCCCGTGGGCGCCATCTTATAGCTTTTGATATACGAGGAGGCGGAAGTCCGTCTCGGTGGTGAGCGTGGTGAGGGAAGCGAGCCTTGCCTTGCCCTCCGCCGAGGTTTTGTAATAATAGGGCGTCATGGCGAACAGGGCGGCGATGGTCTCCTTGTCCGTCAGAGTGATCTCGTTTTGCAGACGTGTGTCGGATACAAGACGGAAGCCCTCTATCTCGGTGTCATCGGGACGGTTGAGGTAGGGCTCATCGTATAAGACCTGCTTTAATCCGAACAGGTGCCGCTCGGCGGGAATGGCCATAAAGAAGAAGCCTTCGGGCTTTAACACTCGCAAAATTTCCTCACGGGCATAGGGGGAGAAGAACAGGCAAACGCCGTCCATGCTCTCGCTTTCTACGGGTACGTCGTAGGCGGAGGCCACGAAAAGCGTGGCGGCAAGATCTCTTTTGGCGGCGGCCTTCAAGGCATCCTTGGAAATATCAAAGGCGTAGATCTCGGCACGCTCACCGAGGGATGCGCGGATAGCGGCGGTATAATACCCCTCGCCACAACCGATGTCCAAAAGGCAGGCGTCGCCTTTGAGATGCTTCGCCACCGCGTCTCCCAAGGCATTCGCCAAGGGTGAGTAATATCCGACAGAAAGAAAACGGCGGCGGGCGTCGATCATCAGCGCGTTGTCACCGTGCTGCTTGCCGCCGTGCAAGAGCAGATTGACGTATCCTTGCTTTGCAAGGTCAAAGGAATGACCCTTCTCGCAAAGCAACGTTCTTTCCCGTCTTGAAAGCCCACCGTGGCAGACAGGACAAACCAAATGTGACAAAGCCTTACCCCCTTTCTTTTACCGTTCTATCATACTCCATTTTATAAAAAATGTCAAGAAGGAAGACGAAAACAATGTCAGAGAAACAAATACCCGCCACCGGCCGCGTGCTTGGCGTGGATTACGGTGACGTGCGCACAGGCCTCGCGGTGTCCGACCCGGGCCGTTTTCTTGCTTCGGGCATCGCCACCATCAAGCCGGGTGGGATGCGCCGTACTGCCGAGGCGGTGGCGGCGGAAGCCGAAAAGCAGGGGGCGACTCTTATCGTCATCGGTCTGCCTAAAAATATGGACGGCAGTGAGGGCTTTCGCGCCGAAACGGTGCGCGCCTTTGCCGCTCTTTTGGCAGAGGAAACGGAGATACCCTACGTTTTTTGTGACGAAAGGCTTTCCACCGTTTCCGCTCATCGCTTTTTAAGCATGACCGACGTGGGGAGCAAAAAGCGCAAGGCGGTGGTGGACACACTCTCTGCCGAGATCATTTTGCAAGGATATTTGGATGCGAGCAAAAGGTGATCCTTTGCCATACGAACAGTCAAAAAACTTTTCTTTTTCATACTACCGTCACAATAAACGTTTATACTATGTATAAGAGATTTACGGTAGTTCAGGAGGAAAAATGGAAGAAAACGAATATAGAAGCGAAGATAGAAATGAAGGCGGAGAAACAGAGCGCGAGACGCCCCGCTCCTCCGTGGAATACGGTCCGAGTGATTACGACGACGTTTATTACAAAAAGCGCAATCGCAAGAGAAACGGTGCCATCGTCGTGGCGGTCACCGTTGTCCTCCTCTTGCTCTTTATCGGGATCGGGTGCTGTGCCTTGCTCATTCGCTCTATGGGGCAGAACAATACAACGGACGGCGGCACCCCCACCCCCGATACGGGTACGGGAGGAAACAACGAGACCCTTCACGCCGGCAACGTGATCATTCACGTCACCGAGGAAAACGCCGCGATCAAGGACGGCAGCGTCGCCTCCGTGGTGCAAAAGTGCGATGCCTCGGTGGTAGAGATCATGACCACCAGCTCCGCCGTGGGGAGCGACGGCATCAGTGGCGCGGGAAGCGGTGTGATTATCGGTGTGGATGAGCAAAACGGTTATACCTATATCGTAACCAACAATCACGTGGTAGAGGGTGCATCCGCCATTCGCATCCGCACGTCCGACGGCACGGAATACGATGCTTTACAGGTTGGCACGGATTGGCAGTCTGACGTGGCTGTGATACGCATTACCGCCACAGGGCTTACCCCTGCCGTTTGCGGCAGAAGTGAGTCTCTCGTAAAGGGGCAAGAGGTGGTGGTCATCGGCAATCCCTTCGGCTCTCTCGGCGGCTCGGTCACGGGTGGCGTGCTGAGCGGTCTTGGCCGTACCATCACCATTGAGGGTGTACCTATGTCCTTGCTGCAGGTAGACGCCGCCATCAATCCGGGCAACTCGGGTGGCGGATTGTTTGACATGAACGGCAACCTCATTGGCGTGGTCAACGCCAAAAGCTACGGCGACGTGGTAGACGATATTGGCTTCGCCATCCCGATTGACGACGCAAGAGCCGTGTTTGAGGACATCCTCGCGCAGGGCTACGTTTCGGGCAGAGCAGACCTGGGCTTTGTCTTCACGGGCGGCGCGGGGCTTTCCCACGGTCTGATGGTCAAGAGCTACGCTTACGGAGGGGAGATCGGCAATGCCATTGCCTCGGGAGACGTGCTCTACTCCTTAAAAGGCCCTAACGGAAAAAGTGTGGTCATCGACGGCGCGGAGGATTACAAGAGCGTTCTCGTGAGTCTGTCCGTGGGGGACAAGGTGACCGCCGTTCTCTATCGTCCCGTGACCAGTGGCTGGATGACGCGATATAGTGAGTACACCGTGACCCTTACGGTAAAGGAATACAAGCCCGACGTGTAAGACGAAATAGTAAGACGATGCGGCGATCGCCGCGGAAATGGAGATCATATGGCAAGACTTTTGATCGTGGATGATGAAGAAGCGATCCGCAAGCTGGTGAGAAAATACGCGGAGTTTGGCGGCCATCAGGCCACCGAGGCGGCCGACGGCATGGAGGCGGTGACTCTTTGCAGAGCTGAGAAATTCGACGCCATCATTATGGACATCATGATGCCGGAGCTCGACGGCTTTTCGGCGTGCAGAGAGATACGAAAGACCTCCTCCGTTCCCATTCTGTTGCTCAGTGCCCGTGGGGAGGAATACGACAAGATCAACGGCTTTGAGTGCGGTGCGGACGACTATGTGGTCAAGCCATTCTCCCCTCGCGAGCTGATGCTTCGCGTGGAGGCCATTCTCAAACGGGTGGGAAGCGGAGAGAAACAGGTAAAGACGGAAGAAAGCATCCCTTCAAGCGATATTTACACCTATGGCGATCTTTGCGTGGACTTCACCGCTCGCATCGTTACCATTGCGGGAGAGGTGGTGCCACTGTCGCCCAAGGAATATGACCTTTTGTTCTATTTTGTCAGAAACAGAAACATTGCCCTGTCCCGCGAAAAGCTGATCTGTGACGTTTGGGGATATGATTTTTACGGCAGCGACCGTACCCTTGACACCCACGTGAAGCTTTTGCGCAAGAGCATCGGCAAATACAGCGAGTGCGTGGTGACGCTTCGCGGAATGGGGTATCGCTTTGATGCGCCGTAATCGCAAGGCACCCGCCATCAGGTGGTCCGTCTTTGCAACCTTCATCCTGTTTACCGCCGTCATCCTGATGGGGCTTTGGCTGTTGCAGAGCCTTCTTCTTGAGACCTTTTATTTTCTTGGCGCGCGGAACCGTATGAAAAATCTGGCACCTGTTTTTGGAAGCTTTTCCGACAGAGACGCCTTTATTGAATACGCGGAAAGCGTTTCGGCCTCCGAAAAAATGGCCGTTTTATGCTATGAGATCGGGGAAGGGATGACGCTATACGCCGAGGTGGAGGCAGATCCCTCCAACCTGATCATGACGCTGGACAATAATACCATTCACGGTATTTACGAAAGAACGAAGGAGAACGGCGGCTTCCTACAGGAGCGCTTTGATGTAACGCTGGAGCATAGCAATCGTCGCCCCGTCCGTCAATCCGATAACCGTATGCTGACTGCCACCGTCATTGAGCGCGTGGGAGAGGACGATCTGATGGTCCTTCTTGACTGTGCCATCGTTCTGCCCGACGCCACGGTGGAGACCATGCGCCAGCAAATGATCTTCGCCTCGGTGGTGCTTTTAGGCATGGCAGCGGTGGTATCCTTCGTGATCGCGGGGCATATCTCGCTCCCCCTGATGCGTATCAATGAAAAGGCCAAGCGCATTTCGGAGGGCAAGTATAACACCGATTTCAGCGAGCGCTCTTACCGTGAGATCGAGGAGCTTTCCGAGACTCTTAATCATGCCTCCATGGAGCTGTCCAAGATCGAGCGACTGCAAAAGGAGCTGATCGCCAACATTTCCCACGACCTGCGCACCCCCCTTACCATGATCGTCGGCTACGCTGAGGTCATGCGTGACATCGAGGGAGAGAATACCCCCGAAAACATGCAAGTCATCATCGACGAGGCCAAGCGGCTTTCCGTTCTTGTCAACGACCTCCTTGAGATCTCTCGCATTCAAGGCGGCATCTCGCAAAGAAACGATGAGGTCTTCGTCGTGGAGGAGATGGCGAAGGAAACGGTGGACCGCTACCGTCGCCTGAAGGCGGATGCGGGATTTACTCTCCTGTGTGAGGCCGAGGGGGAAAGCAAGGTCAGAGCAGACAAGAGCAAGCTCCTCCAAGTGCTTTGCAACCTTCTCAATAATGCCATCAATTACTCTGATGAAAAAAAGCAGATAGAGGTCCGCGTTTTTCAAGCGGAAAACGCTTGCAGAGTTGAGGTGAAGGATTACGGCATGGGTATCTCGGAGGAGGATCTTCCCAACGTTTGGCAACGCTATTACAAGGTGGACAAGGTACACCGCAGAAGCAACGCGGGAAGCGGATTGGGGCTTTCCATCGTCAAGGAGATCCTTGAAATGCACCACGCTCGCTACGGCGTCAGCAGTAGGGTGGGAGAGGGCAGCCTGTTCTGGTTTTCCTTGCCCCTCGAAAAGGAGCTGTCGCTCACCGAGCCGCCGCTATCCTTGCCGCCATCTCTTTGATTTTTCTACTTGAAATATCAGAAAAGTTCTGTTATAATAAGCATGGAACACAGCGTGTCCCTACGAAGTATATGGAACGTCATCGAGGTCATTGTTATGAGAATGAGAAAAAAGAAGCACGGCGCGGAGAGACTCGCCGCTTGTGCGCACCTGTTAAAAGAAAATACGGATGCCCCCATTTCCTCCTCCCTCACCGATTTCGGTAGGGAAGCGCCTCTTTGTCTTGAGATCGGGTGCGGAAAGGGCGGCTTCGCCTGCGGTATGGCAAGGCTGCACCCCGACACCTGCTATTATGCCATGGAAAAGATCCCCAACGTTATGGTGGCCGCACTTGAAAAGGCGGTGGAAACGGAGGGGGAGAGGGAGGTCGATAACCTCCGCTTTATCATCGCAAATGCGGATAACCTGGAGGCCTGGTTTGCCCCCGCGTCGCTTGACGTGATCTACTTGAATTTCAGCGACCCCTGGCCCAAGGAGCGGCACGCCAAGCGCCGCCTGCTCTATCGCGGGTATTTGTTCAAATATTTTAAGCTTTTAAAGCCGAACGGCAAGATATGCTTTAAGACCGACAACGTGGGCCTCTTCGACTTCTCTCTCGCTGAGCTGAAGGACTTGGGTCTTACACCCTTGTTCGTGACCCGCGACCTTCATCACTCTCCTTACGCAGAAGGAAACGTGATGACCGAATACGAAAAGAATTTTTCCGAAAAAGGCTTTCCCATTCATAAATGGGAGCTTGCTTGCCCTCCTCGCGCTCTTTGGGAGAAGAATGAGGAAGGCGGAAAGGTGGAAGGATGAAAAAGAAATCTTTTTTACGTACCGTGGCACAGGTCTTTGCGGATGACCCCGCCCTTGTGATCCGCTACGACGTCAAGACTGCGTATTTTGCGAAGTCCGGAGATGAAGAGCCCGCCGCGCGTACCGCCTTCGTCGGCAATACGCGGATCGGATTAAAGCGTTTGGTGGCAGGCTCCGTCCTGCTTGCCTCTACCGCGTTGATGCTTTGTGTAAGCGGCGCGCTCGGAAAGAAGAAAAAATAAAAGATCCATGGCAGAAACGAAGGACTTCAGGTTAGGACATCGCGAGAGAGTCAGAGGCAGGTTCGTCAGGGAAGGACTCGCCCCCTTCGTGGATTACGAGGTGCTTGAGCTTTTGCTCTTCTTCGTGATCCAAAGGCGGGATACCAAAGGCATGGCGCATGCCCTCATTCATCGCTTTTCTTCTCTCGGCGCGGTTTTGCGCGCAGAGGTAAAGGAGCTTTGTGAGATATCGGGTATCGGAGAGCGCACGGCAGTTTTTCTGCGTGCGCTTTTGCCCTTTGCGCAGCTTGCTTTGGAAAATCGCGGTGCGGCAGATGATACCGTGAGTGTGGATGAGCGCTTGAAGGCGCATTTTGTGGAATATTTTAAACGAAAAACGGAGGGCGGCAAGGTAGCGGTGGCCTATTTGGACAACCGTGGGGTGGTGCTTGATACCTCGCTTTTGCCCACCGATCGCTTTACAGAGGCATCGGTTTCGGTCAAGCAGATCCTTTCTCTTGCTTTTGCTCACGGTGCAGCCTCCGTATCCCTTGCCTATCAGGTCAACAGTGCCATCCCTTTCCCCGATATGGACGCCTTTAGCTTGACGCACGCTCTGGCAAAGGAGCTGATGGGGACGGGACTCTCTCTTTGCGATAACTATCTGGTGGCAAGGGAAAAGGTCATTTCCGTGGTGGATATGATGAACGGTGTGCCCCACCATGGCAGGGAAAGACCCACGGCCTCAGCACTCCCTGTAAAAAACGATCATGAGGCACTCCGCGATATGCTCGCGCTGTTCATGAGCAAGGAGCGTGCCGAGGCCCACGCGACGGAGCTTGAGGGAAAGCCTCTGCGCTCCCTTTTTCTCATGCCCTATAAGAAGCTGATGGATGAATATCCAAGCCAAAGCACCGTCATTTATTTTTTACAGGTGTTGGGCGACCTCCTTTCTTACGAAAGAAAGGAACGCTTGCAGCTGAAGCCGCCTGTTTTGAAAACGGCGGATGAGATGGGAGAGATGTTTCGCTCCGTGCTGTGCGGAAAAAGATTGGAGGCCTTTTGCCTCGCCTGCTTTGACAGAGATATGCGCATGATCCGTCTGAAGATCTTCTCGGAAGGAACTGTGACCGCCGCCACCGTGCCCTCTCGCGCTTTGCTGGAGGAAACGGCGGAAAGCGGTGCCTTTGCGGTGGCGCTTGCCCACAATCATCCTCTCGGAACGGTGGAGCCGTCCAACGTTGACGGCGAGGTCACGTCTCAATTTTTCAAGACCTTCCGCGCGATAGGCGTTTCCTTTTTAGAGCATTTCGTGGTGAACGAAACGGAATACAAGCCCATCGCGCGTGAGTATTTGCGGGTACAAACCGACGCGCAAGAGACGTTCTATGAGTAAAGTCGGCCACCTGTGCCTTTTTCAAAATTGAATGCTTGTATGATGCCTTGGGCATTTGCTGAATGAAAAAAACCTTTATGCAACCTGCGATAGAGTAGGCCGCATAAAGGTTTTTTTCAGTTGCTTTCGTCCTCCGTCTCGGTGTTTGCGAGACGGCGCTTTTCCATGAATTTATTGAAGCAGTTGGCAAAATAGAGTACGCCTGCCACGATAGCGGCACAGCCGCCAATGAACAGGACCCAATGCCACCAAGCGGTGAATTTGTCGAAGGGAATGGAGGAAAGCCCGAACACGATGGTGGCAATGCCAATGCCGCGCGCCACCAAAATAGAGGGAGCGAACCAAGCAAGAGGCATTTTGATGGTGCCCGCCACCATGGTCAGTGCCTCATCGGGGAAGAAAGGAAAGAGCATCATAAAGGGGAAATACACCGTTCCCTTATTGCGAAGGAGGCCGAGTGCTCTCTCGCAATCCTCCTTGCCCATCAGCTTTTCGCACAGTGGGTAACCGCCAAAGCGTCCCACCGCGTACATCGTAAAGCTGGCGATGGATACGCTGGCAAAGCAGACGAGAAAGTTCTGCCAGGGAATGACGAATATGGTTTGGAACAGAATGATAAACGCCATAGACGCGCCGGGGATCACGCACAGAAGCATGCTCAACACCGTTTGAAGCAGGATCAAAAAGAGCCAACCGTACCAGGCATCCCGAAAGGCGGCGAATTTTGCCTCGTTGAAATGCATCTCGCCGTCAAAGGAAACGATGTCCATTGCCATCAAGGCAAGCAACGTCACAACGGATACGGCGATCACGCCCGCCACAATGATAAGACCGTGAATGATGATGTTTTTGTTTTTCTCCCAAAAATTCTTCATAAAAACCTTCTCGCAGTTAGTCGCCTATGATATGCCGTGATGAAAAAAAGAACAGCGCCCCTTCATTCTATCATAAAGGAGCGCCGTTGTCAATGCGAAAAGCGGCTAAACTGTAATTAAATGCAAAAATTTCCATTTTTGAAAATGGGGATCTCTTGCCCGTCGTGGGTAGTGCCCACGATGGAAAGGTCAGGAGTGCCGATCATAAAATCGGTGTGCTGACGGGATACGTTCAGACCGTGCGCCGCCAGCTCCTCCTCCGACATGTCCGCCCCACCCTCAATGCAAGGATAAGCGGCACCGAAGGCCAAGTGACAGGAGGCGTTTTCATCAAAAAGCGTCTCGTAATACAAGATCCTCTGATTGGAGATGGGGGAGTCGTAGGGAATCAAGGCGACCTCGCCGAAATACGAGGCTCCCTCGTCCACCGAAATGGAGTTTTTGAGGATCTCCTCGCCCTCCTCGGCGTGGATCTCCACGATCTTGCCCTCCTTCACCACCATGTGGAAATCTTTGATCAGGTTGCCGTCCTCCACCAAGGGAAGAGCGGCGTAGACCACACCGTCCACACCCGTCTTCAAGGGGGCGGTGAAGATCTCCTCCGTCGGCATGTTGGCCACGAAGGCGCGGCCCTTCGGGGTCTTGTCCTCGCCGGATTGCCAGATGTGCTTTTCAGGCAAGCGCACCGTCAGATCGGTGCCCAAGGAGTTGGTATAACGAAGAGACGCAAACTGAATTTCGTTCAGCTTTTCGGTGCGTGCCGTAAGCATGGCAAGATGCTTGCGCCACGCCTCCACCGCCGTGCCGTCGCCCGACACGCGCACCGTGTAAAAAATAGCGTCCCAAAGCTTGTCTACTGCATCCTCCGCCTCGGGGAAAACCTTGTCCGCCCAGCTCTTCACAGGCACAGAGGCAATGCACCAGGGGAAGAAGGAGGTGGTCTCCAGCCGTCTGAATTCAGCGAAATCCTCGCCCTTTACTCTGGCATTCTTGAGAATGCGCTCGGGGGAGACATCTGCCAGGTTGGTGGGGTCGGAGGCCTCGATAAAGAGACGGGGCACCCCCGCTCTCGCATAGTCGTTCATCAGATGCTTGCGCCATTCGGGGGTGAACTCAAAGAAACGCTCCTCCGCGTGAAGGAAATGGGCGCGTGTCACCGCATCGTCCGACCACACCACCGTCACGTCTCCCGCACCCGCCGCATAGGCGGCGTCCACGCACATACGGGTGAAGGGGGCCACGTCAACGGGGGAGTGGATGATCAGCTCCTCGCCCTTTTGTAAATTGATGCCGATGCGGATGAGCAGCTCGGCGTATTCCTTTTGCTTTTGCTCGTGGGTAACCATTTTTTATTTCTCCTTTACGGCCGCCTCAAGGGTGCCGTCTATTTCTTTTTTGATGTGAAGCATGGCTTCTGCGTCTACCTTTAAGACCTGCCTGTCATAGGTATAAAGCCCGTTCGTTTCGTCCTCCACGTCCGAAAGCTGGGTATAGACTGCGGCAGAAAGCCCCTTTTCGATGGCAGGACAGACCTCGTTCAGGTATAAGCGGGAAAGTCTCTCCGTCAGCTCCTTTTCCGAACGGCAAAGGGTATAGCCGTAGTTCTTTCCCGATGGAAAGGTGTGTCCCGCGATGGGCAGAGAATAGCCGCCGAACTCCGAAAGGAAAACGGGCTTTTTCACCTTGCCGTAACGGGCGCGGACAGGCTTGAAATACACGTGGTCACTCTTAAAGTCCGTGTAAGGCGTGCGGAACCAGCCCGAGGCCGAATCAAAGAGCAGATAGGGATATTTCTTTTTTAGTGCCTCGTAGAGCGGTTTTGGGTCTGACTGTCCCCAACCCTCGTTGAATATGGTAAAGAGAAGCATGGAAGGATAGAAGGACAGATGCTCCAGCATCTCCTCCGTGTGACGGGCGAAGATCTCCCTCGCCCTTTTGCTCTTAAAGAGCAGAAAAGAAGGGATGCGCTTCATGCCCACCGTGGGGAGAGCCGTTTGCCAAAGGAAGGAGTAACGGCCGTTGTTAACGGCATCCTGGCAGACCACCATACCGTGACGGTCGCACAGGCTGTAATAGACCTCGCTCTCCACCTTGATGTGCTTGCGGAGCATATTGAAGCCGAGAGACTTCATCCGTAAGATGTCTTTTTCGTATTCTTCGGGTGTGGCAGGGGTGGAAATGCCGTCCGCGAAATAGCCTTGATCTAAAATACCGTGCAAAAAGATGGGCTTGCCGTTGAGGAGAATGCGGCTCTTGCCGTTGATTTCCCTCGCCTCGATCTTGCGCAAGGCAAAATAAGAGCGGGCCTCGTCCTCCTCCGTTTTTAAGGTGAAGGGGTAAAGGTAAGGATCGTCTGGCGACCAAGGATGAGGATGGCTTGGCGTAACCGTTACGGTTTTCTCAAAGCATACGGTTTTTTCTTCCTCGCCGTCAAGGTAGGTCAGTGTTACAGGCACGTCCGTGTCCACGGTTACGGTCACGCTCTTGTCGTCTCCCCGCACGGCCACGCCGTAAAGCCCACCCTCAGGGAAGCTCTCAAGCCATACCGTTCCCCAAATACCCGAAAAGGGAGTGTACCACATCCCACCGCGTCTCTTTCTCTGCTTTCCGTAGGGCAAAGTGAGATCAAGGGGATCGCTCACGCGAAGCATGAGGACGTTTTCTTCTTTTAAGAGCGCGGTGACGTCAAAGGAAAAGGGAAGATACCCTCCCACGTGACACCCGAGCGACGTCCCGTTCAAAAAGACCTCTGCTACTTGATCCACCGCCGTAAAATGAAGCACCGTCTTTGCGAGGCAAAACCCTTCGGGAAGGGAAAACCGCTTGCGATAATAAAGAAATTCGCCCTCCTCGGCCCCTTTGCCAATGCCCGACAGAGCGGATTCCGCAGGAAAGGGAACTGTGATGCGCGAAGGAAACGTGGCAGGCTCCTTCGCTTCGGGAGAGAAGGTGAATTCCCACTCTCCGTCAAGAGAGAAAAAGGAATCGCGCCAAAGGCGTGGACGGGGATAGGAGAGCGGCGCAAGCAGGGAAGAGGGGTACATAGTCGGCATCCTTTCGGTTTTCTTTCCATTACACCATATCATACCATATTTTTCCCCCAAAAGCAATATTTTTTTCGCTTTCCCCTTGACTTTTTTGCTTTTTGCAATCATAAATTCGCAAACAAATCAAGGCGCGGGCCTTGTATCTTTAATGAAATCGTGCTGCGCACGGTGAAATCCGAGCGAGGCTCGGATGAAATCTTCAGCCTACGGCTTCAGATGAAATTAAATCCGCCTCTCATAACCCCGCGAAGCGGGATTTCATCGCGAAGCGATCTCATCCCACGCAAGTGGGATTTCTTCCGCCATCGGCGGATTTAATTGTAAAAAGAAATTGCTTGCGCAAGGGCATTTTTCTTGTGGGGGAAGGTGGATTCGGACCACCGAAGTCAGTGACAACAGATTTACAGTCTGCCCCCTTTGGCCGCTCGGGAATTCCCCCATATGAAATTATGTTACGTGGAGCTGGTGGACGGATTCGAACCCCCGACCTGCTGATTACAAATCAGCTGCTCTACCAGCTGAGCTACACCAGCATGCCCTCTGTAACAACATGAAGGATTATAGCATAAACAATCGGAATTGTCAAGGGGTTTCCGAAAAAAAGATGAAAAAACTTTTCCGAAAAAAAGATGAAAAAACTTTTTTGAAGAAAAATTCGTTTTGTTTTTCATCCTACAAGAAAAATATCTTGCAAAATGACCTGCTACGTGCTATAATAAAAGCGGATCAGGGTCTATGCTTATGGAAAGGATCCCCTTGCTTACAAGGGGAAGGGTGCGTGATATGGGCGAATGTATCATCAAGGACGGTTGCTTAGAGAAATACGATAATGGAAAAGATGACGTCCTCGTCGTCGTCCCCGAGGGGGTAGAGCGGCTTGGTACTGATTTTTATTCGAAAACCGTTTTTGAGTACGGCTCAGCCGTCAAGGTCTTGGTTTTGCCAAAAAGCATAAAGGAAATAACGAAAAGTGCCTTAAAGCTCAACGGTGATTGGCGCATCATCTGTTTGTCCGAGGACTATGATTTTTTGGCGGAATATACCGAATACTACGGTGCTCCTGCCGTTTTTTACACGGTCAATCCGAACGCCAAGGAAGGCAAGTACAGGCGCGCCTACAATTACGAATACGGAGCCGTCGTAAGGATCGAGCCGGATGAGTTTATCGTAAAGGACGGTACGCTGATCGCTTACCTGGGCACCGATCCCTGTCCCGTCATTCCCGAAGGGGTGACGAGTGTTGCGTCCTACGCCTTTGTCACCTCGCCTACCGTGCGTGAGATCGTGCTGCCAAGCACGGTTACCAAGCTTGAAAGCCACGCCTTTTATCACGCGCGGAGCTTAGAGAAGATCGTATTGCCCGATGGACTTTCCCGTATTCCGGAGAGTTGCTTCAGGGAGTGCGCTGCCTTGCGTGAGGTGGTGATGCCCGACAGCATCACCACTATTGAAAACTATGCGTTTCAGGGCTGCTCGGCTATGGAGAGGCTCACGCTGCCCGCTCATTTGCGCGAGGTAGCGTATAACGTCTTTGGTGGCTGTGCCTCGCTCAAAAGCGTGTCCATTCCCGAGGAGGTCGAAAGCATTGGTGAGTATGCTTTTTGTGGATGCAAGGCACTGACCGAGGTCTCCTTGCCCGACAGCGTTCGCGTTTTGAAAAGGGAAGCCTTCTATGGGTGTAATGCGTTGGCGGAGGTATCCTTGGGCAAGGTAGAGGAAATAGCGTACGGTGTCTTTCGGAACGATACCGCTCTGCGCCTCGTCCGTATGTCGCCCGCGCTCAAGCAAATGGGCAACGCGGTCTTTGATGGCTGCTCCGCGCTGGAAGCGGTCACGATTCCCGAGGGCTTGACCTGCGTCACAAACTCCTTTTTTGACAAAACCGTCACTACCCTCACGCTGCCCGATTCCGTTACCGTCATCGAGGACTATGCGTTTTCGGGCTTCCCGAGCTTAACGGAGATCTATCTCCCCGCGCGCTTGCAAAAGATCGGGGAGCACGCCTTCGGTAACTGTAGCAAGCTGGAAACGGTGCATTTTGGTAATGCGAATGTTTGGCTCGGAGAAGGGGCTTTTTCGGGTGCCGCGTCTCCCTTGCGGATCTATTACCCCGGTAGCGCGGAGAACTGGAAGAAAATCACCGCTCCAAGAATCGAGGGACGGAACAAGTCTTACGATTCCGGCAGTAACGGTGGCGCGCCCGGTCTCAGCTGGGACGATTACAAGGTCTTCCCCTTGGGACACCGCTTAGAAAATAGCTTTTCCTGCGAGGTCATCTGCGCGGAGGACGGTGAAACCCTCCTTTGTGAGGGAAGCGTGCCCAGCCGCTTTGTGCGCTCTCATTCCCCTTATGACAGTGATTGAATACGAAACCGAAACGGCGCTCCGCGGAGCGCCGTTTCGGTTTCCTTATGTGTTCTTAAAATCCTCGCTTATCGCCTCGATCAGCCCCTTCGCGTAATGGGCGAAGCCCTCGTCGTTGGGGTGAAGGCGCTTATCCTCGAACAGCTCGGGATCGTGCGGGATGAAGTTCACGCAATGGATCACGCGCATATTCGAATGCTTTTCGCACTCTGCTGCCAAAAAATCACGGTAATCTGACATAGCGCCCTTGGGTCTCTGCTTGGTCGCGCAATCGGCGCGCCACGTGGGTGTCAGAACGTAGATTTTAGCCGTAGGATAGCGGGAAGCCAGCGTGGACAGAAATTCCGACGACTCCTTGGCAAAGGTGTCAAATGGGACGCGATCCCAGTCGTTGGTACCGTAGGCAACGGTGACCAGATCATAAGCGCGTTCAGGGGCGGCGGCGGCGATGGGAGCAAAGTATGTACCGCCGTCAATTCCCTTGTGGAAGCTTTCCGCATCCAAGGCATCGTCCAATCTGGCAATATAGGTATTGGAAGGGTAGTCGGCGGTATAGCCGTGCGTGATGGAGTCGCCGTAGATCAAATGGCGAAGCTTTGGACGATAGGGGCGCACAAAGGCACCGTCCGACAAAGACAGCTCGCTTACCACTGTCTTGGCGGGGTAGGTGAGATAGACGGTTACCGTTTTTTCTCCGTCCCCCAAGTAGAACTCCTTTCGGAAAGCGCCCATCGGATAGCACCTTTCGCCTACGGTCTTTACCGTGCCATCGGGGAAAAGCGCTTTGCCATTCTCTGTAAAATTGGCGATACTGCCAAGATAACGGCCGTCCACCTTTACATCGATGGCGGCGCGATCCTTTAACTCGGCCTCTATGGTAACTCCCAACGCAAGGCAGGGACTATCCGTTACAAAGGACAGTCGCATACCGGCAGTGGCATCCAATCGGCTGGCATTACGGCCGTTTGCTATACAGCTTTCTTTCTCGGCGGGGAGGTAACGCGCAAGGTAAGCGCCCTCGGAGGTAAAGCTCACCGTTTCGGCGCCTAGGGCGAGAGAAGAAAACAGCTCGCGCTCGTGAACAAGATTCATAGCGGTATCCTTCTTTCATTCGAATGTGTCGTTGTCTCTGAACTGCAAGGCATACAGCTCGTGATAGGTGCCGCCCTTCGCCATCAGCTCCTCGTGGGTGCCGCGCTCGGTCACCTCGCCGTTCATCACCACGGCGATCTCATCCGCGCCACGGATGGTGGAAAGACGGTGGGCTACCACTAAGGTGGTGCGTCCCTCGCAAAGCTCGTCAAGTGCCTCTTGGATTAAGACCTCCGTGGTGTTGTCAAGGGCGCTGGTGGCCTCGTCGAGGATCAAAATGGCAGGGTCCTTGAGGAACACGCGGGCAATGCTGAGTCTCTGCTTTTGGCCGCCCGACAGCTTTACACCGCGCTCGCCGATCTCCGAGTCGTACCCCTTCTCAAGGGTGAGGATGTAGTCGTGAATATTGGCGCGCTTGGCCGCCGAGATCATTTCCTCCTCGGTGGCGTCGGGCTTGCCGTAAAGGATATTCTCACGGATGGTACCCGCAAAGAGAAATACGTCCTGCTGTACGATACCGATATGGCGACGCACCGACTCTAAGGTCAGTTCCTTGGTATCTGTGCTGTCGATCAGAATAGAGCCATTTCCCGCCTCCAAGCGGTAGAAGTTTGGCAGCAGATGGCAAAGGGTGGTCTTGCCACCGCCCGAAGGGCCAACAAGGGCCAGCTTCTTGCCTTTTTCCAAGCGCAGGTTGACGTGGCGCAGGACCTCCTTGGTCTCGTCATAGGAGAAGGAAACGTCGCGGAACTCGATCTCTCCCTTCACGTCCGTCAAGGGACGGGCATCGGGGGCGTCGCACTCCGGGGTTTCCTCCATGATCTCAACAAACCGCTTGAAGCCGCTGACACCGTTTTGATAGGACTCCATGAAAAAGATGAGGGTGTGAACAGGGGAAATAAAGAGGTTGACCGATACGATAAAGGTTGAGTAGTCACCGAAGGAGATGCGCCCCGCATAGAGGAACAGACCGCCCGCGATGAGAATAAATACGTTGAAAATCTCAGTAATAAAGGAAGTGGAGGAGTGGAATTTCGCCATCGCCTTGTAGGCGCGGCGGGAGGAATCCACAAACTCCTCGTCACCCCTTGCGAATTTTTCCACTTCTTTTCCCGCGTTGGTGTAGGCCTTGGTCACACGGATGCCCGTCACACTGCTTTCCACCGAGGCGTTGATGGTGGCGTTGCTCTTGCGACGGTCGTCAAAGGCCTGCTTCATGGCCTTGCGGAAATGCATGGTCACGAAGAGGAGAATGGGAACGCAGGTGAAAATGATGAAGGTCAGGATCCAGTCGATGGTCATCAGATAGGTGAAGGAGCAAATGATCATCACCGAGCTGATCAGCAGGTTTTCGGGACCGTGGTGGGCAAGCTCGCACACCTCGAAAAGGTCGCTGGTGATGCGCGTCATAATGCGTCCCGTCTCGTTGTTGTCGTAAAAGCGGAAGGGAAGCCTTTGCAGATGGGCAAAGAGGTCGGTTCGCATGGCGGACTGCATACGCACACCGATGACGTGACCGTAATACTGCACGAAATAGTTTAAGAACATTCTTAACGCATAGAGTGCCAGTACCACGCATCCCGCGATGATGATGGTGTTATACATCTTGTTCGGGATGTATTCGTTCAGCATCTTGTTCGTCACGATGGGGTAGACCATGCCGATGACGGAGATGAGAAGTGCCGCCAGCATGTCGAGAATGAGCATTTTCCTGTGTGGCTTGTAGTAACTTATAAATCGCTTTAACATATTCTTTTTCCTCTTTGCCAAAATTGGTCGGTCTATGCTTCCGTGTCCGTCGTTTTATTCCGCGTGAGCCGATGCGATCGGCTCGTTGAAGCACGCCGAGTGCTTGAGCATTCTATATGCATTATAGCAAAAGCGACACCGTTCGTCAAGGTCAACAGGCAAAAAAAGAGCAAAAAAACCACATACGAGCAATTTCTTTTTGTTGACTTTTTCCACGCCCTGTGCTACAATGAAGAAAACGCCGTCCCGTGACGGAATACGGAGGATGTTATGCTACACGTTCGCTTGGTATCTTCGCTTGAAAAATGCTTTCACGACAGCGAGCTTTTGGATTTTACGGAGCTGAAAAAAGCCACCGTTCTTAAAAATCAGCCCTTTTCCTTTCAAATTCTTTATAAGGAGTGCGAGGTGCCGGGATGGTTTTCCTTTTACTCCCTTCGCCTTGCCATAGAGGGCGTGCCCGACGAGGCGATCACCCTGCGTACGGTGGAGAGCATCCCCGCTAAAATGCCGGTCTATCCCGGTGTGCGTGACGAGGGCTATCTCCGCACCGATCCCGGCCTGTACCCCGATCTCTTGAAGCCGTTGCCGGAGCGTGGCATTCCCGTCTTTCCTCTCCTGCCCTCCGCCCTTTGGGTGGATATCGCCGCAGGGACGCTCCCCGTGGGTGCGCATAAGCTGTGCCTGACGCTTTATAAGGAAGAGACGGTCATGGCCACTCTCTCCTTGGATTTAGAGGTCATTGACGCCCTGTTGCCTGAGACGGATCTGCTTTCTACCCAGTGGTTCCACGCCGATTGCTTGGCTGACTACTATCACGTGCCCATGTTCAGCGAGGAGCATTGGCGCATTATCGGCAATTTTATGGAGGCCTACGTGGCCGCGGGTAACAATATGATACTCGTGCCCGCCTTAACGCCCCCCACCGACACCGCCGTGGGCGGTGAGCGGCCTACGGTGCAGCTGGTGGATATTTCCTATTTGAACGGAACGTATACCTTCGGCTTCGACCGCTTCGATCGCTATATCGCCCTTGCCGAAGATAAGGGCATCCACCATTTTGAAATCAACCACCTGTTCACCCAATGGGGCGCGAAGCACGCCCCAAAGGTCATCGCTACGACGGAGAAGGGTGAGACACGCATCTTCGGCTGGGACACCGACGGAGCAGGGAAGGAATATCACGATTTTCTCGCCGCCTTTATCCCCGCCCTGCGCGCGCACCTCGCCTTCCTCGGTATCGCCGAGCGCACCGTGTTCCACATCTCCGACGAGCCCAATGAAACCAACCTCGACAGCTATCGCAAGGCCAAGGAGAACGTGGGCGACCTGTTAGATGGCTGCTACGTGTGTGACGCGCTCTCGCATTTCGAATATTACGAAAAGGGGCTGGTTGCCCATCCCATTGCCGCCAGCGATGCCATTGCGCCCTTCCTCGCCGAGAATATCGCCGACAGATGGGTCTACTATTGCTGTGGGCAAAACGTGGGAGTGAGCAATCGCTATTTCGCAATGCCTCTCGCCCGTACCCGTTATATGGGAACGCAAATGTTCCGCTATGACATCAAGGGCTTCCTGCAATGGGGCTTCAATTTCTATTTCAGTCAGTATTCTCTCGATTCCGTCGATCCCTTCCTCGATTCCACGGGCGGCGGCTTCACCCCCTCGGGCGATTGCTATACCGTCTACCCCGCACCCGACGGCACCGCTTGGGATTCCGTGCGCGGCATGGCCTTCCGTGAGGGCTTGGAGGACTTTCGTGCCATGACTCTCGCCGCCTCTCTCGTAGGCAGGGAGAGGGTGATCGAGACCGTCGAGGCACTTACGGGCAAGATCGTATTTGACAGATGCGTGTGCGACAGCAAAACGATGCTCGCCGTCCGTGAGGCCGTCAATGCCCTGATAAAAGAAAATCTCTAAAACGAAAACGGCCTTCCGTGAATACCACGGAAGGCCGTTTTATATGGGTTATTGCAAAACCTCAAACTTGTATCCAACGCCCCAAACGGTGCGGAGGATCCACTTATCGGAAACACCCTCAAGCTTCTCACGCACACGCTTGATATGCACGTCTACGGTGCGGGAGTCGCCTAAGTAATCAAAGCCCCAAACCTTGTCAAGAAGCTGGTCGCGCTTAAAGACGATGTTGCAGTTGGAGGCGAGGAAGTAGAGAAGCTCCAGCTCCTTGGGAGGAACGGGAACGGGAACGCCGCGAAGCTTTAACTCGTACTTCTGGCGGGAGACCTCTAAGTTGTCGAACTTTACGACCTCCTCGTCGGTATTCTTGTTTTGAGGAGCGCAACGGCGAAGCACCGCCTTGATACGGGCGGACAGCTCGCTTCTGTCAACGGGCTTCACTAAGAAGTCGTCGGCACCCAGCTCCAACGCCACGACCTTTTCCACCGTGGTGTCCTTGGCGGTAACCACAATGATGGGCTTGTTGGAGATCTCGCGGATCTCGCGGCAGACCTCGCGGCCGTCCTTCTTGGGCAGCATCAGGTCGAGAAGCACCAAATCGGGGTTGTACATTTTAAAGAAGCTTACCGCCTCCACACCGTCGTTGGCGCATTTTACCTGAAAGCCCTCGCTTTCCAAATTCAGGCGAAGAGACTCGCAAATATTCAGGTCGTCGTCCACGACCAAAATTTTTGTTTCCATTCTTTTTCGTATCCTTTCTGAGATCGGTTGACGTTTTATGTTATTTCCCTTGTGTGTATAAACAAATTAAGCGGTTCTTTTTGATTTGTTTATATTTTGCACATATATTATAGCGTATTTTTTTCAAAAATGCAATAGCAAAAGTGTTTTTTTAGATAAAATTAGGAGAAAATTGCGAAAAAAAGTGAAAAATTTTTTGTGAAACAACTTTTTTTGAAACAACTCTTGACAAAAAATACTATGTGTGGTATAGTATTACGCGTAGAGAGGCATTGAAATCAAAAAAAGGAATATCTTGCTTGCAAGATAGAGGAAAGGAAATGGATGCTCAAATTAAGAGAGGGGTGCTTGATGCCTTGGTGCTGGCGGCTGTTAAGGATGAGGAATCCTACGGGTATCAGATCATCAAGGACTTGAAGCCGTATGTGGAAATATCGGAATCCACGCTGTACCCCATATTGCGCCGATTGGAAAGTAACGCCCAGATCAACGTCCGCACGGCGGAGCATAACGGCAGACTAAGAAAGTATTATCGCATCACCGAGATGGGACGCGCGCGTATTGAGGAATTTAAAAGAGAATGGCGCGAATTGCTTTCCATGTACGAGTTCGTTACGAGAGAGGAGAATAAAAATGAAAAGGAATGAATTTCTCGCTCTTCTGGCAGAGCGTCTTGTCGGTCTGCCGGGTGAGGACAGAGCGCGCTCTCTCGACTATTATGCCGAGATGATCGACGACAGGATAGAAGACGGAATGACGGAGGAAGAGGCTACCCGTGCCGTCGGCACCCCCGAGACGGCGGCAGAGGCGATCCTCGCCGAGATCCCCCTTTCGCGTCTGGTGAAGGAAAGAGTAAGACCCGCGAGAAGCCTCACCGTCTTGGAGATCGTCTTGCTTGTCCTCGGCTCTCCTGTTTGGCTCTCTCTTGCCGTGGCGGCTTTTGCTGTGCTTGTTTCCCTTTATGCCGTTATTTGGTCGTGTATCGTTTGCCTATGGGCGGCCTTTTCCGCCCTTGCCGTGAGTGCAGTTTGCGGTGTCCTCGCGTCTCCCTTTTTGGCTATCAATGTTGGATTTGGTGCCTTTGCGCTTTTGCTTGGCGCGGGGGTTTTGTCTGCAGGTCTCGCCATCCTCGCCTTCTATGGCTGTCTCGCCGCCACAAGAGGGCTTGGCCGTCTCACCAAAAAACTGTTTTTATTTATCAAATTCTGCTTGATCAGAAAGGAGAAGGATGCATGAAGACGCCCCTTATCATAGCCGTTTGCCTTTGTGTGGTCGGTATCTTGATCGTTACCGTCGGGCTGTGCGTTACAGGCTTCCGCCCCGACGCGCTCGGTATGCCCACCGTGTCCCACACCATCCCCGTCCTCGAGCCCTTTACGGCGATCTCGGTGGATGCGAAGACCGCCGACGTATTCTTCGTCCCCTCCACTGACGGAGAAAGCAGAGTAGAGTGCGTGGATAACGAGAAACTCACTCTTACCGCCGCCGTGGAAAACGGTGTCCTTGTCGTTCGCTGTGTGGATGAGCGAAAATGGTACGAGCATATCGGGATCTTTGCGGAAGAGATGAGCGTTACCGTCTATTTGCCTGAGGAAAGCTATTCTTCTTTGACGGTTAAGACCAACACGGGCGACGTATCGTTTCCTACCGACCTCCTTTTTGAAGCGGCGGAGATCGAAACCCACACGGGAGACGTTATTGGTCCCACCGCGCGCATCGGTCGCCTCACTGTCAAGACCCACACGGGAGACGTGAAGCTATCTGCCGATACGGAGCTTTTGAGCGTCGAGACCCATACGGGTGACGTAACGCTGATTCGCCTTGGGGCGGAAAAGGACGTCGCCATCACTACCGATACGGGTGACGTGACCTTGACGGAGGTCGCTTGCGGTGCTCTCACTGTGAAAACCAACACGGGTGACGTAGCACTGACGGAGACCGTGGTATCGGGGCATCTCTCCGTTGAGACCGATACAGGCGACGTGGAGCTTGAGGCGTCCGACGCCACCACCCTGCGGATTGAAACCGACACGGGTGACGTAGAGGGTACCCTCCTTACCCCCAAGCGGGTCCGCGCGGATAGCGGCACGGGAGAGGTCCGCGTATCCGACAGCGACGAGGGCGGTCTTTGCGAGATCGTCACCTCCACGGGAGACGTGGAAATTTGGATCAAATAGAACCTAAAAGAGAAAAGGCGGTTACGCCTTTTTTCTTTTGGAGAGAAAGCAACTACACGTCGAGAACGACTTGTATGCCCTTTTTGATTTTCAATAGCAATATTTACATTTGCACATTGAAATATGTCGAATTTTATGATATAATGAGGTAGGTTAATAAGTTGACCCACTCTAAAGCAATGTTTTTCAGCGGGACATACATCTGTCTCGCTGTTTTCGTATAATTGAGGCAAGAAACGAACGGAGGTCATTATGGATAATACAAAACAGTATAGAGTTCTTGAAATCTTCTTCCGAGCTATGCGCGGAGAGGACATTTCCGTTGCCGAGCTTGCCAACGAATACGGCGTATCGACTAAGAGTATCAGCCGCAGCATCGGCGATCTGAAAGCTTTTCTTGCCGATCATAGAGATCTTGTAGGTAATACGGAGTTTGAATACTCGCATCAAGATAAATGCTACCGCTTGTATATGGACGAGTTTCTTACGAATAAGGAGCTTTTCGCACTTGTTGAAGTTATGATCGGTGCGAGAGCATTTTCGAAGATGGAGCTTCTCGCTCTTACTGACAAGCTTAAGCGTTTCACCACCGCCGAGGATCGTCCCATTCTTAACGAACTGATCCGCAAGGAACTTTACCACTACCCAGAAGTCAAGCACGATTGTGAGAGTGTGGAAGATAGGCTTTGGCAGATCGTGAACTGTATTACCGAGCACAAGGAAATCACTATCGAATATTATTGCATGGATAGGCAGTGGAAAACGCATCGTGTTCGACCTGCCTCGGTTATGTTCACGGACTATTATTTTTATCTCATCGCATTCATGGCTGAGGGCAAAATGGATAAGCCATATTATTTCCGTCTCGATCGTATCAAAGATGTTACCGAGCACAGAAAGAAATTTTCAACCGACGAGATTCCCGAATTTGATGAAGGATTGCTTCGCAAACGCAGCCTCTTTATGTGGCCCGGCAAGCTCCGCACCATCCGCTTTGAGTTCGGTGGTCCGTCGGTGCAAGCCGTTCTCGATAAGCTCCCTACCGCAAGAATTATCGAGCGACTTGGCGATAAGAAATTTCTGATTGAAGCCGAAACCTATGGTAATGGTATTAAAATGTGGTTGTTGAGCCAGGGAGCATGGGTAAAGGTTATATCACCCGACGATTTTGTTGAAGATATAAAAAAAGAAATTCAACGCACTTTTGAAAACTACCAAAATTGAATGTTATGTAAGAATTTACTGTTTGAGTTGCAGGGAGAAGATATGGTTAGAGAAGATATTGAAAAGAAATACAAGAATGTGCAAACTGTATTGGAAGAAGCATTAAAAAAAACTAATTCAATTGACCTTTCAGGAGATGAGGAAAATGCTGAATTGACTGAAATTAAAAAGACATTAGAAGTACTCAATGTTAGTTTTCAGCAGGAAATTGACCATCTAAAAAATTCAAGCGAATGGGATAAGTTTTGCATTGCTTTCTTTGGAGAGACTAATGCAGGAAAGTCTACAATTATTGAATCCTTACGGATAATATATGATGAAGAAACAAGACGAGCAGAAGCGTTGGCACAAAGAAGAGAATATATTTCATTCTTGAAGAGGCACAGTGGTGATTATAAAGATTTGATTTCGAGTCTTGAGGAATTGAATTTAGCCGTTCAATCGGCAATGAAAAAGTATCGCAGAGACAAGCTTCGGTGGGTATTCTATATTGTATCCGGAGCAGCTGGCGTAGCAATTGGAGCAGTCCTTGCTAATTTGGGTGTCTTAGTATGGTAAAAAGCGATATTCAAACGACTTTTAATGCATATATAGAGGGGGCAACAGCCTTACACTTTTCTTGGAATCAACTTCAAAATGCCGAAGATCGGTTAGGTTGTGTTGATGGGCAAATAATTGGAACAGGTCGCCCGGATTATACTCAAAGTTCAACAGAGTATAATTTATTCGTTGGTGATAAAAATTTTTTGCTTATAGACATTCCTGGTATTGAAGGCGATGAAGGCAAGTATCGTGAAGCAATAAAAAATTCACTTGCAAAAGCCCATGTTATCTTTTATGTCAACGGATCAGGAAAAAAAGCAGAAAAGGATACGCTTGAAAAAATAAAAAAATATATGCGCGATAGAACATCTATATATGCGATTTTCAACGTGCATTGTAAGGCAAAACAAGAGCGCATCGAGGGACTTGATAAGACATATCAAGAAACTCTCTCTGATGCATATAAAAAGCAAAGTGAAATTGTTCGTCAAACGCAGGATGAATTGATATCTTTTTTGGGAGATAAGTTCAGAGGAAGCATAACTCTAAACGGCTTACTTTCGTTTTGTTCAACGGCAATGGATTACAATGGCAATACAACAATTATTCCGGATACGGAAGATAAGCGATTAAGAGCTGAGCAAGGAAAGTTTCTTAAAGAATATTCAAACAATGTTGAGCTAATGCAAATGGATAGCCATATTTGCGATGTGCAGGATGTTATTGTCCAAAAAATAGAGCATTTTGACGAGGATATCTTTGAAGAAAACCTTGAAAAATTAAGAAATCGTTTAATAAATATGATAAGTGAAGTTTCAAGGTTGCGAGATGTTGAAAAAAAGAAAATAAAGAACTTTCTTCGAGACTACGACGAATTTGAACAAAAATGCGAAATTGCGAGACATGATTTTGTTCAAACGATTGGTCGTATTGACAGAAGTATTGTAGCTGGTGCATTTTCCTCCATTCAGGATACATTATTTGAAATGATTGACGAGTGTAAAGGAAAACTAAAATCCAGTGATGTCGAAGAAGTATTTAAGCAATACGAACAACAAATAATTCATGATATTCAAACCGCGGCTGATGGGAAAGTTAGTTTTGCCATTAACGAATATCAGGAAGCAATTTTAGATGCAGAAAATCGACTTTGTAAGAATCTACAGAGAGATCAAATAATATTCCAAAATGATATGGAGGATGAAAATGTTGATCTTGATTTTTCCTTCATAAAGTCTCTAAAATTTTCATTTAAGGATCTTGCAAAAGGTGCATTTAAAATAGGTGGATATGCTCTTACAGGTTTAACTGTTGGCTCGGCTATTTGTCCTGGATTAGGTAGTGTTATTGGTGCTGTGGCTGGCGCAGTTGTTGGCATCGTCGAAAGAATATGGAGTTGGTTTGCTTCAAAGGAAAAACGAATAAATAAGGCAAAGAAAGAGCTTAAAGAGTCCCTTGATGCACAAATCGATGAAATTGCAGAGAACTTGAAACAGTCTATTAAAGAACAGGATCTTGAAAAACAAATAGACATGAAACATGAGCAAATCATTCAAAATATAGAAAGTCAAAGGAAAGCACTAAGTGATATTGAACGTATTCTTGACGTTGTTGTAATGGACTTAGAAAATCGTTATAGGAGAATACAAAAGGATTGTTGGGAGGATTAAGATGTATCAATTTGATAAGTACGTGATGAATAAAGGTGAACTACTCAAAAGCATGGAGAGCACCAAAGAAAAAATTCTTGAGTTAGAGACGTTTGGGATCGATGTTAGCGAGTCTATAAGAAAAATTGAGAACGCTAAAGGTATCGTACAAAACGATAAAATCTCTATCGTTTTAGTTGGAGCTTTTTCCGATGGCAAAACCAGCGTTGCTGCTGGATGGCTTAATGAAAAGATGGATAACATGAAAATAGACTCCGATGAATCTTCCGACGAAATACTGTGTTATACGCCAAGTTCAATTCCGAACGGTTGTCAGATTGTTGATACACCTGGGCTGTTTGGTGATAAGGTTGGAATGGACGAAAATGGAGGACGCATTGCTCTTTCAGAAAAAACAAAAAAATACATAAGCGAAGCCAATGTTATTCTTTATGTGGTAACAGCGAAGAATCCCATTAAGGACAGCCATAAAGATTGCATTCGGTGGATATTGAAGGATCTTAACAAATTGTCATCGACGATATTTGTTATCAATAGAATGGATGATGTTGCTGATATGACAGATAGTGAAGATTATGAGATGCAGGCGAGAATTAAATCGGATAATCTTCGAACTAAGCTTGTCGATTGCGGATTGACGGATTCTGAAATTCAAAAAGTTAAAATTGCTTGCATCAGTGCAGCTCCCGATGGTAGGGGAATAGAAGCGTGGCAGGGATACAGAGAAGAATATCTGAAGAGATCACGCCTAACAGTTTTAGAAAACATAACAAACGAAATACTTCAACAATCTCGTGAACATTTAATTTCAAAAACAGGTTGCGATATTCTCAATAGTGAAATCAAAAAAATGATTGAAATTATTAGAGAACAAGAAAAACTGATTGAAACTGTAATTTTGCCTGAACAGAAGGAGTCCTTAGACCGAAACAAAAAAGATCTACAGCAGTTGCAGAAAAGACTGCTTCGCAGTAGAGGTGAAATAAAAGATGAGCTTCGCAATTTGGAAAAGGCTAAAATTTCTGCAATAAGAGCGGCAACAATAGACGATTTCAATGAGGTGTTGGAGGATGAGATCGGGTTGCTACCCGGACAAGAGGGATATCGTTTGAATGATGAAATAAATGATATATTAGAACGATATTGTGAAAAGCATTCTGAATGGACCAATCAAGTGGGAACATCAGTTCAAGCTGAATATGATAAACACAACGAATTGATGGAAAGCTTAATGTCAAAAGGAACAGATGCAGTTGCCAAGGGGTTGAAGAGTGCAAAATATGTCGGTGTAGATGTATTTAAGAAAGGCATATTTGCCGGTCGAGACCTTCTTGGAAAAATGGGCAAGACTGTTAAGTTCAAGCCTTGGCAGGTCACCAAAATGGCATCCTTTGCTACTAAAGCTCTTCCTATTATTGGTGCTGTTATTGAGATAGGTGCTGATGTTATAACTAACACAAAAGAACAAAAGAAGAACAGGAAGTTTGAAGATGCGAAAGATCAATTGAAAGACCAGATTATGGGCATGTTCAGAGAAATAAATGAACAACTCAATAATAATGATAGATATTTTGCAGATTTTGCCCCCGACTATAACGAGCTCGTTGCACAAATCGAGAAGGATGCAGTAGCTATTTCCGAGCAAGAAAGGCTTCTTAAAGAATACAAACGTTGGGATAAGCAAGTTGCTGATTCTGATTTTTCATTTTGTTAAGTGTAATATAAGAGTACATAATATGTTGGTATAAATTCTGGAGAAATACTTTTATGGCATCAACAATAGTTAACATAAAGCACATTAAAAAATGCGCTTTCTGCAAAAATTGGTACGATCCGATGAATAGCGCGATAGCACCAAAATCTCCTGCAATTGGAATGTGGGAAATAAAGGATATTAATCAAAAATGCATATGCTTGAAGAAAAATATTCAAATGCCTGCAAATGCGTTTTGTAGCAGCGATTTTATAAGTAAAATTTAGTGAGGAAAAATATGTCTACAACAAAATGGCAATGCCGACAATGTGGAACAACACAAACAACTCAAGGACTTAGACCCATCGGTGGTTTCTGTGGAAAATCAAGCGATCATCTTCATAAATGGTCAAAAGTTGCTGAGAAGCAAACAAAATGGCAATGCAAAAATTGCGGTGCAACACAGACAACTAACGGATTGAGACCGTCGGTTGGCAGTTTTTGCGGAAAATCCACCGACCATAAGCACAAATGGGTTAAAGTATAATTGAATCAATTCTCCTCACGGTAATTAGTTGATAAGCCAATATCCGTGGGGAGAATTTGTTTGTTAGGACACCCATGTGTCTGTCTCTATCTGTATAATAGTGCCATAAACCGTAGGAGAGATAAATATGATTTGGGCTATTATAATTGTAGCAGTAATTGCAGTTTGCCTTGATTCAATTTCAGGAAAAATAGTGTTTTGTTCAGCCGTTATCGCAATAGGCTTGTTGTTGCTGTCATGGATCACGGGGATTGAATTATTAATTGTGTTTGCAAAAATATGCGCTGTTATTATAGTTATC
>JAZRGD010000092.1:0-24857 GCA_045644045.1 Eubacteriales bacterium
TCTCCAAGAGAGCTTGTATGCCAGTGTTGCGGAATGCCTATTGAGGATTGTAATATTAGCCGTGAAGCTGACGGCAATTTCAATGAGGAATATTGTCAATGGTGTTATGCTGACGGCGAATACACCCTTGATATTTGGAGACGATATGCTGAAATAGGCGGAAAAGAAAAGCTTGAAGAATTCAAGCGCCAATTAATCGACGAACTCAACACACTTTTGAATATCAAAGGTTTGCCCAAGGTAGAAAAGTTAAACGTGCTGCCGGGAGAGTTTGTCAATATGGAATACACCCTTCCGAATGGGGAAAAAGTAAAATTCCTTGACGATAAGCAGACATATCTCGGCAGTCAGCTTGAAAGCGATTTCGGCATATGCTTTGGTATAGTTGCAAATATGGACTTTCTTCTTATATGCTCGTATGAGGAAAACGGCGAAAACCCCGAATTGGTCATATATAAGAAAAGATAGTCAAATTCCAATTGATCGAGCAGCTTTCTGGTGTACTTTTTACTGTTCTTACCTACATTTACACACCTTTTTACCGCTCTTTCGCAATAGAAAAAGCGCCCTTGCGGCGCTTTTTCTATTGGTGGAGATGACCCAAAGTCAAACACGGCGGCAAAGCCGCACGGATTCGATAGACTGCCGCAGAGTGGCGGCCGCTTGCGAGCCGACGGCAAGGCAGTCTCCGCCGATGTCGCCATAGGGGACAGTCGGACATCCGTCAGTGTACCTCGCAAGGGCGCTTTTTCATTTTCACAATTTTTATCCCCCTAACGCTCCGTGAGCAAAAGGAAAAGCTATCACTTCTTTTTTCTTAATTCTGCTCTCTTTCCCATTTCTCTATTGACTTTTCTCTGCCTTTGCGATATAACTGTAATAGATAAAAAATACCCATGCCGATATTCATGTCACATACTTAAAAGCTCGACCTTGCCACGACCGTTTCGGCACCAAAGGGAAACCCAAAAGTCCCAAACGAAAGGAGGCTCTTTTGATGAAGGCAGAAATTATGAAGGCAAGGCTTGGCGCGCGCCATTGCTACCATGTCCTTTGATGACGGATATAAACGTCAAAACACCTGCGTAACTGTTTCGCAGGAAGGGGATGCCTTTGTGGTAGCATTGAGAATGAAGGACCTTACGGAGGATGGTTTGCCACTTCCGCCCCGGATCTTCGATTGTCCTCTCACTGTAAGACTTACCCTTCCCTCTCCTGCCGTGAGCATCGCGTATTCCGTAAACGGCAGAGACAAGGTGGCTTTCGCCTTTGACGAAGGCGGTACACGGTATGCCTACGCCGAGCTGCTCCCCAACACCGAAACGAAAATAAAAATAAACACTAACACAAAGTGAGGATCATCTTATGCCAAAAATAACTGTTGATCTGCAAAAGGCCATAAGGCCCATCAAGCCCATGCACGCGGTGGGGCAGCCTCCCTTCGGCGGTGGCTTCCGCAAATTTGACTTTTCTCCCATGAAGCATCTGCAAAACGCAGGCATTCCCTTTTCGCGCTTACACGACGTGGGTGGCCCTTTTGGCGGAAACCGTTTTGTGGATATTCAAAACATTTTCCGTGATTTTAATGCGGATGAAAACGATCCCGCTTCCTATTCCTTTGCCTTCACCGACGCCTTGCTGGAGGCGATGCACACCTACGGCTTAAAGCCTATTTTCCGTTTAGGCGAGACCATTGAAAATCAAATGACCATAGAGATCATTCGCATTTTCCCACCTAAGGACTACGCGAAATGGGCCCGTATTTGCGAGCATATCATTCGCCATTACAACGAGGGCTGGGCCGACGGCTATCACTATGGCATCACCTATTGGGAGATCTGGGGTGAGCCCGAAAACGGCCCTACACCGGACATCAATATGCTTTGGGCGGGAACGCCTGAAGAGTATTTCGCGCTTTACGACGTGACGGCAAAGCACCTAAAGGCTTGTTTTGGTGACAGCATCAAGGTGGGCGGATACGGCTCTACGGGATTTGAGGGGTTGTTTTATCACCCCGAAAAATACGGCATCGACTATCCTGCCGTTGCCCCCGACGAGGCTTACGAGCGTGAGCAACACAGAATGTACTTTTTCACTGCCTTTTTGGATTATATTAAAGCCAAAGGCTCTCCCATTGATTTCTTCTCCTGGCACAGCTACGTTGACGTGGATAAAACGCTGATCATGGACGCCTTCGTTCACAAAACGCTGGCGGAATACGGCTACGGCCACGTGGAAAACCTGATGGACGAATGGAACAACGCCTTTGAAGCCAAGGATCACGGCTCCTCCCACGCCTCAGCGGCGGCGGCCTCTATGATGCTGGCTATGCAGGATTCTTATGCGGACATGCTTTGCTATTATGACGCGCGCTTGCAAGGCTCGGTGTTTGGCGGCTTCTTTACTCCCTTTACAGGCGAGCCTGTTTCTACCTACTATTCCTTTGTTGCCTTCGGCAAGCTGTACGCCCTCGGCACGCAGGTAAAGACGGTGGTGGACGAGCCCTTAAAGGATTTCTATGCCGTAGCCGCCACAAACGGCAATAACCATGCGCTTTTGGTCTCCAACCGCACGGAAAAGGCCCAGCCCCTCTCCCTTACGGGGGTGGATCTTTCCGCCGCACGGTATCATGTAATCGATGGGAAGCATCTTCTTTCCATGGCCTTTGATGCCGAACAGATCGGAAAGGACACTGTTCTTTTGATTGAATGGTGATCGAATAGAGCGCCATTCCCCATCATTTTTGTGTTTTATAAAAGCAAAGCTAAGGTGACCCTATGAGGAATCCTTGGCTTTGCTTTTTTTCGTTGTGAAATCACTTAAAAACCAAGCCAAACCGATCATTTGCGACGGTTTTTCAAAATTGTGATTTTTTTGTCAAAAGGACTTGATTTTAGATAACTTATATGTTATAATATGTAAGGTTAAGATGTGCGCGCTGTGCCATCTGCCACAAAAATCGGTTTAAAAAAATATTATATATCAGGAGGTTCTTTTTCATGAGACTCACACAAGAGCAGATCGTTGCAAAAATGGACGAGTTAAAGGCGTTCATCGACGATGCCAAAAAGCTTGACGGGCCCCTCATGCCCATCATGCAAAAAGCGCAAGAGCTTTTCGGCTATCTCTCCATGGATGCTATGACCCTGATCGCCGACGAACTGGATATTCCCGTATCCAAGATCTACGGTGTGGCCACCTTCTACGCTCAGTTCTCTCTGACGCCCAAGGGAGACAACATCATTCAGGTATGCACGGGTACCGCTTGCTACGTTAAGGGCGCGCAGGCAGTTCTCGACGAGGTGATTCACCAGCTTGGCATTCATTCGGGTGAGACCACCGAGGACGGCAAGTTCACCATTCAGGACACCAGATGCCTTGGATGCTGCGGCCTTGCTCCCGTTATGACCATCAACGAGGACGTTTACGGACGTATGGTTCCCGGTCAGGTCAAGGGTATTCTCGACAAGTACCGCGCACTGTAAGAAGGGAGAAGGAAAGATATGAAAACTGTTGCAGAACTTAATGCCATTTACGAAGCGATGCAGCCCAAGATGGCCGTGCGTCGCGGCAGAGAGGCCATTGAGGACAACGGCTACAAGCGTCACGTTCTGATCTGCGCCGGTACCGGTTGTACCTCCTCCAAGAGCCTTAAAATTGCCGAGGCTCTGGAAAACGCTTTCGCTGCTCACGATCTGACCAAGGACGTACAGATCGTAAAGACGGGCTGCTTCGGTCTTTGCGCCGCAGGCCCTATCGTGATCGTTTATCCCGAGGGAACCTTCTACAGCCACGTTGAGGTAGAGGACGTGGAGGAGATCGTTACCTCTCACATCATCGGCAACGTTCCCGTTGCCCGTTTGTTCTACACCGACGAGAACCTGCACAAGGAGCAGGGTGTTTCCGTCAAGCTGATGGACACCACCTTCTACAAGAAGCAGCACCGCGTTGCTCTTCGTAACTGCGGCTTTATCGATGCCGAAAACATCAACGAGTACATCGCTACCGAGGGCTATCGCGCTCTTGCTACCGTACTTACCCAGATGACCCCCGATGAGGTTATCAAGACCATTCTCGACAGTGGTCTGCGCGGCAGAGGCGGCGGCGGATTCCCCACCGGTCTTAAGTGGCAGTTTGCCAAGAACAGCGTTTCCGATAAGAAGTACGTGGTTTGTAACGCCGACGAGGGCGACCCCGGCGCGTTCATGGACCGTTCCGTTCTCGAGGGCGACCCCCACGCAGTCGTTGAGGCTATGGCCATTGCCGGCTACGCCATCGGCGCCGACGAGGGTTACGTATACGTTCGTGCCGAGTACCCCATCGCCGTTAAGCGCTTGAAGATCGCCATCGAGCAGGCTCGTGAGGCAGGTCTTCTCGGCAAGAACATCTTTGGCACCGGCTTTAACTTTGACATCCAGGTTCGTCTGGGTGCGGGTGCGTTCGTTTGCGGCGAGGAGACTGCTCTTCTCACCTCCATCGAGGGTAACCGCGGTGAGCCCAGACCCCGTCCTCCCTTCCCTGCTGTGAAGGGTCTGTTCGGTCAGCCTACCATCATCAACAACGTAGAGACCTACGCCAACATTCCTCAGATCATCAACAACGGTGCTGAGTGGTTTGCCTCCATGGGCAAGGACAAGGCTAAGGGCACCAAGGTATTCGCTCTGTCCGGCCGTATTCAGCGCACCGGTCTCGTTGAGATCCCCATGGGTACTACCCTGCGCGAGATCGTATACGACATCGGCGGTGGTATCCCCAACGGCAAGAAGTTCAAGGCCGCTCAGATGGGTGGTCCCTCCGGCGGTTGCGTTCCCGCTTCCCTGATCGACACCAACGTGGACTACGATTCTCTCGCCGCCATCGGCGCGATGATCGGCTCCGGCGGTCTGGTCGTTATGGACGAGGACAACTGTATGGTTGACATCGCCAAGTTCTTCCTTGAGTTCACGGTAGACGAGTCCTGCGGCAAGTGCACGCCCTGCCGCGTGGGTATCCGCAAGATGCTGGACATCCTGACCCGCATCACCGAGGGCAAGGGCGAAGAGGGCGACATTGAGAAGCTCGAGGAGCTTGCCAACATGATCAAGACCAACTCTCTGTGCGGCTTGGGTCAGACGGCTCCTAATCCCGTTCTCTCCACCATTCGCTACTTCCGCAGCGAGTATGAGGCACACATCCGCGAGAAGCGTTGCCCTGCCGGTGCTTGCAAGGAGCTGTCCAACTTCTACGTTCTGACCGACAAGTGTATCGGTTGCGGCCTGTGCGCAAAGAACTGCCCTGCCGCCGCTTTCGAGCGTCTGCCTAAGGAGGACTTCCCCGACAAGAAGCTTGCTCCCTTCACCATCGACACGTCTAAGTGCATTAAGTGCGGTGTTTGCCTTGGCAACTGTAAGTTCAAGGCCATCATCAAGAAATAAGGAGGTAAGAAGGAATGAATACGGTTACACTTACCATTGACGGCGTACAGGTTACTGTGCCCGCAAGCTATACTATTCTGGATGCGGCAGCCGCGGCAGGCATCAACATTCCTACCCTGTGCTACCTGAAGGACATCAACCAGATCGGCGCTTGCCGTCTGTGCCTTGTGGAGATCGAGGGTGCTCGCGCTCTGCAGGCCGCCTGTGTTTCTCAGGTCGGTGAGGGCATGGTCGTTCGTACCAACACCGAAAAGCTCCGCGCCAACAGAAAGCTCAACCTTGAGCTTCTGCTCTCCAACCACAACCGCGAGTGCACCACCTGCGTGCGCTCCAAGAACTGCGAGCTGCAGGCTCTCTGCCATGAGTATGGCGTTGATGACGTCCGCTTTGAGGCCGCAGAGAAGAAGGTATTCGAGAAGGATACGCTCTCTCCCTCCGTCGTCCGCGACAACAGCAAGTGCATCAAGTGCCGCCGTTGTATCGGTGCTTGTACCGACGTTCAGAAGATCGGTGCCATCGGTGCTTCCCTGCGCGGTGACAAGACGGTCATTGGCTCCATCTTCGGCAAGTCTCTGGTGGACCCGCCCTGTATCAACTGCGGTCAGTGTATCGCCGCTTGCCCTGTTGGTGCTTTGACCGAGAAGAGTGCCATCGACGAGGTATTTGCCGCTCTGGCAGATCCCGACAAGTTCGTGGTAGTTCAGCCCGCTCCCGCCGTTCGCGCTACCATTGGCGAGGAGTTCGGTCTTCCCATGGGCATTGCCCAGACCGGCAAGCTGGCAACGGCTCTGCGCCGTCTCGGCTTTGACCGTGTATTCGACACCAACTTCGGTGCCGACCTGACCATCATCGAGGAGGGCACTGAGCTTCTCGGCCGTATCAAGAACGGCGGTGCTCTGCCCATGATCACCTCCTGCTCGCCCGGATGGGTCAGCTATTGCGAGACCTTCTTCCCCGAGTTCATCCCCAACCTGTCCTCTTGCAAGTCTCCTCACCAGATGACGGGTGCCATCGTGAAGAGCTACTTCGCTGAGAAGAACAACATTGATCCCGCAAAGATCTACGTTGTATCCGTTATGCCCTGTACCGCTAAGAAGTACGAGGCGGCAAGAGACGAGATGAAGGTTGGCGGTCTGCGCGACGTAGACGCCGTTATCACCGTTCGTGAGCTGGCTCGCATGATCAACAACGCCAACATTGATTTCGCTCGTTTGCCCGATGGCAAGTTCGACGAAATGATGGGTGACTCCACCGGCGCGGCTGACATCTTCGGCGCAACGGGTGGTGTTATGGAGGCCGCTCTCCGCACCGTTTACGAAAAGGTAACGGGCAAGGAGCTTGCCGACGTGAACCTGACTGCCGTTCGCGGTATGGAAGGCATCAAGGAGGCCACCATTGATCTGGACGGCACGCCCGTCAGCGTGGCTGTCGCTTCCGGCTCCGGCAACGCAAAGGCTCTGCTTGAGGCCGTTGCTCGCGGTGAGAAGAGCTACACCTTCATCGAGATCATGGGTTGTCCCGGCGGCTGTATCAACGGCGGCGGTCAGCCTATCGTCAGCGCGAAGGACCGTATGTACTTTGATTACAAGGCTCTGCGTGCCTCCGCTCTCTACAATGAGGATGCCGGCAAGGCTCTGCGCAAGTCTCACGAGAATCCTTCCATCAAGAAGCTGTACGACGAATATCTGGGTGAGCCCAACGGCCACAAGGCCCACGAGCTTCTGCACACCCACTACACCAAGCGCAACAAGTATTAATTTTTAACAGCAGCCCCCTTCTCTGCCGTGTCACGGCGAGGAGGGGGCTTTGCTTTGAGAAAACGCAGACAATCGCAAAAAAATACGGATAAAATATTGACAAGCGGGGCAAAATCAATTATAATAATAGTAGAGATTCACAAAGAAACTGAAAGTGAGGTGTTTCATATGTCTTTCAAAGAAGGATTAACGAAGGCCCTGTATATTTCCGTTGGTGCTATTGCCATCGGTGCCGAGGCATTGGGCGAGGCTCTTGACAACTGCGCCGTAAAGGGCGGTCAGGTCGTGGAAAAGGGCAAGGTCATGTTCAAGGAGTATTGCGACTCCCGCAAGGCCGCCGCTGACGCGGAGGAGCCTGCTGTGGTCGTAGAAGAGGATACCGGCGACAACGAGCCTGTTCCCGGGGTATAAGCCATACGCAAAAAGACTGCCGCGAAAGCGACAGTCTTTTTGTTTTGTTCTCCGTTTATTTGCCGCCCCGTCCCATATCCTTCAAGGAAGGAGGATAAAACTGGTTTACGGGAAAGGACATTGCGCGGAAGAGATCGCAAGGCGACTCATCCTTGCCGCAAGGACGGCACTCCTTGTCAGGAACGGCGTACTCGGTGGCCGAGATCAGGTATTGCGCGGGTCTTTCGAGCCGAATGACCGAGAACATACCGATGCTGACGAGCAGCTTCTTGCACTCATCGGTGATGGCCGCGAAGCCCTCCGGGAAGTAGCAGGCTACCTCACCGGGAAGCGTGGAGCCTTCGCCGCAGGTGAAGCAGCTACAAGAGCAACCGCACCCACACGGCGAACATCCGCACTGACATTCGGGCCCTACAACGGCCGTACTAAGCACAACGGGCTCTACCGTCTCTACGACGGCGACGGGCTGATTGGTCACGCCCTCGCCGCAGGGACAGCTGCAAAAGCCGTTATCCTCGCCGGAATGGAAGATATGCACGCATCCTTCCCCGCCGAACAGAACTACCGCTTTATCTACGATAGCCAACCCGCGAAATTCCACTACGTTTCCGGGTGTAATGCAAGCCTCAAATTTCAAACGAATGTAAAAACGAATGTTGATCTGGTAAAAGCCACGGTTGAACGGTACGTCGTCCACCACGATACTCGTGGCAATGATCCTGGCGTCAACGGTACGAACCGTAGCAGTGCGGTCAATGGCGTCCTGACCGCATCCGGTCAGGTAGACTCTTACGTTTTCGTAGCAGTCCTTGTCACGGCAAGAGTCTAACACGCGCATGGTATCAATGCAAACGGTCTCACGGTTTCCCGAGGAAAGGCCGCCGCTCTGACCACCGCAGGAGCATCTGCTTTCTGCCATGGTGTTTCCCCCTAAAAAAGAATTGTTGAGACATTCCTGTCTCAATACCATAGTATGCAGGTGCGTGCTTTTGGTGCGGCTTTCTTCCCGAAAGCAAAAAAAGAACGCTTTGAACAAGCGTTCTTTTTTTATACGGAAGGAGCTTCAAAATTCCTCTCTCGAATATGGAATATGCGATGCAAACGATCTTGTTAAAGATGATACCCTTACAAAGGCAAATCACCGAAATCGTCAGGGGGATCAAGCCAATAAGCAAGGATTCCGCATCCAAAGTCTCCTATAACGTTAAGCTTTACGATTGACCGTCGGTAGAAGAATGAGATGCGTCGGGCGTTTCGTCCGCGCCTTCCTTCTTTTCCTCTTTATTTTCCGCCAGAGCCTCTTCGGCAAGTCTCTTTTCCTCTGCCTCAATCTCGGCGGCCACGCGGTTTTCTTCCTCGCTCTTCTTCTTTCTGTTTGCGAGAATGGCGTTCAGATCCTCATCGGTGGCATCTGCATGCTCCATGGCGTAGGCAAACTGGTCGCCGTCCATAGCCTCGTACTTGGTGAGATAGTCAGCAACGAAATGCAGCTTATCCATATTTTCCGTCAGCAGTTTCTTGGCAAGGGCATAGCCCTCGTCCACGAAGCGCTTGACCTCCTTGTCGATCAGGGCGGCGGTCTCCTCGGAGAAATTCTTTCCCGCGCTGAAGTCACGACCGAGGAAGACCTCGGCGTCGCTGTGGTCACCGCCGAGAAGGACGGTACCAAGCGTCTCGCTCATACCGTAGCGCGTTACCATGGTATTGGCGATATGGGTGGCTCTCTGGATGTCGTTGGAGGCACCCGCAGAGACGTCGCCAAAGATGATCTCCTCCGCGGCGCGGCCGCCGAGAAGCATGGCGATCTGCTCGCAAAGCTCAGACTTGTACACGCTCATGCGATCCTGCTCGGGCACGTTGAGGGTATAGCCGAGTGCTCTGCCCGCAGGGATAATGGAAATACGGCGTACAGGGTCCTGAGTAGGAAGCAGGTGGGCGAGGATCGCGTGACCTGCCTCGTGGTAGGCGGTATTTTTCTTTTCCTTGTCGGAGAGGCGGCGGGTCTTCTTTTCGGTACCCACCAAAACCTTCAAGGTAGCCTTTTCGATCTCCTCCATGCCGATGAGATTCTTACCGCTTCTGGCGGCGAGAAGAGCGGCCTCGTTGAGAAGGTTGGCAAGATCGGCACCTGTGAAGCCTGCGGTGGTCTGCGCGATCTTTTCCAGATCCACGTTGCCCTCAAGGGGCTTGTTACGAACGTGCACGCGGAGGATCGCTTCTCTGCCACGCAGATCGGGATAGTTAACGGTAACCTGTCTGTCAAAACGGCCGGGACGAAGCAAGGCAGGGTCAAGAATGTCCGCACGGTTGGTGGCCGCGATGACGATCACGCCCTCGTGGGTGCCGAAGCCGTCCATTTCTACCAGCAGCTGGTTGAGGGTCTGCTCTCTTTCGTCGTGTCCGCCACCGAGACCCGTACCGCGCTGACGGCCTACGGCGTCGATCTCGTCGATGAAGATGATGCTGGCGGGGCTTTTTCTGGCGGTATCGAACAGGTCACGCACACGGGAGGCACCGACACCGACGTACATTTCCACGAAGTCGGAGCCGGAGATGGAGTAGAAGGGCACGCCCGCCTCGCCCGCAACGGCCTTGGCAAGCAACGTCTTACCCGTACCGGGAGGGCCTACGAGAAGCACACCTCTGGGAATACGGGCACCGAGACGGACGAACTTGGAGGGATCCTTCAAAAATTCGACGACCTCCTCAAGCTCCTCCTTTTCCTCGTCCGCACCTGCCACGTCCACGAATTTCACAGGATTTTTGGCATCGGCGGCGGTGCGCACCTTAGCGTGGGAGAAGGAATTCATCTTGCCGCCCTTGCCCGACGCCTGGCGCATCATAACGATAAAGAAGATCACGAGAGCGCCAAGGATCAGGATATAGGGCAGATAATTGAGGATCCAAGGCGTTTCCTTGGGCTGCTCGTAGTTGTAGCTTGCCAGCTTACCCGCTTCAAGTGCGCTGAGAGCCTTTGCCTCCACGGTATCGAGCTGGGTACCGTATCCCAAACGGTAAGTAACCTTCTTCGTTACGTACTTTCCGTCCTTCATAATGGGATTCTGCTTGGCGGTGTCGCTCTCTTCGTAGGTGTAAAGCTCAAAGGTCGCGTTCAAGGAGCTGTCGATCTCAAGAGAATATACCTCTCCCTTTTCCAGGGAAATGACCAAGTCACCGTACGTTTTGGAGTCACCTTTTTCCATATTTGCGCTCAGCACCGTCGCTCCGATCAGGAAGCAAGCGATGAGAAGCACAAGGAATACGATGTTTTTGACGTTAAATTTCATTCTGGGGAAAAACCGTTCCTTTCTGGGTATTTATTTCGTCGTCCCTTTACGGGACGCGGTTTTCTTTTTCAAGTAAGGAGCAAGCTCCTCACGAAGGGCTTCGGGCGGTGTGTAAAATAGCCGCACGTTCGACTTCGCTCCGTCTCTTGCGCCAAAGGGAGGGACCCATAAGACTCCTTCCGCGTCGCACACCACCGGAAGGTGCGCGCGAAGGCGCGGAGGAACAGACGCGTCCGAGAAAAGCTTTTTCAGCTTGCGTGTCATGCCGCCCGTGCGATACGCATCGCCGTCCGCTCTCGCGCGAGCATACAAGCCGTATTCTATTGTAGCAAAAGAGCGGGGGAGTTGTATAGACAAAGTGTAAATATTTTCGTCGGGTGGCGGAGAATCTTTTTCCATTACGTACAGCCGCCCACCATCGGATAAAATATTTTCCCCTTCATGCAAGGATTGGCACGAAAGCGAAAAGGGCGCGCCTCCGCGAAAGAACAAAACGTCGCCTTCTCTGACAGCGCAAATATTTCCCGGGAAGGAGAGGGTAAAATCGCCCGTTGCCGCCAGTCTGGCGAACAAGGCGTCCACATGCACCCGCTCCGGCAGGGGCACATCCTGTGCCGCTTCCTCATGCAAGCGGCGCAGGGCTCGATAAGCAAGCGGCTTCTCCATCTCCAGCAAACGTGAAACGGAAACACCGCCGCTCACACGCGCCTCCTCAAACGCACGCATAGCAAGGGAATCAAGCAAGCGCATATCCTCGCGCATATTTTCCGTCAAGCGAAGCGCACTGCGCTCTACCGACGGATTACATTCACGCAGGTGAGGCAACACCTCACCGCGGATCAGGTTTCTGCGATAGGCCGTGTCGGCGTTGGTGCTGTCGCTTACGTAGGGAATGCCGCCATCCTCTGTCGCAAGCAAGATCTCCTCCGCCGTCAGCGAAAGAAGCGGGCGAAGCAAGACCACACCGCCCAAGCCACCATCAAGAGGACGCACGGGCGGGATGCCGCACATGGCGTTGCCGCCACCGCCCCGTATCAAATGGAGCAGAACGGTTTCAAGGTTATCCGTGGCATTGTGCGCGGTCAAAACGGCACCGAGTCCTTTTTCCTCCGCCGTCTCGCGCAACAGGCGATACCGTTCCCTTCTTGCGGTCTCCTCGGTACCTTCTCCACTCTGCTTGGACAGGGCGGGGATATCGGCGCGAAGCGAAACGAGGGGAACGGAAAGCCGTTCACACAGGTCCGCGCAAAAGGCGGCATCCCGCTCGGCCTCAGCCCCACGAATTCCGTGATTCAAATGGAAGGCAACGAGGGGAAAGCCCTCTTTTGCGGCAAGGCGGGCGAGAAGATGAAGTAACAGAGAGGAGTCTTTTCCGCCGGAAAGGGCCAAAAGAGCACCCTTTTCCAAACGCGGATGCATTCCTTCCTTTTGCAAATAGGAAAGGAATTTAGTCTCTACATCGGCAAAGGCAGACATACGCTTCCCTTCCTTTTCTTTTTTCGTTGGTGTTAAGCCTCTTGATGCTCGGTATCCAAGGTGCGGAACTTGGTAAACTGACCGTTCCAGCCCATCAAAACGCTACCTACGGCACCGTGACGGTTCTTTGCCACGATGACCTCGGCGGTGTTGGCGGCCGCCTTGGCGGCTTGGGGATCGGCATCCTTATAATATTCGTCACGGTATAAGAACAGAACGATGTCGGCGTCCTGCTCAATGGCACCCGAGTCACGAAGGTCGGACAGCATAGGCTTTTTGACCGTTCTGGATTCGGGTCCGCGCGAAAGCTGAGCGCAACAAAGAACGGGAACGCCCAGATCCTTTGCCATGATCTTCAGGTTACGGGAAATGTCACCGACCTCCTGCACGCGGTTGTCGATATTTCTGCCGCTTTGCATCAGCTGCAGGTAATCGATCACCACCATGCCGAGATTGTTGACACGGCGAAGCTTTGCCTTCATATCGGTGGGGGAGATGCCCGTGGTATCGTCAATGAGGATGTCACACTCGGAGAGCATCACCGAGGCATCCGCCAGTCTCTCCCACTCGTCGCCACTGATCTCGCCGCTTCTGAGAGAACGGCTTTCGACCAAGGCCTCACTGGACAGCATACGCAGGGCGAGCTGCTCGGCGGACATTTCGAGGGAGAAGCAGGCTACCGCCTTTTTGGAGCTGCGGGCCACCTGTACGGCGATGTTCATGGCGAAGGAGGTCTTACCCATACCGGGACGGGCACCGATCAGGACAAGGTCTCCCTTACCGAGCTGCACGAGAGTAGCATCCAAGTCGGAGAAGCCTGTGCGAACACCGGAGATCTCGTTCCTGTGGCCTTCCAAATATTGAAGCTGCTTGTACACGTCCTGCATGACGTCGCGGATGTGCTGAAACTCGCGAGAATCCTGCTTTTGGGCAATATCGAAAATGCGTTGCGCGGAGGCGTCGAGGATCTGCTCCACGTCCCCCTCCTCGGAATAGGCGTCGGCACTGATATCGTCGCAAGCGCCGATGAGACTGCGGAGAGTCGCCTTGTCGTGTACGATCTTGGCGTAATCCTTTACGTTGGCCACCGTGGGAACGGCCTCGGCCAGAGTGGTCAGATATGCCGCGCCGCTTTCCTGATCCTTGTATGAGCCAAGCTGGATCAGGGTATTGATGAGCGTAACGGTATCGATGCTTCTGCTATGCAAGAACATAGTCTGCATGGCGGTGAAGATATGCTTATGCTCTTCGATATAGAAATCGTCTGCATAAACGGTTCCGGCGATATCGTCAAAGGCCTCCGGCTTGATCAGCACGGCGCCAAGCAATGCTTGCTCTGCCTCGACGGAGGCGGGTAGCTTACGTCCTAACTCTACTGCCATAGGAATGGCTCCTTACTCGTGTACGACCACGGTGAATTTTGCGCTGACGTCGGTATAGAGCTTTACGGTAACGGAGTACGTGCCGTAATTTTTGATGGTGTCGGCAATCTCCAGCTTTCTCTTATCCACGGTAATACCGTGCTCCTTGGCAAGTGCCTCCGCGATGTCCTTAGAGGTAACGGCACCGTAAAGACGGCCGTCCGCCCCCGACGCGGAGCGGATCTTCACCACGGTGCTGTTCAGCTTTTCAGCCAAAGCCTTTGCGGCCTTGCGCTCCTCCTCGATCTTGAACTGCTGAGAGGACACGCGTCCCTTCAACTCGTTTTGCGCTTTGTTGTCAGCCAGAACGGCCAGCTTCTTGGGAATGAGAAAATTTCTCGCGTATCCCTCGGCGGCCTCTACCATATCGTCCTTCTTACCAAGGCCCTTTACGTTTTGTAACAAAATAACCTTCATTGCTTTATACCTCACTTTTAGTCGTTTTCAAACATAGAGCTGTGCTTGTCGATGGCGTCTTTCAGCTTTTCGATCGCTTTTGTATGGGGATCAACGTCGATCTGCGCGCCTGCGGCGTCAAAGTGTCCGCCGCCGTGGAAATCCTCAAGGATCTTGGCCACGTTGACCGTTCCGTCGGAGCGTGCGGAAATGTGTACCTTTCCTCCGATGGTCACGATAGCAAAGGAGGCGGCAATTCCGCGTCCCGTCAGAAGTCTGTCTGCGGCCTTTGCGGCGATCACGCGGTAGCTGGCATCGGTATCCCCCTCGCAAACGGCAATGGCCATCGTTTCCTTATAGGTCACCACGTTAGACAAGAACTGTGCCTGCTTTTTGAGATCGGAGACCTCGTTTTTAAAGAACTCGTTGGTCTCGCCCGGGTCTGCTCCCTCACCGCGCAGGAAAAGCGCCGCGCCGAAGGTGCGTGTTCCCGTGTTGCGAATAAGCTGCTTGGTGTCAAGCAAAATACCGGACAGCATCAGCTCCGCCTCCTCCTTGAGAAGGCGCTTCGCACCCAGGTGCTGTTCAAGGATCTCCGCTACCATTTCAGAGGCCGAGGAGGCGGATGGCTCAATGTAGGAAAGAGCAATGTCCTTGTCAAAAACAGCAGATTGCGTATGGTGATCGATGATGACCACGTTCTCCACCATATCGATAAGCCTCGGACACTCGGTATGGGGGAAATTGTTTACGTCCACCACGATCAGGAGAGTGTCGGGCTTTACGTAGGAGGGAGCATCCTCCGCACTGATAAAAAGCTCCTTGTATTCGGGGCAGGCGGAGATCTTATCAAAGCAAGCACGAAGGTTGGTATCCGAGCGGTTGGCTACGATGTGCACCGAGGGAACGGCCAGGTGCATGGCAAAGCGAGCCATGCCCACCGTGGCACCAAAGGAATCGTAGTCACCGTATTTGTGACCCATGATCAGCACGCCGCCCGCTTTGTCCATCATTTCAATGAGTCGAGTGCCTATGGCACGGGCGCGGACGTTGGCGCGCTTGTAGATCGCCTTGGTCTTACCCCCGTAATAATCGGTTCCGTTTTCATTCTTGTAGACCACCTGGTCGCCGCCACGCTGGAGGGCAATATCAAGAGCCGCCTTGGCAAGCTCCTCTCTTTCGTAAAGACTCCCCTTCTCGATACAAGAAACGCCGATGGAGACGGTCATGGGAAGCGTTTCGCCCGCGTGGATGCCGCGAACGCGGTCGAGGATCTCAAAGCGGTTGGCGATACATTGCTCCAGCCCACGGCGGTTGAACACGGCAATATACTTGTCGCGCTCGTAGGAGCGGATCACACCACCCATGCTCCAGATCCAATCGCGGAGCAGGTCTGCCACGCGCGAGGTGGCATCGCGGAACTGCTCTTGCACGTTTTGAAGCATATCCTCCACGTTGTCGATGATAATATACGCCACGGCGGTCCTGTCATCGTCGTACATCTCGCGCAGCTTGCCGTAAGCCTCCGCCGTTTTGTTCCATTCGGTCACGTTATAGAAGGAGACCAGGCGTTGCTCACCGTCCGCGACCGCTCTGATAAAATCGTAATGATACAGGCCTTCTCCGATTCGGCAAACGCTTCCGCTTTGCAGGGCAAGCAGCTCGGAGGGAACCTTTTTACAAAGGTCTCCCATGGTCGCGTCGCTTTCTATGGCAACCACGCCCGCCGCATTCAGGAAGGCCTTGTTGCACCAGCGTATCGTGCCGTTTTTATCACAAAGAAGGGCGGGATCGGGAGCATCGGAGAGAAACCCGACCAGGTCTCCCGCGTCAAACGCCGTCCTTTCCTCAGCCAGCACACCGGGCCGTCCCTTCAGACAAATGCTGAAATAAAAGGCCAAGAAGACGGTGTAAACGAAGATGGAAAGCATTCCGACGTAAAGAGGCATCACGGAAAAGCTTCCGCAAAAAATGGCGGCCGCCATAATGATCGCGCAAGCAACGAACACCAAAACCGCCAGGTCCTTACCTGTAGCAATCGGCTTTTTCTGCTTCATCTGTTTTTTCCTTTCCGACAAAAGTCAAATATCGTATCGCGGACGCGTTCATTTCTCGCAAGCGGTGTTACGCACGCGCGCGCATAGCCTATTTATTTATATATTATAGCAGATAAAGTTTGTTTTGTAAACAAGGAAAAGAAGATTTCCTCAAAATTTCACGCATTTTTCACGCAAAAAACCGTCTTTCCATCAAAAAGGCTTGCAAATTACGGAAAAATATTGTAAAATAAGAGAAGAAAAACGAAAGGAGAGGCTTATGCGTCCCGAATCAAGCATTCAAGACATCAGTGGAATCGGCCCTGCCAAGGCTGCGGCCTTTGCCCGTATGGGTGTCAAAACGGTAAGAGATCTCCTTTTTCACTTGCCTCGCGGCTATGAGGACAGGGGAAACGTGCGCACCTTGGCAGAGGGGTGCGACGGTGCCCCCTCCTCCTTTCTCCTGACCGTCGGCTCAGAGCCAAAGACTGCTCGCATTCGAAAAGGGATGTCCATCACCAAGCTCCGCGTTTTTGACGAGACGGGAGTCGTGGAGGCTGTCTTTTTTAATCAGGATTTTTTGAAGAACGTGTTCCGCGTGGGGGACGTTTTTCGCTTTACGGGCAAGCTGACGAGAAGCAAGACGGTCTATCAGCTTTCTTCCCCGAAATACGAGGCCGTAAAGGAGGGCACACCTCTGCCCGATCTTTATCCCGTTTACCCCTTGACCGAGGGCATCACCACGGGCGTTATGCGCAAGACGGCGGACATCGCCATTGGCGAGGCTTTGCCTTATTTAGACGATTATCTGCCCGAGGATATTCGCAGAAAATACAAGCTACCTACCCTACAGACCGCCATCAAGCGTTTGCACGCTCCCGGCGATATGGGCGAGGTGCGAGCTTCCCTCCGCCGCCTTGCCTTTGACGATTTTTTGTTGTTCGCACTCGGCATGGCGATGTCGAAAAAACGCGGTGAAAGGGAGAAGGCGCCCATCATCCGATGTGAGGACAGACAGCGTTTTTTGTCCCTCCTTCCCTACGAGCTGACAGGGGCGCAGGCGCGCGCTTGCGATGAGATCCTGGCGGACATGGAGTCGGGCACGCCCATGAACCGTATTTTGGTGGGAGACGTGGGATGCGGTAAGACGGTCTGCGCCGCCTTTGCCGCCTTTGCCGCCCTGTCCGCAGGACATCAAGCCGCCATTATGGCACCCACGGAAATTTTAGCGCGTCAGCATTACACCGAGCTTTCCGCGCTGTTTGACAAGCTGGGCTACCGAACCGCTCTTCTTTTGGGAGCGACCTCGCAAAAGGAGAAAAAGGAAACGTACGCCCGTCTGGCATCAAGCGGAGAGGATCGTATCGATCTTGTGATCGGCACGCACGCTCTGCTTTCGGACAAGACCGCGTTTTCCGATCTTGCTTTAGCCGTGACGGACGAGCAACACCGCTTTGGCGTACACCAGCGCGCTGTTCTTCGTGAAAAATGCCCCTCCGTCCATCTTCTCGTTATGAGCGCGACCCCGATCCCCCGCACGCTGGCGTTGGTTTTATACGGCGACCTTGATATTTCCCGTATCGACGAAATGCCAAAGGGACGGAAGCGGGTGTCCACCTACGTGGTAAACGAGAGCTATCGCGCCCGTATCTACGCCTTTATCCGCAAGCACGTGTCCGAGGGCGGACAGGTCTACGTGGTCTGTCCTGCCATCGAAGAGAAAGAAACGGAGGAGGAAGAGATCTCCTTTGATCTTTTGGGAAAAAGAGCAACGCCGCCGCTCAAGACCGCAAAAGAGGTCACCGAGACTATGCGCCGCGCCCTCCCCGAGCTGACGATAGATTTTCTGCACGGCAAAATGCGCTCCGCCGACAAGGATGCGGTGATGCGCCGCTTTGCCGCAGGCGAGACCGGCGTTCTCGTTTCCACCACCGTCATCGAGGTGGGCGTCAACGTACCGCGAGCATCCTTAATGATCGTAGAAAACGCCGAGCGATTCGGGCTTTCTCAGTTACATCAGCTTCGCGGCCGCGTAGGGCGCGGAAGCCGAGAATCTCATTGTATTTTGCTATCGGACAGTGAGGGAGCGGAAGCGAAAGCGCGCCTTGAGACCATGCGCACCACCTACGACGGCTATTTGGTCGCAGAGCAAGACCTGAAGCAAAGAGGACCCGGGGATTTTCTCGTCACTGCGGAAGGTGATTCCGTCAGGCAGAGCGGGGGAATTTCCTTCCGTTTTGCCTCCTTATGTGAGGATACCGATCTGCTCTCCGCCGCCGCCGAGGAGGCAAAGGCGATCCTTGCTCTGCCGCAGGAGGCGGCAAGGGCTTATTGGGAGAAAAACGCCGCGCTTCTCGTGGAGACCAAGCGCGTTTTTCAGATCAGCGCGCCCTTATTGTCCTGACCGAAAAAACACTTTAAAAAAGGAAACACGATATGAGCAACCAGCCATTAGCCGACCGCATGCGCCCCACCTCTCTTGACGAGATCGTAGGCCAAGAGCATCTGTTCGGTCCAAAGGGCACCATACGCGCCATGCTCGCCCGTGGGCGAATCACCAATATGATCTTCAGTGGCCCTCCCGGCATCGGCAAGACCACGGCGGCGGGCATCATCGCCAAGGCGTCGGGCATGCGGATGTTCCGTCTTAACGCCACCACCGCTTCCCTGTCGGACGTAAAAAAGGTGGCCGAGGAAACGGGCACCATGTTCGGCGCGGAGGGAGTTCTGTTATATCTCGACGAGATCCAGTATTTCAACCGCAAGCAGCAGCAGTCTCTCCTCGAATATTTGGAGGACGGCCGCATCACCCTGATCGCCTCCACCACGGAAAACCCTTACTTCGCCATTTACAACGCTCTCATCTCCCGTTCCTCCGTTTTTGAGTTCAAGCCTGTCTCCCCTGCCGAATGTGCCAAGGCACTGGCGAGAGGCTGGCAGATGCTCAACGAGGAAACGGGCGAGCAAAAAAACGCTGACGCTTCGCTTTTGCTTCGTCTCGCAGGGCACGGCGGCGGCGACGTCAGGCGCAGTATCGGCATCATGGAAAACGCCTACTATCTGACTGACGGCGCGCTCACCGTCGAGACGGTGGATGCTTTGACCCCCTCCTTTACGGGAAGCTTCGACCCTGCGGGAGACGTGCATTACGATCTGCTTTCCTGCTTACAAAAATCCATTCGCGGCTCCGATCCGGATGCTGCCCTGTTTTATCTCGCAAAAATATTAGCAGGTGGCGATCTGCTCTCTCCGTGCCGCCGTCTTCAGGTCATTGCCAGCGAGGACGTGGGAGGGGCGTATCCTCTCGCGGCGGTGGTGACTCGCGCTTGCGTGGAGAGTGCCAAGGAGTTAGGTCTGCCCGAGGCCGCCATTCCCCTTGCCAACGCCGTAGTGACCTTGGCCACGGCTCCAAAATCCAACGCCGCTCACGATGCCTATTTCCGCGCGTTGGCCGACGTGGAGGCGGGGCGCGGAACCACCGTTCCGGAGCATTTGCGCTCTCCCCTTTTCAAGGGCTATCAATACCCCCACGCCTACCCCAATCATTACGTGGCGCAAGAATATCTGCCCACCGACCTGAAGGGAAAAAAGTATTATGAGTTTGGTAGCAGCAAGACCGAGCAAGCGGCCAAGAGCTACTACGATATGATCCGTGGAAAAAAATAACGTCTCCGCCATCACCATGCCCGCCGTTTTGGATTACAGACCCGCTTTTTGTCTGTGTATGCTCTTTTTGGTGATGCTTCTGTTTCTGCTCCGTCTTTCCTTCTCGGCGGGTCTGATCCTCGCGGTGATCCTTTGCGCCGCGTTTCTCCCTCTGTTTCTTTTGCGCCGCAGGCTCACGCTCCCCACACGCGTGACCGCTTTTGCGGCGCTTTTGGTGTTGGCGTCGATCTTGAGCTGCATCAACAGCATCCCCTCCTATCTTCTTTCGCAAGCCAATACGGCGGAAGCGACCGTGACGGTTCGCGTAGAAGAGGTCACCTATGAAGCTGACAACACGCTGTACTTTGACGGCAGGCTGACCGAGATCAACGGAAAGCGCGTCTCTATCAAAGGCAAGTTCTACTGCTACGACGCGCCTACGCTGGCGGCGGGCGACGTGGCAACCGCAGTGGCGGACGTCTCGGCACTTCCCTCCTTCGCTGATGCGGACGAGGAGGAGACCTACCTTCTCTCCTGCGGCTTCAAGGCCACCGCCACGCTATCGAACGCAAGGGCGACAGAAACCTTTTCCTCTGTCTCCCTGTTTTTCTCCCGCCTGCGTAACGACCTGTCCCTACGGCTGTCCGCTTCTCTTTCCGAGGAGAGCGGTGCCTTAGCTTCCGCGATCTTGCTTGGGGACCGCTCGGGCATATCCCCGATCTTGAAGCGCGATATGTCCCGACTCGGTATTTTGCATCTCCTTGCCATCAGTGGCATGCATTTTACCGTTCTTTTCATTGGAGTTGAACGGGTGCTACGTCGCTTCAAGGTGGAAAAACACGTTCGACTGGGCCTTGTGGCACTGGCTTCGATCTTTTACCTGGGCTTGACAGGCTTCTCGGCCTCGATCCTGCGAGCGGGCTTTATGCTGCTCATGATGATCCTCAGCTTCTTCCTTCGCACGCACCACGATACCGTCACCTCGCTTGGTCTTTCTGCGTTTCTTATTTGCCTCTTTTCGCCTTACACCGTGTACCACGTGGGCTTTTGGCTTTCCGTTCTCGCTACCTTCGGTATTTTAGCCTTAATGGAAAAGCGCGGAGATGACAGGGAGCGCACCGTGCGCCTTCCTCTCCTTCGCTACGTGTTAGACTCCGTCACCGTTACCACCGCCGCGCTTTTGATGACCGCGCCGCTCACCGCCTTTTCCTTTGGGACCCTTCCGCTTTTGACCCCCTTGGCAAACCTCGCTCTCGGCCCACCGGTTACGTTGCTTTTATATTTGGCGCCACTGATGCTTCTTTTCCCCGACGCGCCACTTTTGATCCGACTAACGGAGGCTACCGTATCGTTCTTTCAAGAAGGCACCTCCCTTTTGGCCAAAAGCGACACCGTTATCACCGTTAGCTACCCTTTGATCCGTGTCATCCTCATTTTGACCGCCGCCGTTATCGTTTTGCATTTTTGTTTTTCAAGGCAAAGAAGAGTCTCGCTCGTCTTTCCCACCGCCGTTCTTTTGTTGGGCGCGATTTTGATGGGCATGGGATACCGTGTCATTTCCTATGCGGAAAGCGGAAAGGCGGAGATCGCTCTCTTTGCCGAGGATCGCACCTCCGACGGTGAGATGATATTGGTTTCCGCAGAGGGCACGCACGGCGTTATAGACGGCAGTAAGGGCGTGTGGCGGCTTTACAGATCCTTTCTTCGCTTTGCGGAGGAAAAGCACCTTCACGAGCTTGATTTTTACGTTTTGACCTCCTACGGGCAAGCTGAAAGCAGCGGATTTTTGTACCTGATGGAGAGCCAAACGCTGGGCACGCTGTATTTACCCACGCCCATCAATGAGGAAGAGGGTCTCCTGCTTGAAAAGCTACGTGAGCGCGCGACGGCGGCCAACGCCGAGATCGTTCTTTACGGCGATACCCCCTTTTCTCCCTCGCACGTCTCCTTATGCTCCCTCTCAGCAGACAAAAACCGACACCTGTCCTCACCCGCCTTTTCCATCATGTACGGAGAGGAGGAGATCCTTTATTTCTCCGCCTCCTTCTCCTATAACTCCGTATACGTTGATATGATCGCGGGCGCGGATGCCGTTCTCTTCGGAGGACGCGGCACCCAGAGCGGTGCTCTCTTCCCCACACCCGAAATGTTTGAAGGCGTAGACTTCTTTTGCACCAATATCAAGAAGGCACCCTTTCGCCATACGGAAGGCTGTAAGGAGGGTCTGCTCCACGAGTTTGTTTTAGAGAAATAAAAAAGGGCTGTTAGCGTTGTGTCCCCGAAGGTACACGCTAACAGCCCTTTTTTATGTGCTTTACACGTTAAAGCGGAACAAGACGATATCACCGTCCGCCATCACGTATTCCTTGCCCTCACTGCGAAGCAAGCCCTTCTCCTTTACGGCGGCCATGCTTCCCTCGCGCATCAGGTCGTCAAACGCCACTACCTCAGCGCGAATGAAGCCACGCTCAAAGTCGCTGTGGATCTTGCCTGCGGCGGCAGGTGCCTTGGTGCCCTTCGTAATAGTCCAAGCGCGCACCTCAGGCGTACCGGCAGTCAGGAAGCTGATGAGACCAAGGAGCGAATAGGAGGCCTTGATGAGCTTATCGAGACCGCTTTCGGTGATGCCGAGATCGTCAAGGAAGAGCTGCTTGTCCTCGCCCTCCAGCTCGGAAAGCTCGGCCTCGATCCCTGCGCAAACGGCAATAATGCCCGCGTCCTCACTCGCGGCATGAGCGGCAAGCTGCTTGTAGCCCTCGTTGTCGGCGTAGCTGCCCGACACCTCGTCCTCAGCCACGTTTGCCACGTAAATGGTGGGCTTCATAGTCAGAAGGCGCGCCTCGTAAATGAGGTCCTGCTCCTCCTCGGTCAGCTCCACCGTGCGGGCGCACTTGCCGTCGCAAAGAGCGGCGTAGATGCGCTCCAGCACCTCAACCTCGGCGAGGATAGATTTATCGGCCTTCGCCGCCTTCTTTTGACGCTCTATACGGCGCTCCACCATCTCCATATCGGCAAAGATCAGCTCCATGTTGATGGTCTCCACGTCGCGGAGCGGATCAACGCTTCCCTCCACGTGGATGATGTTATCGTCCACAAAGCATCGCACCACGTGGACGATGGCGTCCACCTCGCGGATGTGAGAGAGGAATTTGTTACCAAGTCCCTCGCCCTTGGAGGCACCCTTTACGAGGCCCGCGATGTCCACAAATTCGATGGTGGCAGGGGTATATTTTTCGGGGTGGTACATTTCGGCCAGCTTGTCAAGGCGCTCATCGGGCACAGCCACGATGCCTACGTTAGGGTCAATGGTACAAAAGGGGTAGTTTGCGGATTGCGCGCCCGCGTTGGTCAGCGCGTTGAAAAGAGTGCTTTTGCCTACGTTGGGCAAGCCCACGATGCCGAGCTTCATAAGTTTTTCTCCTTTGGTTTTGGGTCAACGGAAAAAAGGGGGCGTTTCGGCTCTTTTTCACCGTTTTTTATACGTTACAAGCTATTGTACCACATTTCCTTTCGGTTTGCAATAGAAAAACGGGAAAATTTGTATTTTGTATTTTTCACGCTTTAATCTACAAGAAGGCTCTGTGGTGGTTCCTTGCGAAAAAAGCCTTTGTTATATGTCCAATGGAGCCACTTTCTCTCCTCATTCTCCACCCGACAGTCAAGGAATCGGCAATTCCCGATCTCTTGCACTTCTCTTTTCTTGTCGCGTATAGAATATATGAGATACCCGTCCGTGCCGCAGGCTGTGACATCTTCAAACGCGCATCCGTCTACCCTTCCCGCGCCCGCGACCGTGAGAAGCGGCCCCTCGGAACAACTTTCTACGAACCTGCATTGTTCGATGGCGGTGTAATATCCCCAAACGCACGACACGTTTTTGAAAATACAGCGTGTTATACTGCTGTTACTTGCGGTGACACGTGCGCAATTCTCGAAAACGCAATCGGCAACCCCAACGTGTATGAGGTGCAAATGGGGAAAGTTTTTAAACACGAGCTTTTCATGCTTGCCCTCTGCGAAAAACTGAACGCTTCCGCCGTAGCTTTCCTCTATTCCGCAGGATAAAGCGTGCGGTTTGTTTAAATAATCTATGGTCATTTTTACCCTCTTTTTTCATTGTCAGCTTCAATATAAAAATCTCCCTGCACGGTATTTATATACTACCACAGCAGGGAGACAGATGGGTGTCCTACCAAATATTCTTTTGTTTTCGTTCGTCCTAATTGCGTTTTGCAAAGATGTCCGTAACAAGCTCCATAGCGAAATCGCCGTACTCTCTGCGTGTGTCGCCGCCGGTGTAAATGTGGGGGAATTCATGCTTATCGCAAATTCGGTTGACTACGTTCACCGACGCGATAAAAGCATCGTGCGCAACCGTTCGCGCTCGGTCGGTGGATTGCTTCGCCTCGCGTGCCTCGTCTGCATCAAGACTTGCTATATTGCTCGCCGCAGTTTCCATAACAATAACCGCCCTCACATAATCGGCTGCGTTGTGTATCATCTGTTCAATCAATTCACTCTCCATATCGTTGCATTTTTTGGCAAGGTTGTTAATTTGCATCCGAGTGTCGTAAATTGGATAAATCATAGCAGTCACTCCTTTAAACATATTAAAATTCCTTATCATTTTATAATGGCAACAACTGTTGTAATTACGATAGTAATAACTATAATAACAGCACATATTTTTGCAAACTCAATTAATAATTCAATCCTCGTGATCCATGACAGCAACAATAATCCTATTGCGATAACGGCTGAACAGAAGACTATTTTCCCCGAAATCGAATCAAGACAAACGGAAATCAATGCAATAATTATAATAGCCCAAATCATATTTATCTCTCCTACGGTTTATGGCACTATTATACCGATAGAGAGAGACATATGGGTGTCCTAACAAACAAATTCTCCCCACGGATGTTGGTTTCATCAACTAATTACCGTGAGGAGAATTGATTCAATTATACTTTAACCCATTTGTGCTTATGGTCTTTGGCTTTTCCGCAGAAGC
>JAZRGD010000093.1:0-7301 GCA_045644045.1 Eubacteriales bacterium
TCTCCGCCCGTCCCGCGGCGTAAGACACCAAGAGGGCCGTTCCGCCCACGTCAATGGAAGAAGCGCTATCCTTGATGAGCGTTTCCGCCTCGGTCACGAGACCGAAGGACGCGAGGAAGGCGTCAAGACGGGGAAGCGCGCCCACCGTAGGGGCGCGAAGCACCAAAACGTTGCCCCCATCCGAGAGATAGTCTCGCATACGGGAGATCTCGGAGATAAGATTTTTGTCGGCGTATTCCTCAAAATCATAAAGGGGAGAAGCCACCACCAAAAGGGCGCAGGCCTCATCGATCCCCTCGCGGGAGACGTCGGCGGTCTTGATATCGTACCCCGCCGAGTACAGGTGATTCATCAAGGAGAGGGTGGGCCTTTCGCCGTGGCCCGTGGTGAACACCGCCAAGGGTCTTTTGCCTCCCATCACCCGTCCCACCATGGTGGCGACGATCTCTTCGCCGTTGTACACCATGTCCTCCGTCTCCCCCTCGGTGTCATAGACGTAGAAGGTGGAGAGGGCGCGGATAACGCTCTCGCCCGTATCGGGTGAGGACACGATGACGCTGCTGTCGGTGATGACGGTGTCATGCTCCTCGGCGTAATGGGCGAGGGCGTCGTAATCCAGGCGCACGTTCAAGTGGCGGTAGGTGAAAAAGTCGTACCGCTCGGCAAACTGCCTGACGGTATCCAGCACACGCCCGTAGGTGGGGGTCTCCTCCATGTCCCGCTCGGACATACAAAAGGTCAGCTCCACCCGCTTGCCGTCGGGATTGACGGCTTCAAAATAGGTGTCGGTCACGCCCGACAGGGTGTAGTAGGGCGGCTCACCGGTCACAACGAACCAGCCGAGACTACCGAAAATATAGGTAACAGCGACGTTGAAGAGGATGAACAGGGCGATGGCCGCGACCAAAAGCACCCGTCTGTCCGTTTTCCGTTGCTTGCGGGAACTGTTTTCGTTCATATCCGTTTCCTTTCTTTGGGGCTTCTCCATCATCCGAAGCGACGCTTATCGTACACGCGCACCGTCAGAAACAGGAAGAGGGCGGCCACCGAAAGGTAATAGATCAAGGCGGCAAAATCAAAGATGCCTGCGGCAAAATTCTGGAAGCGATAGAAGATGGACAGGGATTCAAAAACGAAGCGGATGGCGTACACCGTGATAAAATCGCTGACCGTGCTGAGCAGCATCAGCCCCGCCAGAATGGCAATGGTGATGATAGCGGCAGACAGCTGATTTTCGGTGACGGCGGACACAAACGTACCCACGGCCAGCATGGCAAGCCCCACGAGAAGCAGGGCGAGAAGGTTCCCAAAGAAGATGCCTCCCTGCACGTTGCCGTAAACGGACAGAAGCAGGAAGGAAAGGGAGGAGACCAGCACCGACCCGGCAAACAGGGTGTAGGCGGAGAGGAATTTCCCAAGCACCACCGCCGTCAGGGAGACGGGGGCGGTCATAAACAGCTGCTCCGTCCTTTGCTTCTTTTCCTCGGCAAACAGCTTCATGGTGAGGATGGGAAGCAAAACGATGAAGGCCAACAGCATGGTGGAAAAATAAGCCGTCACGTCGGAGGTCATCTCGTACAGGGTGGTAAAGCAAAAGACCAGACCGCTAACGAGAAGATAGATCCCGAGAAACACGTACCCCAGGGGGGTGGTAAAATAGCTGCGCAGTTCGCGCTTATAAATGGCAAGCATATCAAAATTCCTTTCTTCCGTCAGTCTCCGCGCTCTTCCATCAGGCGCATAAAGACGCTTTCCAGGTCGTCGCCCAGCTTTTCCATGCCGATCAGCACCCGTCCCTCGTCCACACAGGCGCGGAAGACGGCGCGACGGATGTCCTCGCCCCGCTTGGCCTCCACGAGGAAGGTGTGCCCCTCTCCGTCCTTACTGCCAAGTGCCTCCACCTTGCGGGCACCGCATTTTTCGCGGAGCATCACGGTCACGTCACGGGCAGAGCCTCCCGCCACCGTGATACGGAAGCGGCTCTCGCCCTCCACTCTGCGGGCAAGCTCGTCGGTGCGCTCGTCGGCCACGATGCGACCACGGTTGATGACGATGACTCTCTCGCACACCGCCTGCACCTCAGGCAGAATGTGGGTGGAGAGGATGACGGTGCGCTTTTTGCCCAGCGTGCGGAGCAGGTTTCGCACCTCGATGATCTGCTTGGGGTCAAGGCCCACCGTGGGCTCGTCGAAGATCAGAATGGGCGGGTCTCCCACCAGGGTGGCGGCGATGCCCACTCTCTGCTTATAGCCCTTGGAGAGCTGGGAGATCAGCTTGTGACGCACGTCGGCCACGTGCGCGACCTCCATGACCTCGGAAAGATGGGCCTCCTTGGGGAAGGTGACCCCCTTCAGGTCGTACACGAAATCCAGATATTCCCTCACCGTCATTTCGGAATAGAGAGGCGGCTGCTCGGGCAGATACCCGATCTTTTTCTTGACCCCCACCGGGTCGTCAAGAATATCCACCCCATCCACGAGGACCCGTCCCGCCGTAGCGGAAAGATACCCCGTCATAATATTCATCGTGGTGCTTTTGCCGGCACCGTTGGCACCGAGAAGTCCCACGATCTCCCCTTCCCCTATGGAGAAGCTTACGTCATCCAAGGCGTAATGAGAGCCGTATCGCTTGCTTAAATGCTCCGCGCGGATCATAACCGTTACCCTGCCCTTGCCAAAGCAAGGGGCATCCTTTCCGTAAAATATACACAGCCCGCAGAGCGGATGGCTCGTCCCCCTCCGTCGCGCGACCGCTTTCCTTTTCAGGCAATACGGAGATATTTTACCACGCACATATATATAAAGTATGAACATTTCCTCACCGAAGCTGATTTTTCGGTTAGCCTTGTGTGATTTTTTAATGAAAACCGCCCTCTTTTTTCCCTCCCGCCTGTCCGAAAAAGAAAAACGAAAATTCCTCTTCCCTTTTTTGCCGTTTCGTGGTACAATAGACACGGAATGTGTCACGCGCCCCCGCGTGACGGTAAAAACGAAGGGAGACCCCTATGAAATTTCTCATTGCCTCCGACCTGCACCGCAGTGCCACCTACTGCCCCGCTCTCCTTGCCGCTCTTGTCCGAGAGGGCGCGGACAGGCTGATCCTTCCCGGTGACGTTCTCTACCACGGTCCCCGCAACGACCTGCCCGAGGGCTACGCGCCCAAGGAGGTCATCGCTTTGCTCTCCCCCTTGAAGGATCGCATCCTTGCCGTCAGAGGCAATTGCGATACCGAGGTGGATCAAATGGTGCTTCCCTTCCCCATTCTGGCCGACTACGCCGTGATGCCCGTTGGCAACCGACTGATGTATATGACCCACGGCCACAAATACGGCGAGGACACCCCGCCCCCTCTCTCCGAGGGCGATATTCTCTTGCAGGGGCACACCCACGTGGCGGGGATAAAGGAAAAAGAGGGCTTTACCCTCTTAAACCCCGGCTCTCTCTCCATTCCCAAGGAAAGCACGCCGCGCGGCTATATTCTGCTGGAGGACGGCATCTTCTCCTTCCGCCACCTTGAGAGCGGCGAGACCTATCTGACCTACGACGCGAAATAAGCGTCTCGGAGAGCATGGAAATCGCCGCGAAGCGGCATTACCTCCCTCTCGGAGGGAGGCCCAAAAAACCGCAGAGCGATTTTTAGCCTTCCCCTCTGGGGAAGGGGGACCGCTTTAGCGGTGGATGAGGTTCCTTTTTCTGCCTCCCTCTCGGAGGGAGGCCTAAAAATTCGCGCCGCGATTTTTTGGAGGGCAGAAAGAGCGCGGGGGACTTTTGAGAATTCTGCGTAGCAGAAAAAATTCGGGCAAAGAAATTTTTTCGGATGGAACAGGCACAAACACCATTTGGTGTTTGTGCCTGTAAGACGAAATGCAATGCATTTCGCTCTTGCGACGTCCCCCAATCCCCCAAACCTTTTTGGAAAAAAGAAAAAGAAAACATAAGGAGTTTTCGTGTAATTTCCCACGTCCGCGCGAGCGGACATTTCACATTTGCGAAGCAAAGATTTCACCGCGAAGCGGCGTTAGCCTCCCTCCGAGAGGGAGGTGGCATTTCCGTCAGGAAATGACGGAAGGAGTGAGCGGCAGAAAAAAACGCCTGCGCACGAACGGATAAGTCCAAAAAACAGCGAATAAGGTTTTGCTCAAAGCCATTATTTGCGGTTGCTTTCGCTACCGTCCACTCCTTCCGCCTCGCTTCCGCTCGGCACCTCCCTCACGGAGGGAGACTTAAAAAATCGCGCTGCGATTTTTTTTGGGGGGGCATAAGGTGCTCCCGCGCGTCGCTCCTTTTCAAAACAGGGTGCTTATCCAATAAATCACTCCGTACACCACCGCGGCCGCCGCGCCGTACACGATCACCGGCCCTGCCACGGTGAACATTTTCGCCCCAACGCCCATCACGTATCCCTCGCTTTTGTTGTCCATGGCGGGAGAAACCACGGCGTTGGCAAAGCCCGTGACGGGAAGCAGTGTTCCCGCCCCCGCAAAGCGGGCGATGCGGTCAAAGACCCCGATAAAGGTGAGAAAGGCCGACAAAAAGATCATGGAAACGGTCACGAGAGGGGCGGCCACCTCCTCCGAAAGCCCCAACGAAAGATAAAGCCGCAAAAGCAGCTGCGCCAAAAGACACAGCGCACCGCCCACGAGAAAGGCGAACAGACAGTTTTTGCCCACGGGCGAGCGGGCGGCGCGTTTTTTTACCAGGGCGGCATAGGCCTCCTTATCGAAACGGTTCATTTTTCCTCCTTTTCCTCCCTTCACGAAGGAGGCGCGCCTCGCTCCGCTCGGTTTTTCGTTCTTGCGTTTAGTGTTCCCGCCGTTTCACCCTTTACACCTATTTGTGAAGAAAAAAATATTTTTTCTCTCTCCCACTTCCCTTTTTCATTTCTTTGTTGTATAATACTCAAGTAAGCATACGGGCAACTGCCCCCTGAAAGGACATAGCTATGGATCATCTTTCTCTTCTTGAAAAGGCCTACGGCGTCACCTTCGATCCCACCCTCTACGGAAACGGTCACATCAACAAGACCTACGTTTCAAGCAAAAGTCCGCGTATTCTTCTGCAGCAGATCAACACCGCCGTCTTCCCCGACCCGGTGGGAATGATGCGCAACATTCTTTCGGTCACCTCCTACTTGAAGGAGGTGCTGACAAAGGAGGGCAAGGATCCCGCCCGCTACACCCTGTCGGTGGTGCCCACCGTCACGGGGGAAAGCTACGTGCAGGTGGAGGACGCCTTCTATCGCGCCTACGCCTTTATCGAGGACTCGATGTGCTACGATATGGTGACGCCCGAGACCTTGGAGAAGGCGGGATATGCCTTTGGCAAATTCGGCAAGGACCTGTCGGGCTTCCCCGCCGAGACCCTGTGCGAGGTCATTCCCAATTTCCACAACACCCCCTCCCGCTTTGCCGACCTGTGCCGCGCCATCGAAAAGGACGCTTGCGGCCGCGCCGCAGAGGACAAGGCCGAGATCGACTTCTTCCGCGCCCACGAGGCCTTCTATCATACCGTCACCGACCGCATTGCCGACGGCCGCATTCCCCTCGCCGTCACCCACAACGACACCAAGATCAACAACATTCTCTTTGACGCGCAAACGGGCGAGGCCATCGCCGTCATTGACCTTGACACCGTCATGCCCGGCTCCCGCCTGTATGATTTCGGAGACGCTCTTCGCACGGGTGCCTCCACCGCCGCCGAGGACGAGGAGGACCTGTCGCTCGTCAGCTTTGACAAGGACAAGTTCCGCGCCTTTACACGCGGCTACCTGGCCGCGGCGGGCGATGCTCTGTCGGCGGACGAGATCGCCCTCCTGCCCGAAAGTGCCCTGCTTCTCACCCTGGAGTGCGGTATGCGCTTCCTCGCAGACGACTTGAACGGCGACGTGTATTTCCGCATCCACAAGGACAGACACAATCTCATCCGCGCCCGCAACCAGATCAAGCAGGCGGTGGAGATCGAAAAAATGCTGCCCGAATTGCACCAAATTGTAAATGATTGTTTGCAAAAATAACAAATTATGAAAAGAACTGTTTATAAAAACCTGATCATCAAAGGTGAGCTGACCGACCTTGTCTGCGAGGACGGGCGCATTGCCCTCGTGGGCAAGACCGCCGAGACGGGACACGACTGCGGGGGTGCTATCGCCCGTGCGGGGCTGTTTGACACCCATATGCACGGTTGCGTAGGCGTAGATACCATGGACGGCGGCGCGGCGGCAAAAAAGATGGCGGGGGCACTTGCGAAGCGCGGCGTCACCTCCTTTTTGCCCACCACCCTCACCATGCCCTTTGCCGACTTAAAGCGCGTTTGCGACGAGCTTCCCGCCCACGAGGCGGGTGAGGCCAAGATACGGGGTGTGCATCTGGAGGGGCCATTTATTGCCATGGCAAAAAAGGGCGGACAAAACCCTCTCCACGTGGCGAAGCCCACCGCAGAGCTGCTTGACCTTTGCCCTGCTTGTACCCTTATTTCCCTCGCCCCCGAGCTGGAGGGCGCGGAGGAGGTCATTCGCGCGGCGAAGGAGCGCGGCGTGCGCGTGGCCATCGGCCACACCGAGGCGGATTACGACACCGCCGTCGCCGCCATGGGCGCGGGTGCGGACTGTCTGACCCACACCTTCAACGCCATGCCCCCCTTCTCCCACCGCGCCCCCGGACCCATCGGGGCGGCTTTGACCGAAAACGCCTACGTGCAGGTCATCACCGACGGCTTCCATATTCACCCCGCCGTGGTGCTGGCACTTTATAAAATGTTCGGCCCCGACCGCATGATCATTATCAGCGATATGCTCCCCGCCACGGGTCTGTCCGACGGCGCGTACACATCAGGCGGCTTGGCCGTGACGGTGAAAAACGGCGAGGCGCGCCTCTCCGACGGCACCATCGCGGGCAGTACCACCTTCCTTGACGACTGCGTGCGCCGCGCCATCTCCTTCGGCATCCCCGCCGACGACGCCTTCAAAATGGCCTCCGAGACCCCCGCCAAGCACCTGGGTCTCCCCTGCGGCGTCCTCGCCACGGGGTACGACGCCGACTTCGGCCTCTACGACGAAGCCCACAGGCTTCTCGCCACCGTCATCGACGGAGAGCTCGTAAGAGCGCAAATGTGAGAACCTTTTAAGGAAAGGTTCTCACCCTCTCCAAACCTTTTTGGAGAAGGATACCCGTAGGGACCGGCGTCGAGGGCGGTTCGGATTCAATTCGCTTTAAGCGGATTGAATCGCCGCGAAGCACCGCATGGACAGAACAAGGAACCTCATCCACCGCTACGCGGTTCCCCTTCCCCAAGGGGGAAGGCTAT
>JAZRGD010000094.1:0-2058 GCA_045644045.1 Eubacteriales bacterium
AGCTCGAACGAAGCGGCACAAGTATTGGCGCGAATATCAGAGAGGCAAAATATGCTCATAGCAAAGCGGATTTCGTTGCCAAGTTGCAGATTTCCCTCAAAGAATGCTATGAAACAGAATATTGGATTGAGATTGCACAAAGGGCAAATATTATTTCGGAAGAAACTGCAAAAAGTGTATTGCATGATTGCGGTTCTATTCGCAGAATGTTGATTGCTTCGATCAACACAGGGAAAGGAGGATCGTGATGGCAAAAAGGACGAGAATTTTCTCGTCCTTTTTGCACACCATCTTGCCTGCAAGGTGTAGTGTGTTATACCATATTTTGTTTTCGGATGGTAAAGAAGTGATGTTATTCGCTTCGCTCATAATGATGTTGTGCTTACGCACAGTGATGTATTGCGCTGACACGCAAAGTGATGTGATGTTTGCCCATTACGCCGTCAGGCGTAACATCACTTACGCAGTAAACATCATTGCCGAAGGTTTCATCACTTGCCCGCAAGGGCAAACATCGTTCGGCTGACCTGCTTTATTGCAGGTCGCCGTTCGATCTCCCCTTTTTGGTGGTGCGGGGTCGGCTCGAACCTCGAATTTCAATGAAATTCAGGTTCGCCGACAGTTTGAACTTAACCCTCTTACAGAGCAGTAAAAATTCCACCAAAGGAATTTTTACGGATGGGGGCCGGTCATTTTGCAAAGCAAAATGACTCGGAGGACGGAAACCAATGGGTTTCCGTCCTAAAAAAGCCATTGACGAAAGCCCGTTTACATAGTATAATAGAGGCAGATCCCGCAAATTTTCGCGGCGCAGGCCGCCCAAGGAGAAAAAATATGTTTTTCAGAAAAAAGAAAAAAGAGACCCCCGCCGTCGGCACCCCGAGTGCCGTGCAAGTCGTCTTGCGTGACGCCATCGCCGCTATGCCCCGCGTGGAGGGTGCGCCCGTCGGCTGCGGCGTGCTAAACCCCATGGGACTTCCCTGCGGATTTGTGAAGGTGCTTGGCCCCACCCTCCGTGAGGAGCTGGGCGAGCTGGGCGACTTTACCCTGTGCTACGATGCCTCGGAGAAGGAGCTTACCCTCCGCGTCACCTTCTCTTATGCCGAAAACAGCGGCGAAATGGAGCTGATCCGCAGCTCTCTCCCCTGCGTGGACGACGAGGACGAGCTTCTGCCCGGTGACCTGTGCTACACCCGTTCCGTGTATAGCACGAAGGCCGACAAGTCCACCCTTTGCTTCTGCTCCAATAACGTGGAGGAAAAGGCGTTGCGCTCTTCCGCCGACCGTCTGCTCGACAGGATCAACGACTGGTTGGACGTCCTTTACGAGACCTTTGAGGAGGAATATAAGGAGCAAAACCACGCCGCTCTTTGGGAGAAAAAGGCCAAAACCGCCCTTCGCCACAGGGAAATTCTGAAAACCGCGCTGGAGACCCTTCCCCGCTTGGAGGGCCATGCCGTGCGGACGGGCAGAGTGGAAGAAAATGCCGCCGTCGCCGCCTTTACCGATCCCGATTCGCCCCTCGGCCCCACCCTGTCCGCCGATCTGGGTAAGGACGGCGCCATCGACATCGCCTACCACGCGCCCTCCGAGACCCTTGACCTCACCCTCACCTACGCCTATCACGAGGATAGCGAAGAAATGAAATTCTACACCGAGCAGATCGAGACAAGCTACGACGACGATTACCTGGCGGAGCAGGAAAAGGACAGCGAGCTCTTCCCCGGCACGATCTGCGACGTTCTCATCAACTATTATTTGGACAACAACACCGACGTCACCTTTACCGCCAAAAACGTCAAGGAAAAGGATCTGAAGGCCGCCGCCGACCGTCTCCTTGATACCGTGAACGATTGGCTGGACGTCACCGCCGAGCTGTTTGAGGAAGAGTTTGGCGAGTGAGGTAGCGTGTTCTCCTTAACGGAGAACACGCAGTCAAATCCGTCTTCGACGGGTGAAATCCACCTCCGGTGGATGAAATCGCGTTTGCGATGAAATCCTGCTTCGCAGGGTTGTATTTAGACGGATTTGATTTCATCCAAGGACTTGTCCTTGGAT
>JAZRGD010000095.1:0-9605 GCA_045644045.1 Eubacteriales bacterium
AAGCGATTCCTCATCGGCGTTCTCTTTGTTCACCGCGTATCAATTTTTACCGTCCCAACTGTGATATTTCAAAGCTTCTGCTAAGCGATTCTCATTTCCCATACGGCGTGGTTAGCATTGTCGCCGTTTCCTCGCTTTGCCGAGCCTCCAGCTTCAGCAAGCGTGAGCGGATCGCGCCAGTGCTTCTGCCGTGAATCTCGCTCAGCTCCTTGATGCTTTTCCCTTTCCCATATCCGTCCAAAAGCGCGGTGTCCTCCTCATCCGTCCACTTTTGTCCGCTAACGGAAGGCTGCACTATACGCGAACTCAGATTCTCAGCAAAATAATCGGACATTTCGGAAAGGTGCATTCTGATCGTCGGATCTAATCCCTCTACGACCTCGCCCGTCAACGTATTGACTCCCTCGCACAAGCCCTTTAGGATCTCGGCATGCAGGGCCATTTTCTCTTCGAAAGAGAGAGGCTTCTCCTTTGGGCTATCAGGCGCGCAGGTCTCATCCGTAACGGTTTCGTAGCGATTGTCCTCGTAGCTTCGCGAGGCAACGGTCGCACCCTTTTGATCCAAAACAGTATAATCTATGTGCAAGGCGTCCAGCTTTTTCAAGACCGTTTCCGCGTACCTCACGGGAAAGCCTGTTTTGGGTGTGCCGTCGCTATACAGCTTATAGCCGAAATACTTGTGTAGCAAAAGGGCATCATTTCCCGAAACGGTATAGTAAAAGCCATTTCTCCTAGCGGTAATGACTCCGCTCACAGGCTCATGCACTTTCTCCACAGGCGTTTTGCTTTCCTCCGTGGCATCCTCGCTCATAATGCTCTCACTCGCGTCGTTTGTGTGCGCAAGAACCAAAGCTATGATCTCCCTGCCGTACTTTTCTATCTTTTTCTTACCCAGACCAACACACCTCTGTTCAAGCTCCTCCAAATTTGTGGGAAGCGTTTGACAGATGCGCGCTATCACCTTAAGACGGAGAATCTTCCAAAACACGGTGTTCTCCTCCGCCGCCCGTTTTTCGGCCATTTTCCGAAGCGCGAGAGCTAAAGCTCTCCTCTGTTCCGAAGAAAGGACGGACACTCTTTCCGCCACAGCCGCCTCGTACCGTTTCCTTCGGTAATCGAGCAAAGACGCAAACTCATCCACGACAAAACGCTGTCCCCTCTCGTTCAAGAGCGCTACATGGATCTCGCCGTACCGGCCTACGTAGACCTCTCGCACGATTCCGACTTGTGCACCCTTCTCGGTGGGCGGACCAAACCGATTCCTCTTTCCGCGCTCGTCGGGAAGGATCAATTTCTCCTTGATCAGCCAGCGAACAAGCTCGGCGCGGGTAACGCGCCGCCCCACCAAGGGATAGATCAAATCGTTCAATCTTTGACAAAAATCCGTAAAGCCGATGGGTCTTTCCGAATAAGGAAAGCTTTTCAGGCTCTCCGCAAGGGGCTCTGACAGTTCTCTGCTTTGTTGTTGCTCTTGCATTTTCTCGTCTCCTTATACCTCCACCACGTCGAACCAAAGGGCGCGGTGGTTGCCGACGGTCTTTTCGGTATGCCAATGACCGAAGAACCATTCCTTATACTCCGTCTCGTACATGACCCATTCGAGGAAGCCCGTCAGCTCCGCGTCGTGGGGGTCAAGCTGTCTGCCCATGCGGCGAATGATCTCGCGCGGCGCGGTGTGAGAGATGATATAATCCACAGAGAAGCGATGAAGGGCAAGATTTCTTGCCGCCTCCTCGTATTCTTCACGGGATGGCAGCTCCGCGCGCCAATAAGAAAGTCCTTCTATGCGCATGGCGCGGTCGCGGCTGTAGGCACCGCCCATAGTAAACACGCTTTGTCCCTCGATACGGAAGATCTGCCCACGCATCAGGTGAAAAATATTGTCGCGTATGCGGTGAACGTTGCCGCCCTTCCATCTTTCCACGGGGTAGGCGTTCAAGGCGTCAAAGTTTTCGTGATTGCCGTCCACGAAGCAGACGGTAATATCCTCCCTCGCCAGCTCGTCGAGGAACGCGCGTTCCTCCGCGTTGTCAAGAAAGACGAGCCCGCAGTCTCCTGCGATGATGAGGGTCTCGCCCTTGTTTTCCGCCACCAGCTGAGAGAATCTCGCCCTCTCGCCGTGGGTGTCGCCTGTGATTTTCACCTTGCACCTCCGTTTCGGTTATTTCAATACCTGTCTGATTGCCCAAAGCTGCATGCGCTTGGGAAGAATATTTAACAGCAAAAGAAGCGGGTTTCGGTTGATATGATACGCAAAGGCAGGCTTTTTCTTTTCTATGATCCGCACCGCCCGCCTTGCCAGCCTGTCGGGAGACACTCTCCTCGCCTCTACCCCCTCCACGATGCGCTTGAAGCGATCGGCATTGCAGGTATAGAGTGCCGTTTTTTCGCAAAAGCGATCGAGAGCGTCGGTGGAAGCACCGAGCATGCCCGTATCTACCGCCCCCGCGCGAAGCACCGAGACGGGTATGCCGAGAAGCTGAAGCTCCATGCGAAGGGAGTAAGCGTATTTATCGAGGGCCGCCTTGGTGACGGCGTATATTCCCGTAAAGGGGAGAGGGTCGAGGGGTGCCAGCTCGCTGGTGGTGATGAGTATGCGGCTCCCTTTTCGCAAAAAGGGAAAAAAGGTCTTGTTGACCAAAAACGCGCCGTGCAGATTAACGTCAAAAGCACGGCGAAAGGCGGTCTCATCCATTTCCACCAAGGAATCAAGCATATAGATCCCCGCGAAATGCAGAATGGCATCAAGTGCTTCGGTGTGCTGTCCGATCTGCTCTGCGGCGGCGCGCAACGCCTCCGCGTCGGTGACATCCGCCTCAATGGGAATGATATTCTCTTCCTCCGCCTCCACCTTACGGTCAAGGGCAAACACACGGTATCCGCCCTGACGCAAGGCCTTTACAGCGGCGCGGCCCATGCCGCCATAGGCACCCGTTACGAGAACACTTTTCATTCGTTCGTCTCCTTTACCTGCCATTGATCCAGCTATGCAGATTCCATCTGTCGTATTTGTATTCGAAGATGGCCACGGTACAGTTGCCGCACCAGATGAGGGAGCGGGGGATCTCCACGGTGAGGACCAGGTCGAGGATGCGCTTAAGGATGCCCGCGTGAGAGAAGGCAATGACGTTCTCGCCGCCGCCCGCGAGGACGAGATCGAGAAAACCCTTTACCCTATCGAACACCGCCTGTCGGCTTTCGCCGCCGAAGGGGGCGAAGCCCTGCTCGTGGATGATCTCCCGCATTTCGGGGGTGACGTCCGTATAGGGGACGCCACTGATGCGTCCCACGTCGGTTTCACGCAAAAGCGTGGTTTTCTCATATTTACATCCGGGCAGAGCCGTCTCGGCCGTGAGAACGGCGCGGGACAGGTCGCTGGTATACACCTTGTCGAACGTGACGGAGGAAAGAAGGGGACGGATGCGCCTCGCGTCCTCTACCCCCTGCTCCGTCAGGGGTACGTCCGCGATACCCGTATAGCAGGCGGCTACGTTATTGATGCTCTGTCCGTGTCTGACTACGTATAATTTCATGATAACCTCGCAATACGTCTTTTTCCATTTCATTATACACCATTTCTTTCCTTTTCGCAAGGGGTGCTTTTATTTTCCGTGCTTTATTTTCATGACGAAAAGAAGCCGTCGTGCGACGGCTTCTTTTTAAAGCATAAGAGTGAATTGATTTTCTTTTCCTTTTGCGAGAGACACCGTTTTTGTGACTTGTCTTCCGTCCTTCTCCACGGTGATCTCGTAGTCGCCATAGAAGCCACGGAAGGACACGATGCCGCCCTCGTCCACGGGAACGGAAAGCTCGGTATGCCATACCTCCTCAAGAAGCTGCTTCAAGCGGAAATAGGCGGGCTTGGGAGACAGATCGAAGCGAAGGAGGCCTCCGTAATACACGTTTTCTCCCAAGGTCATATCGCCCTGCGTCACGCGGATCTTTTCGGGTGTCGCGTCGGGCACGTGGGCGTAGCCGTCCACCAAATTCCAATATACGATCTGCTCTACGGCAGGATGGGAGAACCAGACGGTGTAGAGCTTTTCCAGCATATCCGCCTGCAGCTCCTCATCCTCTGCCTCGTTCGAAAAGGCGGGAACGGTCACCTCGGTGATCTGCAGGGGCTTGCCGAAGGCGGCGTGCTTATCCATTTGGCTGTAAAGCTTTTCGGGATCAAGCACAAGACGTGTCTTTTCGTAAAACTCCTCCACGGGGAAAAACAGATGGTATTGCATGCCGACGGCGTCGATACGCGCGCCCTTGTCCAAGGTGTCCTTGATATAAGCAGGATACCGCTCGTCGTTCTCCCAGCACGCTCCCAGCCAATCGTTGATGCAAAGCTGATTGTTGGGGAAATATTTTTCCGCAAGCGCAAAGCACCATCTGACGTAATCGGGGTTGAAATAAAAGCCCGTTTTGCTTTTATCCCAAAGCATTTCATTGGTGACCTCGATGGTGGGGATCTTGTGGGCGTATCTTTCCGCGATCTCGCGGTACCGCTTTTCAAGCGCGGCCTTGACCTCATCGTCGCTTGCGTCCTTCAGCCACGCGGGGAAAAAGTTGTCGTAGGCCAAGGCGTGCTCTCTCGGCTCAATGCCGTGCTTTTCGCAATACTCGATGCAAAGGTCGGGCGTGGGGCGACGATAGACCCTCGGACTGTCCTTCCCATAGCGCGGCTTGCCTCTTTCGGGCTCTAAGGTGTCCCAATAAAAGGGCAGGGTCGCCATATTGAAGGTCTCGGCAAAGCGTTTTTTATAGGCTTCGTTCTTTTCCTCGCTTTCAAGCTCATCCAGCATAAAGATGTTTGCGCCAAAGCGGAAGGCGTGAGAGACCTGCTTCACGGTGACACGCGCACCCGCAACGGGCTTGCCCGATGCGTCCGTTACCTGCACCGTAGCGTCTCCCTTACGGTATTTTTCAATGCCGCCATCTGCCCGCTCGGCAATGAGGTCCGCTTTCTTTTCGAATTCTTCTAATATTTTTCTGTCAAGCACCATAGCCGTTTCCTTTCCTTGCAATCGTTTTAACTCGTCTTTTATATTTTAGCACACTTTTTTGCGGCGTGCCACCCGAAAATCGAAAAAACAGGTTGACTTTCCGAAACAAATTTGTTAAAATAGGGAAAAAAGGAGGAAAAAAGTTATGTTTTTCGAAAAAGACGATCTGTCCTTGACCCTCCTTGACACCGTATATCTGTCTCAAAAGGATGCCCACTTCCACAACACGGAGCGACGCTTTGACGCAATCTCCTTTCGTTTTAACTCCGATGCCGTTATCAAGACGGAAACTCAAACGCTTTCCCTCTCTGACGGCTCACTTTGCTTTTTTCCCGCCAACACGGACTACGAGCGCACGGCGGGAGTGGATGATCTGATCGCCATTCACTTTCAAGCGGCCAACCTGTCCGGTGGCGAGATCGAGCATTTTATTCCAAACAATACGGAGGCTATCGGCAAGCTTTTCCGGAGGCTCCACACCCTTTGGCAGGAGAAGGCACCCGGATACCGTTACGTCTGCACCGCCCTGCTGTATGAGATCATGGCTATATGCCATGCGGAATGCCGTCCGCCCGAGTCGCCCTCTCGTATCTCACCCGCTCTCGCCTATATCAACCTCCACCTGGCTGACCCAAGCCTTACGGTGGGAAAGGCGGCGGCCGCCGCCTATATGAGCGAGGTATATTTCCGCAAGCTGTTCGGGGAAGAGATGGGGGTCTCTCCCAAGCGTTACATCATGCGTCTGCGCATCAAAAAGGCCATCTCGCTCATGGCGACAGGCTATTATTCTCTAACGGAGGTGGCGACCCTGTCGGGCTATACCGATTACAAGTATTTTTCCACCGAGTTCAAGCGACTGACAGGCTTATCTCCTTCCAAATATCAGTACGTTTCCAAATAAAACGACCCTTTTTCAGCCTTGGCCGAAAAAGGGTCTTTTTTTACAGGCTGTACGCGGGCGCGGAGTGGCAAAGGACGGCACCGGGAAGCTCTCTGACGACAGCCTCCGCCTCTTCCTCATTTTCATACAGCGCAAAAACGGTGCTTCCGCTTCCGCTCATCAACGCGCCAAGGGCACCGTGCTCCACGAAATAAGCGCGGATCTCGTCCGCCTCGGGCAAGCGCGGGAGGACGACGCTCTCAAACACGTTGTACATACCGAGAATGGGATCCTCGGCAAAAAAGCCGAAGAGGGCCTCGTGGAGAGCGTCGTTCTTCTCCTTGTAGTCGTCAAAGGCCTCGTCAAGCAGGCGGTATGCCTCGGCGGTTGCCATTTTTTCGGCATGAGGGGTACATAGCACCACCGTCAGGTGCTCCATGGGATAGCTCTCCATTCTTTCCCCTCTTCCCTTGCAAAGGCGGGTGCCGCCCACGACGCAAAAGGGAACGTCCGAGCCAAGCGTCGCGCCCAGAGAGCAGAGGGCGGCGGGAGACAAAGGCTTTTCAAAAATGGTATTCAAGGCACGCAAAACGGCGGCGGCGTCACTGCTTCCGCCACCAAGCCCCGCGCAGACGGGAATATGCTTTTCCAGCTTAATGCGAACGTTTGCCTCGATGCCCGTTTCGGACAAAAAGGCCTCTGCCGCAAGATACGCCAGGTTGCGCTCATCGGCGGGAAGGTCGCTGTTCACCATTTCCAGCGTGATACAGCTATACTCCGCTCGGTCGGCGGTAACCTCCACCTCATCGGCAAGCCCCACGCTGTGCATCACGCTGACGAGCTCGTGAAAGCCATCCTGCCGTTTTCCCGTTACGTCCAAAAAAAGATTGATCTTGGCATACGCCTTTTCCGCGACCGTCATTGTACTCTCCTTCATATGCTATGTATGCTTTATACGCACGCGCGCATCCTCACGCGGCTCTCGCCGCGCCTTTTTACTATATTCTACACCATCACGCAAGAAAAAGCAAGAGCGAGAGCGCATCTTTTCTTTTTCACCGCTTTTTCTCCTTATTTTCTTTATTTTTTCACCCGAGGCACTTGCTTTTGGTATTTCTTTCGTGTATAATAATATAGAGTATCATATTTTTGCCTCGCGCGGAAGGGAGACGTCCATGAAGCTTTTCAAGCCCAATAAAAAATACACATCCGTGGCGCTCCACGCGCTGGGCTTTTGCTGCGCCGCCATCGTTGTGGGTGCGGCCGTCTTTCATCTGCCCGAGGTATGGGCGGTCGTTAAGAGTCTGTTTGCCGCCCTCTCTCCCATCGCCTACGGCTTGATCTTTGCCTATCTGCTTCGTCCCGCGGCAAATCGGTTTGAGACGCTGTTTGAAAAGAAAGCGAAAAGAAAATGGCTTGCCCGCTATTTTGCCTTGGGCTGTACCTATCTCTGCCTGACGGTCATACTGTTTTGCGTGGTCCGCTTCCTGATCCCGCTTTTGGTAGGTGACGCTACCCTGCTCGGAGAGCGCATCATTGATATGATCGTGGAGCTGGCCGCCGTCATCAGCGATCTGGCCACGAATTTGGGAATTGACGCCAACGAGATCAAGATCGGAAACCTGCTCCGCAGCTACTACGACGCCATCGCCGCCTTCGTTCTGAGCTTTGCCAAAAACATTCTGCTGTCTGCCTACGAGATCGTTCTCGGTCTTTTCCTGTCCGTGGCGGTTCTCTACCACAAAGAGCATATCGTGGGCGGCACCCGCCGTTTGTTGGCCGCTACTTGCCCCGCACGGCTTTGTAATTTCTTCCACAGCGTGGCTACCTATTCCGACAAGATGTTCGGTAAATATATCATCGGTAAGATCGCGGAAAGCTCTATCGTTTGCATCATCTACATCATCGTGCTTTTGGTGGTGAAGATGCCTTACGCCGTTCTGATCGCCATCGTTATGACGGTCACCAACCTGATCCCCGTGCTGGGTGCTTACATTGGCGGCATTCCCTCGGCACTCATCATCTGCACCGTAGACCCCAAAATGCTCATCTGGTTCTTGGTCATCTTCGTGGGTATTGAGCAGGTCAACGCCAACATCATCGCCCCCAAGGTGCTGGGCTCCATCCTCGGCTTGCGCTCCGTGTGGATCATGATCTCGGTGGCTCTGTTCGGTGCCTTCTTCGGCATATGGGGCATGTTCCTCTCGGCACCGCTATTCAGCATCATTTACGCACTCATCCGTGACGGCATCAACGGCCGTCTCGCAAAAAAGGGAGAGCGCACCGATACCGACCACTACACTGATATGTTTGCCTCTACCGTGCCGCCGCGCCGCAGGCGCATTTTGCGCCGCTTGACGGACCGCACCCAGACGCCGACCGACGACACGAGCGAAAAATAAAAATACTGCCCGCAAGGCAGAGAAAGGATCCCTATGAAGAAGATCAACGAAAAATATTTTACCGTAGGCGTGTACGCCTTGGGCGTTTTCACCGTATCCGCCCTCTTCTTGCTTCTTTGTCTGAACTTCGGCACGGTGTTCTCCTTCGTGGGATCTACCATTTCCGCCCTCAGCTCTATTTTCTACGGCATTCTGCTCGCCTTTCTTCTGCTTCCCTTGGCCAAGCGGTTTGAGATCTTATACGAAAAGGCCTTTTGCCGCAAAAAGAAACGCCCTCTCCTCGTTACCGTTTTCTCGGTGATCACCTCCTACCTGATCGGTCTGATCATCGTGGGTGTGACCGTGGGCTTTATTATCCCCGCCCTGATCAACAACGTAAGGGATTTTGCGGAATACATCTCCACCGCTTGGGTCAACCTGGGTGCTTGGGCGGAGAGTCAGGCGGACACCTTCCCCTTCCTTGCCGAATACCACGAAAAAATCTCCGCCATTCTGGCCGGTGAAATAACGCCCGACGGCATGGAGTTTCCCTTCCTCGATCTTTCCGCCGATGCCATTATCGCCACCGTGACCGCCGTCTTCTCCGCCATTGTGGATGAAGCGTCCAACATCTTTATGGGCTTGATCATTTCGGTCTATCTGCTGGGAGCGCGTCGGGTGATCTCAGGCATTTGCGGCAAGCTGGTGGTGGCCTTAGTCCCCAAAAAATCGGTGGTGAAGTTCGTTATCTTCTTCAAGAGACTGTACACCGACTTTTGCTCCTTCGCCTCCACGAGGATCCTCGTCGTGTTCTTCTTCTCGGCACTGGTCTTCCTCTTCTGTTGGCTGCTCAACATCCCTATGTTCTCGATCTTAGTGATGATTCTTTTGGTATCGCATCTTTTCCCTGCCATCGGTCCCATCATCGGTGACCTGGTCGCCATTGCCTTGGCACTTCTCCTCAACCCCATCAAGGCACTTTTCTTCACCCTGTTCCTCATTGGTATTGAGATCGTCGCCAACAAGGTCGCCTATCCCCTCGTCACGCCAAAAAAGCTTCGTCCTTCCTTTGGTCTCACCGCCGTTCTGGTGCTGATCGCGGGCCATTTCTTCGGCCTGATCGGTGCGTTCTGTGCCGTTCCCGTATTTGCCACCTTGAACATTGAGTTCCGTGAGCTTCTCGCACACCGTCTGGCAAAGAGCAATATGCCCATCGCCACGGAGGTGTACGAGAACACCGACCTTGAGGAGCTGAGCCGTATGAAGGCAAAGGGCACTCGCTCCACCGAGGTCGGGGAGGAAGCCGGGGCCGCCGAGGCTGGGGCAGAGACCGGAGCCGAGGCCACC
>JAZRGD010000096.1:0-35134 GCA_045644045.1 Eubacteriales bacterium
GGTGTTTGCAGAAGAACGGTCGGCGTAAGCCGCGCGTGGCTTCACCACAAGGGCAGAAACAAGCACCATATTGAGTATTGGCTCGACCCCGACTGTAAAATACAGCCCATGATGCCGTATAAATATGCGGTCGAGTGTATATGCGACAAGCTCGCCGCCACTAAAACCTATAACAAGGGCTCGTATACCGACGGCAAGGCTATTGAGCATTGGCACAGATACGGAAACAAGGTAGAGGGAAACCCACTGACCATGCTCTTTATAGAAGCGGTCTTTTCCGATCTTGCCGAGCACGGCGAAAAATATATTCTCAACAAAAGATATATGACCGCCACGTATAGAAGGATCGTCGAAACCGCACACGGTGACCTGCGATAAAGCAGGTACGCCGAACGATGTTTGCCCTTATGGGCAAGTGATGTCGGCTTCGCCTAATGATGTAGCCTTCGACTATGATGTTGTGCCTTCGGCACAGTGGGCAAACATCACATCATTGCGACCGACGGGCGCAACATCATTACAAACGAAGTGAGTAACATCACTTTTGCGTAAGCAAAAACATCACTCATTTACCACCCGAAAAAAATATGGTATAACACACTATACCTTGCGGGGCAAGGTTATGTGCAAAAGGGACGAGAAAATCTCGTCCCTTTTGATATTGATAAAAAACTGCTTTACGGTAGGTACCCATAACGCGGTCTTTTTTTCGTTTATAAAAAATCCCCGAGATTAAACCACTCGGGGCGATGCCGGAATCATACGTCGGCGGGTGCAAGCTTTCGCTTGCCTGTGAGCATTGTAACATATACAACCCGAAAAGTCAACCCCAACTTATTACACCGATCAAAAAAACAGGCAAAGAAGGAAGGGCAAGGCAAGGGCGGGCAGAAAATTGACCACGCGGATCTTACAAACCCCCAGCATATTGAGTCCGATCCCCACAATGAGAAGCGCGCCCACGCAGGTCATCTCGTTGATGGCGGGCATGGCGGACAGGGTGGTGCTGATCGTTTCTGCGGTCGCTCCCTCCCCCACCATGGCGCGGCCGATAAAATAGGACACCGTGGATAAAATCCCCTCATACACGAAGGCCGTCACCCCCGCCAAGGCCACGCCAACACCGAGAGAGGTGGCAAGGACGAAGCCCACGATGCCGTCGATCACGCTTTTGGCAATAAGGATCTGATGATCGAAGAACATACCCGAGCGCAAGGACCCCACGATGGACATAGCCCCCACGCAGAACAGCACCGAGGCCGTCAAAAAGCCCTCCGCCAGCTTGCTTCCCCCCTTTTTGTCCAGCTTGCTCTGTAAAAAGGAAGCAAAACGGTTCATTTGCCTGTCAATGTCGATAAGCTCGCCAATGACCCCGCCGATGGCCATGGACAAAATGGGGATCAGCAGGTGGAGGGAGGACAGCCCCTCTGTCCGAGAATAAACGGTAGCGTAGCCGATAAGGTCGGAAAGGCCGATGTAAATAACGCAAAGTGCCATGCCGTGAAGCACCGTATCCGAAAAACGCTTGGGAATTCCTCGCTTGATGAGCCCGCCCAAAAAGCCGCCTGCGACGCCCAACAAAAGATTTACTGCCGCACCTGTCAAAAACATATTTCTTTTCCGCGCCCTTGCTCCGCAAGGGTTTTTTTCTTTCCTTTCTTTTATATCGGGCGATCCCTCGATCGCCGTAAAGGCACCCCTTTATTTTAGCACAAACCCCAAGAAAAGGCAATCGTTTTTTCAAAAAAACGACCCCCTGCTTTTTTGACGGAAATTGCCGAAAAATTGGTAATTTTTGGTGTTACTTTAAAAAGGTATAAAAAAAGGGCCGTTTTTTTGTACCCATTACAAGTTGAAGCGGTTTTACAATATAGGTGTCGGGGAAAGCCGATGAAGAAAATGAAAGGAGAACGAGCATGGATCGGAATGAGGTAAAACAGCTTGGAAACAGGATGCTGCATTATTTCAGGAGCGCGTGCAAGAGCGCGGACGGGAAGGAAGTCCTTCCCTCCTTCGTTCGCTTTGCCGCCATGGAAGAAATAAGCACGCATCAGCTACGCGAGCTACGCGAAAAAAATACTGCTTTTGCCAAGATCGCCGAGGAGTGCGAGGAGATCCTGTGCGACAGGATCGTTGAGGGTGCGCTGTACAGGCGTCTCGACGGCTCCTTTGCCAAATTTCTTTTATCGGAAAAATACGGCTACACCGAGGGAAAGGAAAAGGAGGAGGGCTTTGGCGTACGAATATCCCTCTCCGAGCCGCCCTGATGGGAGAAGCGAGAGAGGCCGTCTTCGCCGTCACCAAAAAGCAACTGGCATTCATGCGCGCGGATGCCACGGAGGTGCTGTTTGGCGGTGCGGCGGGAGGCGGCAAGTCCTACGGTCAGCTGGTGGACGCTCTGCGCTATGCCCTGCGCTACCCGAAAAGCAAGCAGCTGGTGTTGCGCCGTACCTACGCGGAGCTGGAAAAAAGCCTCATCCGCGTATCCCTCGGTCTTTACCCGCGAGAGATCTATTCCTACAACGCCACGGGGCACGTGGGGCGGTTTAAAAACGGAAGCATTCTCGATTTCGGGTATTGCGCGGGGGAAAACGACGTGTTCCAGTACCAGTCGGCGGAGTACGACGTCATCCGCTTTGACGAGCTGACCCATTTCACCGAATTTCAATACCTCTACCTCTTATCCCGACTGAGAGGTGCCAACGGCTATCCCAAGCAGATCAAGTCCGCCACCAACCCCGGCGGCGTGGGGCACGCTTGGGTGAAGGGGCGGTTTATCGACCCCGCGCCGCCCGAAACGGTGTTTGGAGACGGAAGGACCACCCGTGTCTTTCTCCCCTCCCTCATCGACGACAACCCCTACCTGATGGCGGGCGACCCCGCCTACAAGACCCGCCTGCTCTCCTTGCCCGAAAATCAAAGGAAGGCGCTGCTCTACGGCGACTGGAATATTTTCGAGGGGCAATACTTCCCCGAGTTTTCCGAGGCGACGCACGTGACCGATCCCTTCCCCATTCCTCCCGAATGGCGGCGATACCGCACCATTGATTACGGTCTTGACCGTCTTGCCTGTCTTTGGGTGGCGGTGTCCCCCGAGGGAGACTTCTACGTGTACAAGGAGCTTTGCGCCTCCGACCTGATCATTTCGGACGCGGCGGCGGCCATTTTGGAGCGGAACGGCAGCGACAAGATCTACGCCACGCTGGCGCCTCCCGATCTTTGGAGTCGCTCCCAGGAAACGGGAAAAAGCAAGGCCATTCTCTTTGCGGAAAACGGTCTGCCCCTGACAAGATCCTCCAACGACCGCGAAACGGGCTGGCTTTCGGTCAAGGAGCTGATCAAGCCCCGCGAGGGGGCGCCCCCTCGGTTACGCTTTTTCAGGCAATGCGCCGAGGTCATCAAGTGCTTGCCTCTGCTCCAGATCGACCCCGCCGCCCCCAGCGATACCCTCACCGAGCCCCACGCCATCACCCATGCGCCCGACGCCTTGCGCGGCTTTGCCATCACCTTCGCCCATCCCGCCGCCACCGCAAAGGAAATACGGCGCTCCGCCTGGTCGGCGGATATGTGGGAGGATTATCGCCGCGCCTCCGAGGAGGAGCGAAAATATCTCATCAAAAAATACGGAGAACCCTTATGAACCTGAAAAACGTGAAAGATCGCCTCGGTTATTTTAAGGAGCTTTACCGCGACAGCCTCGACAAATACGAGCCATCCCTGGCGGCCTTCCGCCGCCACGCGTCGCAGTACAAGGGCTCCAAGCAGCTCGACGGTGCCGCCGAGGCCGCACTGGTGGTGCGAAACGTGACCTACGAGCTGATCGAATCTCAAGTCTCTACCCTTATTCCCGCCCCCGCCGCCAACGCAAAGCACTACACCGAGCTTGGGGACAGACTGGCAAAATCCATTGAACGCCTTTGCGCCTCCCTCAGAGACGAGCTTCCCTTTGAGAAGCTCAACGACATGGACGAGCGCTACACCTACATCTACGGCGGCAGCGTTTGGCTGGCCGAATGGGACAGCCTCGCCCACGGCGGCCGCGGCGGAGTGAGCGTCAAGTGCCTCTCCCCCACCGATTTCATTCCCGAGCCGGGGGTGTACGAGGTGGAGGATATGGAATTCTGCTCCCTTCGCTTTCACCCCACCAAGGGACAGGTCGCCCGCCGTTACGGTGTCTCCCCCGACCTGCTGACGGAGGGGGGCGAGGACGGCGACCCCGACACGGTGGAGGTGGTGGCGGTCTTTTGGCGAAACGAGGAGAACCAAGTCTCGCGCTTCGTCTTTACGGGCGACACCCTGCTTTCGGACGAGGAGGATTACTATGGCCGCAAAAGCCCCATCTGCCGCCATTGCGGCAAGAGGCGAGGTCTTTGCGGATGTGCGTCTGCCGCCTTTCGTCTGACGTCGGAGGAGGCGGAATATCTTTCCGCCGATATTCCCCTGTCGGACGGCCGCGTGATCCCTGCCCTCTCCCCCGTAACGGACGGCTACGGCAATCTTCTTTCGGAGGACACCGCTCCCACCCGTCTGCCCGTCTACCGCCCCCGCCGCTTCCCCATCGTGATCCGCAAGAACACCTCGGAGGAAAAATCCCTCTTCGGTCAGTCGGACTGTGAGTTTATCCGTCCCCAACAGCAGGAGATCAACAAGATCGAGTCCCGCATTCTGCTCAAGCTGATGCGCTCGGGGGTGACCCCCATTCTGCCCGACGACGCCGAGATGACCCTTGACAATTCCATCTTCGGTCAGGTCATCAAGCTCCGCGCGGGTGACGCCAAGGATCGCTACGGCCTGCTTGACACCACTCCCTCCATTGCCGAGGACGTGATGCAATCCGACCGTCTGTACGATCACGCCAAGCGTATCCTCGGTATTTCGGACACCTACGCGGGCATCGCGGACGAGACTGCCATTTCGGGCTACGCCAAGAAGATCCAGGTGGAGCAATCGGCGGGGCGGCTTGAATCCAAGCGCAAGATGAAGCAGACCGCCTACGCCGAGCTTGACCGTATTCTCTTTGAGTATCATCTGGCCTATGCCGACGAGCCCCGCGTCCTCACCTACAAGGATGCCTTCGGAAAGCGGCACGCCCTCAGCTTTCACCGTTACGATTTCCTGCGCTTCCACGAGGAAACGGGGAAATACGAATACGACGACGATTTTCTGTTTTCGGTGGATCTGGGCAGCGATCTTGAGCAAAGACGGGATCTTTTGTGGGAGAAAAACCTTGAAAACCTGAAAAACGGCACGTTGGGGGACCCCTCCTCGCCCGCCACCCTGCTCCACTACTGGCAATGCCAAGAGCGTGCCCACTACCCCAACGCCAAGGAGAACGTAGAATATTTCCGTGGCATGACCGAGGAGGAGAAAGGAGCCACATGGGAAGCTTAAAGGATTTTGTAGAAAGCTACCTGGCAAACAAAAAGATCGAGGACTACGAGGGCTGGGTCTCCAAGTACGGTAAGGACGCGAGCAGCAGCTATGCCGAGGCCCTGTCCTCCGCCGAGCGCACCTATGCGCGCGGACAGGCCACCTACGGCAGAGTGGCGTCCGACCTGCAAAGCAAGGGGCTGACGGGAAGCGGTTACAGTGCCTACCTGAGCGGCAAGGCCTACGAGCGATACGCGGGCAGCAGAGAGGCCGCCTTGACGGCAAAGCAAAAGACCGAGGACGACAACCGCATCCGTTACGCCTCCTACCGCGAGGAAAGGGAGACCGCCGCCCGCGAGGAGGGCGAAGGTGCCTTCCGCAAGGCGTTAAGCTCCCTCTTTTCCTCGAAGATCGTGGACGAGGAGAGCGGTGCCGCCTATCTTGCCGCCTTTGGCATCACGGGAGAGATGGCCAAGGAGATGGCCAAGATCAACCAATCCGTCAAAAGCGGAAGCGAGTACCGAGACGAGGTATTCAACTTCTGTCTTGAAAATTATTACAATCACGACCAGACGGTTGCCTACGCCATCGGCTTAGGCCTTTCCGCCGAGGAGGCGGAGGCCTTGGGCAAGGCGGTCGAGACGATCCGCTCCACGGGCACGAACTACGGTCGTTGACCGAATCAAATTAAGAAAGGAACAACAGCATGAAAAGCAACGTCCAAAACCCCTACGCCACCAACAAGGGCGGCAAGATCGAAGCCCCCTTCCATCCCGAAAAAAACGACCCCAAGGCCACCCGCAAAACGGGCGACGACCTGAGGAAGTGATCGGAAAGGAGAACGCACCATGACAGAAGAAAGCATCACCCCGACGGCGGAGGAGGAGCTCTCGCCCGTCGAGACCCTCGCCGAGGAGGGTGCGGCAGACGGGCAGACCGACCCCGCCACGGACAGCACTCCCATAGAGGAGGCACCCAAGGATTACGAGGCCATGGCGGCCGCCGATCTGGCGGAGATCAAACGCCTTGACCCTACCTACGCGCCCGCCTCCCATCTCTCCGAGCTTCCCTTCGCCCGTCGCTTTGCCGCGCTCAGGGACATGGGTCTTTCGGTCACGGAGGCACTTGCCGCCGTCACCCCCCGCTTTACCCCCCATGACACCCGTTCTCACCTGCGCGCCTCCGCCCCCGGCGGTGCCCGCGCCCCCGAGGGCCTTCTCTCCCGTGAGGAGCTGAAGGCGGCCAAGGAGCTGTTTTCGGATCTCTCCGAGGGAGAGCTTCATTCCCTGTACCGCCGCGTAACGGCGGAAAACTAAAAAAGACGCGACACGCGTCGGAAAGGATTTCTTTATGTTTGCACTCGTTAAAATTTTAGGCGGAGGTCGTAACGTACCCGAGCCCAAGCGTTACACCCTGACGGAGAATGTATCCGTCCGCTACGGCACCCCTGTCATTCTGTCGGAGGGAAAGCTCACCCCCGTCAAGGCAACCACCACCGCCCCCGCCACCCATCTGGTCATGGCGGACACCGACGGCAAGGAGGTCTTGCTGGGTCGCATCACCCCCGACATGATCCTTGAGACCCACGTCACCGCCGCCCCCACCGCCATGAGGGTGGGCACGGAGTACGCGCTGTCTGCCGACGGCGCGGGCGTTTCCGCCACCGCCGTCAGTGGCTCTGTGCGCGGTGCCTGTCTCTATGACGCCTGCGGTGCCGAAAAGAGCGGCGACGCCGTTCTCGTTTATTTTCAGAACGGTCTTTAAGACTGAATAAAAGAAAAGAAAGGAATTACCTATGTCTATTATCTATTCTCAAAGCAGCGGCTTCTCTAACGCCGCTATCGGCAAGCTGGAGACCCCCATCAAGATGGTCATCGAGCATGAAAGCGATCTGCAAACCAAGAGAGGCGGCATCTGTGACTGGCTCTTTAACGTGGAACGCTCCTCTCGCTTCGGTGAGACCATCGTAGGTCAGAACGAGTTTGGCGTGTTCGCCGCCGCCGAGGAGGGCGCGGGCGCGGAAAACGACTCGGTGGAGGAGACCTATCGCAAGTTCATCGAGCATATCCAGTTCATGAAGGAGTTCACCATCACCGCGCAGATGATGGAGGACGCAAACTACGGCGTAGCCGCCGATGCCAAGAGACGCGCCGAGAACTTCACCCGCGCCTACTACAAGACCATGCACAAGATCTGCGAATACGCCCTGGCCAACGGCGAAAAGAGCGAGGGCAGCTTTGCACGCGCAAGGCTGGACCTGACCGCCCCCGACGGTCTTCCCCTCTTCGCCTCTGCCCACAAGTGGGGCGGCGCGAAGGCATCGGGCGTGCAGTCTAACTTCTTCTACGGCGACGTTTGCCGCAGTGGTACGGGAGATGCCCGCGCGCTCTCTGCCGCCGTCCTGGAGGAAACGCTGGGCGAGCTGGCCTCTAAGATCCGCAACATGAAGGACGAAAACGGCGAGGTGCTGGGCTACACCGCCGACACCATCATTCTGCCCGGCAACCGTCCTGCCTTGGAGGCCACCGTGAAGAAGGTGTGCGGCTCCGAGGGCGCGCTGGGCAACGGCTACAACGACATCAACCTGCAATACGGCAACTGGAACCTGGTGGTCATGCCCGACTGGCAGACTGACGATGACCGTCTGATGGTGATGTCCAGCGAGGCCAACCGCAACCTGTCGGGCAATATGTTCTTCAATCGCGTGCCTCTGACCGTCTCCAATTGGGTGGATCATCACACCGGCAACTTCGTTTGGAACGGCAGATGCCGCTTCGGCGTAGGCTTTGGCTCCTACAAGCACATCCTTTTGGCGGTAGACAGCGCGAGTGCCGTGGAAAACGCCACCGCTCTGTAAACCAAAGTTTACATTTTAAAGGGAGGAGACCGTTCGACGCGGTCTCCTCTCAAAAAACAAATGCGATAATACAGAGCGACTCTCTCGCTCGGAAAGGACTCTATGACAGGAAACGAGCTTTATACCACGGTGGCGCAAATGGGCTTTTCCCGCACCCTTGAGGATGGGGAGGCCTACTTCTTCCGCGCCGTCAATCTTTCCCTTGCCCGCATTGCCGGGCAATTTCCTCTCCTTGCCGTTTTCGACCGCACGGTGACGGCGGGGCTTCCTTATTATACACCGCTTCCCGTGTCGGAGGAGCGGGGGGACTTTTTCGCCTTTCCCTCTCACCCTCTGTCAAGAGAGGGCAAGCCCTTGCGCGAGGGGCGGGACTATTTGGTGGAAAACGGCACCCTGCGGATCGCGCGAGAGGCCTGCGGCCCTCTTACGGTGCGCTACTACCGCCGTCCCGCCCTCCTTACGCGCGATAATTTGGAGGAGAAGCTGGACGTGGCACCCTATGCCGAGGGTCTGCTCCCTCTTCTCGCCGCCTCCTATCTTTGGTTGGACGACAGGGGAGACCTGGCCACCCACTATCTCGCCCTCTACCGCGCCGAGGCGGAGGAGCTGAAAAGAAGCCTGCACCGTCACGGCGGGGCGACGGTCGCGTGCGGAAACGGTTGGGATAAAACGGGATGAAAAGCGGCACGAAGGGCATTTATCACCGCTATTTTTCCTCCCTGCGCGGCGTAGACGTGACCTCCGACCCCGCCGAGGTCTCCCTCTCCCGCTTTGCGGATATGGCCAATATGTGGCGCGATCCTCTCGCCCCCGAGGGGACGGTCACGGAGACCTTCCCCGGCTATCGCGGCATCGGCGCGTGGGAGGGCGAGTGTCTCGGCCTCTACCGTCACCGCGTCGGCGCGGAGGATTTTTTGGTGGCTCACGTGGGCACGAGGCTCTATCGCTTTCCCGTGTCCATGCGCCACTATCCCCGCACTCTTTCCGCGCTCACCCCTCTGCGCGAGGGGGTGGCCGCCACCCAAGGCTTTTCCTTTCCCGTGGGGGAAAGCCTCTATCTCTTCATCGGCGGGACCTGCTACCGTCTGTCTCCCGACGGCATTCTTGCCGCCTTGGGGGAGGAGGGCTGTCTTCCTTATCTGCCCACCACCTTCGTGGAGGGGGAGGCCTACGAGCAAAGGAATATGCTCACGGACAGAGTCAAGCACCGCTTTACCCTGACGGAGCATACCTTTCATGCCGAAACGAACATCGGCCTCTCCTTTACGGTTTTGGATGAGGAGGCGGCCACCTGCTCCGTCCGCGCCGTTTCCTCCCTCTCCTCCACCACCCTGCGCATCCCCGAAACGGCGGTCATCGGCGGAAAGCAATACACCGTCCGCGCGATAGCGGAGTACGGCTTTGCCGCTCTGCCCGCCTTGCGCTGTCTCTATCTGCCCGATACACTGCGGGAGATCGGTGCCTTCGCCTTCTCCGCCAATCCTCTTTTGGATCTCGTTTCGGTGCCCGACAGCACGGAGCGGATCGGCTCTCACGCCTTTTACGACTGTGAAGCCTTGAAAACGGTATATCTCGGCAAGGGCTTGCGGCAGATACAAAGCGGCGCGTTCCGCTCCTGTCCCATTCAAACGGTGCGCCTTGGCGGAAGCAAGGAGGAGGCGGACGCTCTGCTTTCCAACCAAAGCAGCCTGTTCGACACGAGCGGGATCCTCTTCCGATACCGATCCACTCCCGTCTCCAACCCCTTTGCTCTCTTCCGCCTCCCCGTCCCCGAGCCTTGCCTGTCCTTGGACGAGGCCGTTCTGGACGAGACGCCCCTGGCGGTGAACGGCACCTCGGCATCGCTCCGCTTGCGTGTCGAGAAAAGAGGAGGGCTGATCTCCGACGTATGGCTGGAGGCAGACGACGTCAGTCTGGTGCAAGACCGCCGCCTGACGCTTTTCTACACCGTTAAGACCGGCACGGTCTCCGTCGCGGGAAGCACCCCATCCTCCGAAAAGGACGGCGGGTGGGGAAGCGAGGCGGTGTTGGGCTGTACCTGCGCCTGTGCCTTTGACGGACGGATGTTTTACAGTGGAAATCCCCTTTTCCCCGGCACGGTTTTTTACTCCTCCACCGACGGCACGGGCTATAACGACCCTCTCTACGTGGGCGTTCTCAACTACTTTAAGGACGGTCTGCGTCCCGCCACCAGGTACACCCTCGTGAGCCTCGGCGACCGCTTGGCGGTGGTGGCGGGCGACGACGAGGGGGAGGGAGAGATCTTTCTGCACGCACCCGCCGCCACGGGCGAGGATCTTTTGCCGCGCGTTTATCCCCTTGACACGGGTGTCGTAGGGGCGGGATGCTTTGGCGAGGCGGTCACCTTTGGAAGAGAGGTCCTGCTTCTCACCGCCCAAGGGCTGATGGCCTTGCGTCGGAGCGGTGTCTCCGATTCCTACGCCTTGTTTCCCCGCTCTACCGCCGTAAATTCCAGACTTTGTAAAGAAAACTTATCAAAAGCGAGGATGGCCGTTCACGAAGGACTTCTTTACGTGCTGACGGAAGGAAGGGTGTATTTGGCCTATGCCACGGAGGGAACGGAGTACGAATGGTATTTGCTCTCGGGCATCGGCTGTTATACGGGCGGCAGCATGGTGGCACGTTATACCGACCGTCTGCCCGAGGAGGCCGAGTCTCTGTTCACCCACATTTCGGTGCATCCGCGCGTGGGAGACCTCTGCCACGGCACGGTGTCCTCCGTCCGTCTCTCCGACGGCTCTCTCTTTTACTACGTGACGGAGGAGGGAGAGGACTATCCCATCGACGCGGAGGGGGAATATACGGGCGGTGACTTCTCTCCCGCCACGAGGCTTTGCGCCACGCGCGAGGTGCTGTTCTTCGGCGCAGCCTCGGGCGGTGTGGGATGCTTTAACACCGACCTCAGAGGCAAGGCGGCCTGTGTCAGTCTTCCGTCTCCCCTGTACGCGCTGTACGAGGGCGAATACCTTTCCCTGCGCACCCCCGCTCGCTTGCCCGTGCCCGAGGAGGCCACCCTTCTCCTCCCCCTTTACCGCAAGGAGGGAGACAGGTATCTGCACGCGGGGGAGGGTCGGGTGTTTCTCGACACTCCGCGCTTCGCTTCCTTCGTCATCTCCGTATCGGAGGATGAAACGAGCGAGGGCATACACCCCCTCTTTTATTCCTTTGACGGAAGGCGATACCCCGCTTTCCTTCTGCTTCCCCCCGATGACGGCGGTCTGCCTCATTATCGCAAGGACACCCTGGCAGGCTCGGCCACGGCGAAATTAAAGGCGTTATGCGGTGCCCCCACCGTTTTGGTCAGAACGGACAGACATCCCTTCCGCGCCTGCGACAGGGTGGGGCCCGCCGTCTTTGACTTCGCAAGCGGAGACTTTTCCGCCATGGATTTCCACGGAGATGGCTTTGCCTCCCTGTCCCTCCGTGAAAAGGAGCGAGGATGGAGCTACAAGCAATATCTCTTCCGCTCCGAGGGCTTCCGCTCTCCCTTCGGCGTCTATTCTCTGACCTATTCCTATTATCCGTCGGGGCGGCCGAAGGGCTAAGCTCCCACGACATACAGAAAGGAGACAATATGTCTGTTCAAAAAATTACGGAAGGGGAAATGGCCGCCCTTGGCGTGTCCTCCCTTCCCAACCGACCCTCCGCGCCCTCGCTTTACAGTGGTGAAGCGCTGACCGCCGCGGAGCTGCGCGCCGCCTTTGACCGTCTGCCCCGCCTGTTGGCCGCGCGCTTCAACGCCCTGCTTGACGCGGCGGGTCTGTACGGGGGCAAGACGGGGGCCGACACCCTCGCCGCCCTCATCGCCACGGGCTTGGAGGAGGGGCATTCCTTGGAGGATCTCTTTTCGGAGATCCCAAGCGGCGTGCTTGCCCATCGGCTTTCGGTGGACGGTGTCCGCACCCTTCCCGAGGTCCTGTCACAGCTCACGGCGGCACTGACGCCCCCCGAGGGCTTTTCCGATCTGCGCTCCTACGTGGACGCCCCTGCGGGAGAGGTAAGGAAGGGCGACGGCCGCCCCGTTTCGGGCGACCGTGTGGAGACCGCTCTGCGCACGGCGCTGACCCCTCTGGATAGCCGCGTCCGTGTCATTGAAGAGGCCTTGGACGGTATGCCCTTCTATTTCACCACTCAGATCACAAAAACGGGAGAGTCCCCCGTGCCCGATCTTGCCTTTGGCTACGCGCGCTTAGACAGCATCAGCGGTATCAGCCGTCCCTGCACGAACCTGTTCCGCTATGCTTATGGCGACGCGCTCAGCGATGAGGGAACTCTTGCCACCGTGGGAGAGGACGGCAGGGTCTACTTATACCGTAACGCCCCCGTTAAGGCGACCTTTTCTCTGCGCGCCCCCACCTATACAGGCGGTGTCTATTCCGCCTCTCTCCGTCTCGTTTCAGGCACTCCCTTACCCTCCTCCACGGACGGCAAGCTATATCTTGAGATCGACGGCATCGGACGCATCGACGCCGCCTGCGGCTTTGCCTGCGAAACCCACGGTGCTACCGCCGTGCAGATCGGTCACAATCTCACCCTCCACGGCGATTGGCGCGGCTGCGCGTTAGAGGTGACGGTCAACAGCGGAGAGGCCCTTCTTCCCTTTACCCCCTACCGCCCCGTGCTGACCCACGCCGCTTGTACTGCCGTCTGCTCCTACGCCGCCGACGGCACCCTTCTCGACAGCTACGAGATTCCCGAGGCCCTGCGTGCCCAAAGAGACTACGGCATCGGCGTGGCGGAAGTGGCAGAGAACGAGATCGATTTCCGCGCCCGCACCTACGCCCGTCGGGCATCGGTGGGACGCCCCACGGCCTCAAGCAGCTACGACGGCGGCTACGGCATCGTGTTCCGTACCAACGGTCTTTGGAACCGCCCCGGCTATCTCTCCTCCGTCTGCTCTCACGCGCAAAACCTGAAGGAGCTTTCCTACCGCGCCCCCTATGAGGGCTGCTACGGCGTCTACTCCGATCAGGGGGCGTACTCCAACCAGCTTTTCCGCCCGCTCTTCAGAGGTATGGAGACGGAAAAGGACTTTGCCGCCTTCGTGGCGGAGCAGAAGACGGCGGGCACGCCCCTTACCCTGGTCTCCGCGCTCCGTGAGGAGCAAGCCTCCGTCACCGATCTTTCCGCCCATATCCCCCACGTCCCCTATCTTCGCGTGGAAGGCGGCGGTCGGGTCGTGGCTCTTTGCGAAGGCGGTGGCACGGCCGGCCTGACCGTAACTTATCAGATCAAAACCCGCCCCTATGAGGAATGAAAGGAGAAGCAACCTAATGTTAAATAAAGAAAATGCATTGCTTGCCGCGAAAAACGGCACGGCAGACCGTGTTAAGGGTGGCCTCGTCACCTCCCTGATCCGCAGACGCTATACGCTGTCAGAGGAGCTGTCCTTGTTACGACAAAGAGAGGAACGCCCCGAAGAGTTTGCCTCCTACAACGCCTATGCTGAGACGTGCAAAGCGGAAGCGAGAGAGCTTTTGACACTGTGGGGGGTGACGGTATGAAGCTGCTTCTTCATGGCAATTGCCTGATTTTTGCGGAGCGACGCGGCACCCGCCGTCCCCTCACCCTGCATCTTCCCTTCGACGGTCTTCTGCGGCTGAACGGTATGCCCTTCGCCTCCAAGGCAAAAGCCGTCACTCTGCCCGCCCACGCCCTGCGTGAGGGAAGCAACACCCTGCTCTTTACCACGGGCGGACGCACCTATCCCGTGGAGGAGCTTTGCCTTACGGGAGAGGTGCTGACCCCCACGGGCTTTCCCTGCGAGGGTGCCGTCGCGGAGCTGCTCGTCCGCCTCTCCGCCTTGGAGGAAACGGTGGCGGCATTGGTCGGGGCAAGAGAGGAGGAGGCACGCGCCCACAGCCTCTTTCCCTGATCCCAAAAAGCCCCCCTCCGAAGGGAGCGGGGGCGACACTAAAAAAATGAAAGGATAGTTCAACGAAATGAAAACCAAACTGATCATCTTCTCTCTCATCACCCTTCTCCTTCTTCTGCCTTGCTTCGCCTCAGGCGCGGCGGCGGAGGAGCTCGCACCTGCCGAAACGGTCGGAGCGCAAGCCCCTGTCAACGAGACGGCGGAGGACAAGACGCAGGGCGGCGAGGAGGCAGAGCGCGCGACGGAGGATGCCGCCTCCCAAGCCTCCCCCGCCATCACGGACGCCCTTATTTCCTTCCTTGACGACAACGGCGACACCCTGCTCTCCGCCTTGGGCGTGGCGGTATCTCTTCTTCTCGCTCTCCTCTACAAGAGCGGGCTTTTGCCCTTGGTAAGCCGTGGACTCAAGGCCATTTCCGAAAGCTCGGACAAGGCGGCGGGCGTCACCTCCGCCTTTGCGGAAAGGGCCGCCGACACCTTGGACAAGCTGGAGGCCACCACCTCCTCCGCGCTGAGCCGCGCCGAGGAAACGGCACTTTTGGTCAAGGGAACGGAGGAGGCTCTTGCCGCCCTACAAGAGGCACTGGCCGAGGCAAAGGCGGAGAGAGGCCGTATCTCCATGGTGCTGGCGGAGGAAACCGCCCTGTTTTACGAGCTGTTAAACTCCGTCAAGCTGCCCGAGGCACAAAAGGACGTCATCCGTGAGCGGTATTACGGATACCAAGCCCTGCTTGAGCACTATGACAAAAGCCACGAGACCCTCACGAGGGAGGGGGAAGCCGAATGAAACGGATGATATTGCGCATCCTGGGGCTCACCCTTTGTATTCTGCCGCCCTCCATCGCCGTCCTTGAATATTTCCCCCTGTGGCTTCGTGATGCCGAAAAGGCCGTCAGTGCCCTCGCCCTGTCTCTGCTTCTCCTCGCCGCCATACCGCTGTGGCGATACGTCAAAAGCCTTCTCGCCTCTCCCTCCGTTTGGTCGGCATGGCTGATCGCGTGGCTGTTCCTCTCCCTGTTTTCCTCTCTCATCGAGGGCTTGACCGCCATTTCCTTTATGGGCTTTGTGGGAGGTATTCCCGGTGCCGTTTGCCTCCGTCTCGCGCGAGGAAGAGACTCGGAGCAAAGTAAATAAAGATTTACATTTTTAAGAAAAGAGGAGGGAGCTATCTCCCTCCTCGGAAAGGAGCCTTATGTCTGACAACTGGTTTTTGGGAAGCAAGGAGGAAAAGGCGGGCAAAAATATTCTTGCGTGTCTGGGCATCGGCGGTGCCGTGGCGACGGTGCTGGTGTTTTCGGTCTTGTTTTTCACCGAGATCCGCCTTACCGCCGAAAGCGTGCTTTCCCTGTCGCTCCATTTTGCACTGCTCTTCTTTTCCTCCTACGTAATGTACTTTTCCCTGTTCGAGACGGGACGGGACAAAGGGACGGCGGAGGAAGCCTCCGTTACCGAAAAGAAACGAAGCGCCGCCCTTCTTGCCCGCTATGAAAAGGAGGGAGACACCGCCTCCCTCCGCTCCTTTTGCGAGGAGATCACGCGCAAGGAAAGAAAAGAGGCGCGCCTGTCCTTGCTCTCCCGCTATCTCATGACGGAGGAGGAGGGAGAGGCCTTGCTCTCTCATGAGGGAAGGCTTTCCCTGCGGGAAAGGAGACGGCGGCACGCCCTGCGCGGAACGGAGGCCATCCGCGTCACCCCCGCCATCCTGCTCGACGTGCGCAAGACGGAGCGCTATAAGCCGCCGCTTTCCCGCTCACCCGAAAAAATGCGGCTTTGGCGTTCCTTGCGCTTTCTGTTCATCACCGCCGTCACCGCCGCCTTTTCCGTTTCCTTGGCCTTCAACGTGCTTTTATCGCCCAACGCGGGCACGATAGCCGCCTATCTGCTCAAGCTGTTTACCCTGTTTGGGAGCGGCATGAAGGGGTATAAGGCGGGCTTTCTCTACGTCACGGAGGACGTGACCGCCTACCGCCACGCCCAGAACGATCTGCTGGAGGAGTATTTTAAGGAACGCGTGAGCGCAGAGCAAGAGTGCCTCTGATCGATCAAAAGGGGCTGTCTCGGTTATGAAAATGAGATTCACCTTGCTGACAGTCCGTACAAAAAAGCACCCGCTTGCCTAACCACAGGAAGCGGGTGCTTTTGTCGAATATTCACAATGGGGGGTGAAATTTCAATTTGAGACAGCCCCCTCTATCCGTCTTAAAGATGGCTTCAGCGTTCCGCTTCCTCTATCCGCGCGATCTCCCCTGCCATGGCGAGCGGCAGCTCGGAGGGCAATACGCCGTATTCGGAGCGGCTCACCGCAAGGGTCTCCCCCGCCCTTCCGTGAAGATAGGCGGCCAAGCGCAACGCGTGGGGAGGCTTTGCCCCTTGGGCAAGGAGGGCGGCGACCGCCCCTGCCAGCACGTCGCCGCTACCGCCCTTGGCAAGGGCGGACGAGCCGCTTGGGTTGACGGAAACCGTCTCCCCGTCGGTAATGACGGTGGCCGCTCCCTTCAAAAGCAGACCTACCCCCGTCTCACGGGCGTATTCCATTGCCACGGCGACGCGGGCCTCCTGCACCCTTGCGGTGGGTCTGCCGATCAGACGGGCAAGCTCGGTGGGATGAGGGGTCAGGCAAACGGGACGGCGCGCGTTTTTCAAAAGTCCCACCCCTCTGTCGGGGAAGGAGGACAGCATATTGAGGGCGTCCGCATCCAGCACCAGAGGCGGCCCCTCGCTTTCAAGCAGTGCCTTGACAAGAGCGCGCACCCCTTCGGTGCGGCCGCACCCCGGCCCAACCAGCACGGCGGAGGCGGTGTCAAGCCGCGAAGCAAGGAGAGACACCACTCTCTCGTCCCACTCATCGGAGGAGGGCACCGCCTCGAACAACAGCTCGGGGCGTTTTCTTCCCACGAAGGAAAGCACCGCCTCCTCGGTGTAGAGGGACGTAAGCCCCGCCCCAAGGCGCAGAGCACCCTCGGCGGCAAGCAGCGCGGCACCTCTGTATTTTTGACTTCCCGCCGCCATCGCTACCCGTCCGAAGCTGCCCTTGTGGGTGTTTTTACCTCGTTTTGGTAAAGTATTCTTTACATATTCGTCATCCGCCACGATGCTTTCGGGCAACCGCGCCAAAATATCGGGGTGGTCGATCCCAAGGGTATGCGTTACAAGCTCCCCACAGGCCTCGCGGGCGGGATAGGACAAAAGTCCCGTTTTGGCAAAGGAGAGCATCACCGTCAAATCGGCGCAGGCATAGGAGGAGGCAAGGCGGCCATAGGTGGCATCCGCGCCAAGGGGCAGGTCTATCGCCACCCGAAGGGCGGTGGTATTGTTTATATATTCTACGACGCGCAAGGCCTCCTCGGTCAGCTCGTCGTACCTTGCCCCCGATCCAAGCACCGCGTCAAGGCAGACCTCCGCCTGCGCGGAAAGCCCCTCGTCGAGAGTCAAGGGCGCACCAAAGCGGGCGGCATACGCCGCCAGCACGGCACGGCCGCCCACGCTTCTCTGCCCCTTGCCAAAGACGTCCACCGCCACGGGCGAAAAGCCCGCCTCCGCCAGCGACAGCGCGGCGGCGTAGCCGTCGGCACCGTTGTTGCCGTGGCCGCAAAATATCAGCACGCGTCCCGCAGGCGCGCGCTTCGCCACCTCCTCCGCCACCGCCGCGCCCGCGCGGCGGATCAGCGTCTCCTCGTCGAGACCCATCAGGTCTCTCGCCAGAAGATCGATCTGCGGAATATAGCATGGAAACACGGAGATCATTGCTTTTACCTCGTTTTTTCTTTTATTTTACCACACCGTCTCTCATTTCGCAACCCGAAAAGCAGAAAATCGCCCTTCCTTTTTGCTTTTTTACTTTTTCGTTTTTCGCTTCCCATCTTTTTACGCATCGTAAAAAAATTCGGGAAATTTTTTCGGGAAATCTTTACAAATGCTCATATTTATGTTAAAATAAGAATAGAAATCAAATTTACACGAGAAATGCGGCGGTGCCGCAGGAAAGGATCTGTGATGAAAAGAGTTGTAGTTACCATTGCCCGTCAGTACGGAAGCGGCGGCAGAGAGATTGGAGAAAGAGTCGCGGAGCTGCTTGGCGTACCGAAGTACGACAAGGAATTTGTCACGCTGGCGGCCAACCAAGACGAGACGGTCTGCGCAGAGGCATTAGAGAAGGTAGACGAGCGTGCCACCAACAGCCTGCTGTATACCCTGGCGGTGGGAAGCAACCTTTTCGGCATTGCGCCCGGCTCCTCTCACGCCTTGCCCTTAAATGACAGGCTCTTCGTGCTTCAATCCTCCATCATCCGACAGAAGGCGGACGAGGAGTCCTGCGTCATGATCGGCCGTTGCGCCGATTACGTGCTTCGGGACAGACCCGAGCGTCTCGCGGTGTTCGTTTACGCCGATTTAGAGGAGAGAAAGAGACGGGTCGCCGTTCGCCACGGCATCACCGAGGGTCAGGCGGTGGACGTGATCAACAAGACCGACCGTCGCCGTGCCTCCTATTACAATTTTTACACAGGCGGCAAATGGGGCAAGTTCGACAACTACGACGTTGCCATCAACAGCGCGTGCCTCGGCATTGAGGGCACGGCGCGCGTCATTGCCGACATGGCAAGAGAGAAAATGAAAGAAAGCGATTAAAGATGTAAGGTCTGCCTTTCCGAAGAAGGGCAGACCTTTTTTTATTTGTATTTTTTCGTTTTTGCCTTCAAGATGGGATACAGCGTTAGGTAGCTTTCATGCCGCTTGCGCGACACCTCTCCCGCCTCGACGGCGGCAAGGATGGCACAGCCCTCCTCCTTGGTGTGGGAGCAATCGTCGTAGCGACACCGTCCTATGTAAGCGCGAAACTCGGGAAAGCAATCGGCCAGTGCCTCAAGGGGCAGAAAATCAAACCGCTCGAAATCAAGGAGGCTGAAGCCGGGGGTATCCGCCACGTAGCCCTCCCCAAAGGGGAAAAGCTCCACGTGTCTGGTGGTATGACGGCCGCGATCTGTCTTTTCGCTGAGTGTCCCCGTGGCGAGAGACAGATGGGGAAAGAGGGCGGACAGAAGGGTGGATTTCCCCACGCCCGACGCCCCCGCGAAGGCGGCGATGCCTCCTTCGGAGAGAGTCTCCGCCAGGGCGGCGCGCAGGCTCGCCACCCCTTCTCCCGTCAGGGAGGAGAGGAGAAAGACGCGATAGCCCGCCTTTTCATAATGGGAAAACAGTTCTCTCGCCTTGTCCTCGTCCAAGTCGCCCTTGGTGACGGCAAAGAGGGGGGTAATGTCCTCGTAGGCGCAGATGGCTAATAGCCTGTCAAGCATTTCATAAGAGGGAGCGGGGGACAGGGCGGCGGCGGTGACCACCAAAACGGTCACGTTAGCGAGAGGGGGGCGGATCAGGGCGTTTTTCCGAGGGAGAATATCGGTGACCACCGTCTCGCCTCGGTCGCTGCCGTCGATACGCAAAGTCACCCTATCGCCTACGAGGATACGCTCGTCTCCTCGCTTGAGGCCGCCCTTGGCGCGGCAAAGCACGCGCTCGCCCTCGGGCAAAAGCACCTCAAAGAGGCCACCCACGCCCTTGACCACAAGGCCTGCCGTTTCGTGTAGCGTCTTCATCTGTGTCATTCTTGCAGGATATCTCTATACGTCACAAAAACCAGCGTCAATGGTATGCTTTGGCCCGACACCTCACAAATCGCACCGCTCAGGGCCAGCTCGGTACCGTCGCTCAAGCTTGCCTTGACCACGGTGCCACTGTTGCAAAGTTGTCCGCCCTCCTTGCAATAGTCGGGGATTTCGTCGAGGTTGTGGTACTCATAGACGTTTTTCCCATCCTCATCCTTGGAAACAGAGATGATTCGATCAACGACCTCTTCCTTAATTGTCACGTCAAAGAAGGGGAACGTATTCTCCACGTAGCTCTCCGCGCTGAACGCCGACACGCGATAGTCTTCGGGGATCTCAAAGGTCACGGTAGGTGCGGGATTGACGGTAACCACAAGCTCGGTAATGGCCTTGGTACGGATCTTGTCCCCCGCCATATCCAGCTCCGCGCCGCCTGCGGTACGAAGGGCCATCACGTAGCCCACGGGCAGGGAGAGGTCGGCGTCGGTCGCCTCCTCCACACGAAGCACGTGCAAAATAGAAAACTGATTCGTCTCGTCTCTGTAAACGGCGGACAGATATTCCTTCAGGGTATTCACCGAGCCACGGGCCGAGGTGGGAACGGAAAAGTCCGTCATGGCGGGACCTGTGCTGACGTGGAGGGTGACCTCAACGGAGTCGTCCTTATCCACCGAGATCAGCGCACCGCCGCCGGGGGATTGCCGGAAGATGACGCCCACGGGGGCTTCCTCATGGCTTTCCATCAGCACCTTGACGGTGATGCCGTCGGGATAGGCGTTGGTCTCGGCATAGGTGGAGCCAACCAGACTCGGCACCTTGACCTCGCGGACGCCACCCCCGCCAAAGAGGAGGACAGCACCCACGGTGACCAGAGCCACCGCCAACACGGCGCAGACCGCAGGGACAAGGAAACGAGGCATACGGAAGGGCTTCAAGGCCTTGGCAGACTTCTTTTCCTTCGCGCGAGGCTCCTTCGCCCCGCGCCAAGAGTCTCCCTCAACCACCACAGCGCGGCGCTCTACGGTGGTATCGTAGCGCTCGCCCTCGGTGGGAGACAGGTCGTGCAAAACCTCCTTCAAGCGTTTCTCCATGGTAGCCGCATCGCGGAAGCGGGCGGCAGGATTTTTTTGCATGGCGCTGTAAATGATCTGATCCAGCTTTAAGGGGATCTCTTTATTGGCGGCGCGGACGTGGACGGGCTCGTCCAGTCTGTGCATCTGAATGATGCCCGTGGCGCTTTTTGCGTCAAAGGGAACGTGGGCGGTGGCCATCTCATACATGACCACACCCAAGGAATACAAGTCACTGCGATGGTCGATGTCACCGCCGCTGGCCTGCTCGGGGCTGACGTAATGCACCGTCCCCACACCCTTGTCCTTCATTTTCATCAGGTCGTCGTCGGGAAGGAGGGCGATGCCGAAGTCCGCCAGCTTGATATAGGGCATATCCTTGCCGCCGGGGATCTCCACAGACCCCGCCTCGGCGGAGGATTGCACCAAAATGTTCTGCGGCTTGATGTCTCTGTGCACCACCCCCGATTCGTGGGCGTTGCGCAGGGCTTGCAAGATCTGCAAGGACACGGAAACGATCTCCTTGGCACTGAAGGGCGTGCCGTTTTTCTCGGTGATCATGTCCCGCAGGGTCCTTCCCTTTACGTATTCCATAACGATATAGTGCTCGTCATCCTTCAAGGACACGTCGTGAATATCCACCACGTGAGGGCTGGTGGGCATATTGACCACCGCGCGGATCTCGGTCTCAAAGCTTCGGCTGTTCAGCTTATACTCCCCCGAATCCTTATCCAACATTTTGATGGCAACGGGAACGGGCTTTCCGTCCTCTCCCGGTGTCAACATATCCTCGGCGTAAAAAACGATGGAGGAGGCACCTCTTCCGATCTCGCGTTTGATGAGATACCGCTCGGAAAGCATCTCTCCCAAGTATTTCTTTGCGTCAAGCATTCTGCACGATCTCCTTTTTGTTTTCTATCAAGAGGGCCGTCACGTTGTCGTCTCCACCGTTGCGTTCAGCGGCCGAGATCAGCTCGTGCGCCAATTCCCCGATGTCCTTGTCCTCCAACAGAACGTCCCATATTTCACTTTCCTTTACGAATCCCGAAAGGCCGTCGGTGCAAAGCAAAAGCCTGTCTCCCTCCGACCAGATGAAGGCACCCATATCGCCCTCCACCTTTTCCTTCACCCCTACCGCGCGGGTGATGATATTGCGCATGGCACTGGTCTCCGCCTCTGCCTCGCTGAGTCTTCCCTCCTCCACCAAGGCCCTCACGTAGGAGTGGTCCTCGGTCAGACGGAAGAGGGTACCGTCGTGGAGCAGATAGGCGCGGCTGTCGCCCACGTGAAGCACGCAAACGGTGTCCTCGTTTGCCACGGCCGCCACGAGCGTGGTGCCCATGCCCGAAAGAGACGCGTCTGCGGCGGCCTTTTTGTAGACCGCCTCATTGGCACGGCGCAGAGCTGTCCGCATGGCGCGCTCCACACCGCCCGTGTCTCCTTGCATGGAGAGAACGAAGGCCTCGGTAGCGGTGCGGCTGGCAAGAGCACCGCCCTTGGCACCGCCCATACCGTCACACACCACACCGAAATAGAAGTCGTCCCTTTGCCGCCACCTGGCGGCGGTGTAATAATCCTCGTTTTGCTTGCGGTAAAGGCCGCAATCCGTAAGTCCGTATAATAACATAGCTTGTCCTTGTTTTGGTTTTAAGCGCCCGCAGACTCTTCCTTATGTCTGAGCTGACCGCAAGCGGCATCCACGTCACTGCCGAGACGGCGGCGCACCGTGGCGTTCACCCCCATGGAAACGAGGGTACGCATAAAGCTTTCCGCGCTTTCTCTCGTGCCGTGGCGGAAGGCCGTCTCCTTCACCTCGTTCACTCGGATGAGATTGACGTGGAGGGGCTCACGCCCGAAGTATTTCTTCAAAAGCGAGGCCAAGCGGCGGGCGTCCGCCTCGCTGTCGTTTTTCCCCGAAAGCAGGGTGTACTCAAAGGAGATGCGTCTGCCCGTTTTGCGGAAATACCGCACGCAGGCGGTGAGCAGCTCGTGCAAGGGATACTTGCGGTTGACGGGCATAATGGCACTTCTCTCCTCGTCGGTGGCGGCGTGAAGGGAGACCGACAGGGTGATGGGAAGGTCCTCCTCGGCGAGACGGTCGATGCCGTCCACCAGGCCACAGGTGGAAAGAGAGATGTGTCTGTACCCGATGTTCAAGCCCTCCTTGCGACCCACCAGCCGCAGGAAGCGCATCACGTTGTCGTAATTGGCGAGAGGCTCACCGATGCCCATCATCACCACGCCCGAAACTCTCTCTCCCATATCCTTTTCGGCGGCGATGATCTGCCCGAGGATCTCGGAGGGGAGAAGGTCTCTGACCTTTCCTCCCAGGGTGGAGGCACAAAAGGCACAGCCCATAGGGCATCCCACCTGACAGGAAACGCAAAGGGTGTTGCCGTGGGCATAGCGCATGAACACGCTCTCCACGTGGTTGCCGTCAATGAGACGGAAGAGGTATTTTACCGTACCGTCGGCCTTCGATACCTGCTTGCGCGCTACGGTGGGCAGACGGTATTCCGTCTCCGCCGCAAGCCGCTCTCTGAGGGTCTTCGGCAGGCTGGACATCTCGGCTGGGGAGACTCCCTTTGAAAGAAAGGAAAAGATCTGCCCCGCGCGATAGGCGGGCTCACCGATGGAAAGACAGTATTCCTTGAGCTCCTCGGGGGTGAGAGACATCAAATCGAGTTTTTGCGTATTCTCCACCGTTTATTCCTTCCTTTCCATAAATTTTAAGTAAAATGCTTGCGCCCGACAAGCGTCTCATCGGGCAAGACTTGTTCCGTCACCGACCCTTGTAACCTTAGCCTCCCTCCGAGAGGGAGGTGGCATTTCCGTCAGGAAATGACGGAAGGAGTAGGCGGAAGCCTTGTTCCTGTTTGCTAACGTTTTTTAAGAAACAGCGTCGGACAGAGTTCAAGCAAAGTCTTTATGCAGCGTTTATCCGAATACCGGCCACTCCTTCCGTCTCGCTCTCGCTCGACACCTCCCTCTCGGAGGGAGGCCAAGAACGAGGGAGGCTTGACCGTTATCTCCGCCGCAGCCTACAAACGAAAAAGCCGTCCGTGCCCTGCTTGTGGGGCAATAGCGTCATGGCTCCGCCCACGCTTGCAAGACCGCCCACGGAAAAGTCTACGGTCTCAAAATCCCCGTGTTCTGCTAAGAAACGGTTTACATTTTCCGAGTTTTCCTCGGGCAACAGGGTGCAAGTGGAGTACACCATCACGCCACCCTTTTTCAAATAGCGAGAGGCGCGGCAGAGGATCTCGTATCCCAAGGGCGCAAGCTCCTCCGACAGGGGACGGTAGCGCAGATCGGGCTTTTTGGCCAGCACGCCAAGCCCCGAGCAGGGCACGTCGCAAATGACGCGGTCGGCGGTGCCGTCAAGGGAACCGTCTCCCACCGTAGCGTCCAAGGCGCGGACGGTGAGGGGCACCGACAGGCGGCGGGCACCTTCCTCAATGAGCGACAGCTTGCTCTCGCGCAGGTCGAAGGCGTAGCTTTCCGACCGCTTGTCCGCAAGGATGGCCGCCGTCAGGCTTTTGCCGCCGGGGGCGGCGCAGACGTCGATGATCCTGTCCCCCGCTTTCGGCGCGAGGGCAAGGGCGGCGATGGCCGAAGCCTCGTCCTGAACGAGGAACAGCCCCTCCTCAAACCCGGGCAGGGCGGTGGGAGGAACGGCGGAGGTGACCTTGACCGTCAGGGGGGAATATCTTCCCCTTTCCCAAGAGATGCCCGCCGCCGTAAAGCGTTCGCCCAGCGTCTCCACGTCCACGCGGGTCACGTCCACCGTCAAGGACAGGGGGTGAGGGGCGTTGAAGGCGGCGAGAAGGGCGGCGGTCTCCTCCTCCCCGAAGAGAGAAAGAAAGCGGCGCACCGTAGGCAGGGGGAAGGATTCCTTCACCGAAAGGTGTCGGGCGACCCGTCCCGTGGGGGGCAGGGGCAGAGGCTCCCTTGCCGCTCTGCGCAGAACGGCGTTGACGAGGGCGGCCTCCCCCTTATTCTTCGCCAGCGACACCGTTTCGGACACGGCGGCGTGGGCGGGAATTCGCGTAAAATAAATTTGATACAAGCCGAGATGAAGCAGGGCGCGTGTGTGAGGGGAGAGGCTCTCCACCCCTCTCTCTGCCAGCACCGAGGCGGCGTAATCAAGCGTCAGCCGTCTTTCCACCGCGCCGTAAAACAGGGCGGTAAGAAGGGGGGCATCCTTCCCCGCCTCCGCGAGAATGGCATCCGACAGGGCGAGATTGGCAAAGCCCTCTCGCGCCTCCAAGGAAAGGAGAAGGCTCACCGCGCGGGCGCGGACGTTCATTCCGCTCCCTCGCCCAGAACGTCGCCCACCGCCACCTTGCGGCCACGGACGAAATCGGCGGCGTCCATTTTTCCCTTGCCCTCAGGCACTACGCGAGTAAAGAGGAGCGCACCCTCGCCGCAAGCCACGACGAAGCCTTCCTTTTCCAAGCGAATGACCTCGCCCGCCTTGCCCTTGCCCTCGGTCACGCCGGCGGATGCGACCTTAAGAAGCTTACCGTCGGGTGTCTTTGTAAAGGCCAAGGGAATGGGGGACAGGCCGCGAATACGGGCGTGAAGCACCCGCGCGGGCAGAGTAAAGTCTATTTTCTGATCCTCCTTGGTGATCTTTTCGGCATAGGTGGCCTCGCCCGTCTGCTTGACGGGGGTGACCGTTCCCGCCTCCAAGGCGGCAAGGGTCTTGCAAAGGAGAGGGCCGCCGATGGCGGCAGAGGTATCGTGTACCGTCTCAAAATCGTCCTCGTCCCCGATGGGGAATGCCTCGGTAAAGAGAATATCCCCCGTGTCAAGCCCCTCGTCCATCCGCATGGCGGTGACACCCGTCACCGTCTCGCCGTTCATAATGGCGCGTTGCATGGGGGCGGCACCTCTGTATTTCGGCAAAAGGGAGACGTGGAGATTGACGCACCCATAGCGTGGGAAGCGCAGAATATAAGAAGGAAGGATCTTGCCGTAGGCCACCACCACGATGGCATCGGGCTTTGTCTCCTCAAGGAGAGGCAAAAGTGCCTCATCCTTCAAGCTATCGGGCTGATAAACGGGGACACCCCTTTCCATCGCCAGCGTCTTGACAGGGGTGGGAACAAGCGTCATGCCTCTGCCCTTGGGGCGGTCGGGCTGAGAGACCGCCGCCACCACCTCGTAGCCCCCCTCAAGAAGGGAGGAAAGACAAGAGGCGGCAATATCGGGCGTGCCCATAAACAGAATTCTCAAGAGGCGTTGCCTCCTTTCTTTTTACTCGGGGAGGGTCAATCCTCCACCAACAGGTCTCCGATGACGAGATCGGTGTACAGCTTACCGTCCAAGTGGTCAACCTCGTGGCAGATAGCGCGCGCCAAAAGCTCGTGCCCCGTCAGGGTCCGCTCCTCGCCGTGGCGATCGGTGTAGCGCACCGTCACGTGGGCGGGGCGGCGCACCGTACCGCATTTCTTAGGCACGGAAAGACAGCCCTCCGCACCCTCTTGGGTACCGGCGCGGGCAATGATCTCGGGATTGATCATCTCGTAGACGGTGCCCTCCTCCACCTCGATGACCACCACGCGGCGCAAAACGCCCACCTGCACGGCGGCAAGGCCGCAGCCCTCGGCGCGGCGCATGGTATCCACCATGTCGTCAAGGAGGGTCAAGATGCGAGGGGTGATCTCGGTAACGGGGCGACTGATCTTGCGCAGGGTCTCGTCGCCCTCCTTCAATATGTTCAGAATAGCCATAGGTTTCTCCGTTTCTGCATTTAAATCTGCATTCAAATCTGCATTTAAATAGGATTAAAGTCCACGCCCACCGTCAGGGCAGGGTGGGCATCGAGAAAGCACGTAAGGAATTCCCCAAACAGGCGGCGCACTCTCGCCGTCAGGCGGCATTTCACCACCAGCTTCAAGCGGTATTTTTCCGCCACCTTGTAGGCCTGGGGCTCAAGAGGGCCGTACAGCTCCACCGACAGGTCGCTCCCCTTTTCCTTCAAGAGGGAGACTAAGGCGTCCCGCGCCTCTGTCGCCCCCTTCATCAGTGCCCCCTCATCGGGCGAGGTGATCAGCACCTCCGCAATGTCGCAAAAGGGGGGATAGGCCAGGGCGCGGCGCAGGGCAAGCTCCTCCTCGTAAAAGGCGGGGTAATCCTGCTTCGCCGCCAGGCGAATGACGGGATGCTCGGGGGTAAAGGTCTGTACGATGGCGCGGGCGGGGGCTTCCTCCGCCACGCGTCCCGCGCGGCCGATGACCTGTGTCAGAAGGCCGAAGGTGCGCTCGGCGGCGCGGAAATCCTGCATATAAAGGGAGCTGTCGGCCAAGACCACGCCCGACAGGGCAACACGGGGAAAATCGTGACCCTTGGTCACCATTTGGGTGCCGATCAGCACGTCGGCCTCTCCCGCGCGGAATTTTCCAAGTATTTTATCATAGGCGGAGCGTGTCCCCGTGGTGTCGGCATCCATACGGATGACCCTTGAGTAGGGGAGCAGACTTTTAAGGTCGGCCTCCGCCTTTTGGGTGCCCGCGCCAAGATAGGAAAGATGCTCCGAGGAGCAGGCGGGGCAGGACTCAGGCAAGCTCGCCTTCGCACCACAGGCGTGGCACAGAAGATATCCGCCAAGATACCCCGTATGATAGGTGAAGGACACCGAGCAATGGGGGCAAAGAAGAGGCTCACCGCAAGTCTTACAGGAAATGGCGTGGTGATACCCCCGTCTGCCGTGGAAAAGAATGGCTTGCTTTTCGGCGGCGGCCACGTCTTCAAGGGCATCTGCCAGCGTGCGGCTGATGGGGGAAGTGTTCCCCGCCCGCAATTCCTCGCGCATATCCACGATCTCGGTCTCGGGCAATACAGCACCGCCGTATCGCTCGGTCAGGGATACCAGGGTATATTTCCCCGTTTTCGCTTTGTAATAGCTCTCAATGGCGGGGGTTGCGGAAGCAAGCACCGTCAGGGCGTTATGCTGTCCCGAACGGTAAGCCGCCACCTCTCTGGTGTGATAGCGGGGTGAGGCGTCCGACTTGTAGGTATGCTCATGCTCCTCGTCGAGAATGATCAGTCCGAGACGGGACAGGGGGGCAAACACCGCGCTTCTCGTACCGATGACGAGGCGGGTCTCACCCGACAGGATCTTGCGATAGGCATCCGCCCGCTCTCCCACCGACAGCGAGGAATGAAGCACCGTCACGCACTCGCCGTAGCGAGAGCAGAAGATGCCCACCGTTTGAGGCGTAAGGGCGATCTCGGGCACCATTAATACGGCTTGCTTCCCCTCTCCCAAAACGTCGTCGAGAAGGCGCATCAGCACCTTGGTCTTACCGCTTCCCGTCACGCCGTAAAGCAGGGCGCAGGCGGCCTTTTTCTGTCCGTATACATCGGACAGGGCGGCATATGCTTCGCTTTGGGCGGGAGATAAGATCACAGGGGACGTATCTCTTTTACGCGCGAGGCTTGCGTAGGGATTGCGCTCCACCCGTCTTTCCTCACAGGTGACGAGGCCGCTCCTTACAAGAGCCTGCACGGGAGAAAGAGAAAGGTTCAAGCGGCTTTCGATCTCGGGGAAGGTGGCCTCCCCCTCGTCCAGCAAAAAGCGAAGGAGAGCGGCTTGCTTCTCGTTTTTCACCCGCTTGGGGTCGGCAAGGGCAAGCGTGGCCTCGTGGTCGGTAACGGCGGGAGAATAGACCCTCACCGTTTTTTCGGTCATCTCTTTTTTATGCACCGTGCGGCGGCAGATCGCGCCCGCCCGCAAAAGAGCGGACAGCCTTTTTTTCACGTCCTTGCCGAAGGTGCGGGAAAGGGCATCCTCGGTGACACCCGGATTTTCTCTAATATGGGTCAGAATAGCGTCCTCCCCCTCCGCAGTGGGGGTCAGAGGAAAATAGCCCTCCGAAAGCAGTCCGAAGGCGGAAACGGGAACGGCGGCACGCACCGCGTCACCCACCGAGCAAAGGGTATGCTCTCTGAGGAAAAAGCAAAGAGAAAGGATCTCCTCGGTCACACGGTATTCCTCGGGCAAGAAGGAGGATATTCTCTTCAAGGGGCGATCGCTCTCCCCTCTCCTGACACCTACCACCACGGCGTAACGACCGCGGTTTCCCATGCCGAAGGGCACGAGACAGATGCGGCCACGGACGATCTCGCCCGACCCTTCGGGCAAAAGATAATCGTAATCGCGGTCGGCGCGATAGGGAGCGTCCAAAAGGCGCACGCAGGCTATATCCTTCATACCCCTCATACCGCTATACCGCTCCTTTCCCGTTCCGTCAACGATCCGTTTTTTCTTGCTTTTTCTTGCGCGAGAGTGCCCGCAAGCGCGCAAAATGCCGCGCGAGCTAATGCGTGCCTTTCAAAGCCGCGTGTCGGCTTACTCCTCCTCGGCCATTGCCGCCTCCGCAGCGACAGAGGCGGCCTCCGCCTCCTGCTCCGCAGGGGTCAGCATGGTATATTTGCCCTCGTGGAGACGGGAAATGGCGATACGTACCGCCTTTTGGTCTCTGTACTCGGCGTCGATGAGGGCAAGGATAGACTTGTCGGTCTCCTTGTCGTTGATCATCTGCTCGGCACGGGCACGCATTTCAAGGTACTCGTCGGTCACCTTGCGTGCGCCCTTTGCCACGGCGATCACCAACTCGTAGCGGTTGTGGTCCTCTCCCGTCAGCTCGGGAATGGGGGGGTAGATCATGCGATTGTCCTTAGTCATTTTTATTTTCTCCTAATCGGTAATTAATAACGTTTTTAAATGTTGAATTTTTTCTACTAATCGTAATATTTTTCGGCTCCGCTCGCGCAACAACCTACAAGGAAAAATGCAAACAATCATTTTTCCTAACCTCATCCACCGCTAACGCGGTCCCCCTTCCCCAAAGGGGAAGGCTAAAAATTGCTGCGCAATTTTGAGGAAGCGGAATTTCAAGGTGATGCAAAGCCGTTTTTTATAAACCGACGCTTGCGGCGGTTTCAGCCTTCCCCTTTGGGGAAGGGGAACCACCGCAGGTGGTGGATGAGGTTTCTTTCGCAAAGCCATATTTCCGCGCTTACCGCTTCTTCTCTTTGCAAACGCAAACAGGCGTTTTTCCTACATCTCCTCCTCGTCCTCCTCGAGCATATCGCTGTCGGAGAGGCGGTTGGAGATGGTCTCCGCCTTGATGGCGGAGAGGATCAGATGCTCGCTGTCGGTGAAGATCACCGTACGGGTGCGGCGGCCACAGGACACGTCGATGATGCGGCCGTCCTCCTTTGCCTCGGCAATGAGGCGTTTAATGGGAGCGGAATCGGGGCTGGCCAAGGCTACCACGCGGTTTGCCGCCACCATATTACCCGAACCGATATTAATAAATTTCATTTTTCCGTCCTCGCTTTAAGGATTGGGGGAAATGATGATCCCCGAGCCGTCGGTGACCACGTCGGGAAGCTCACCGTTCCAGGTCTCAAGATACTTGATGTATTTTAGATACTCGTTGATGAGGGCGGCGTCCTGGGTGGAGCCCGCGAAATCAATAAACTCCTTGCCATCCTCGCCTACGGCGATGGTAAAGCCCAGCATTCTCGCCACGTCGATGGACTGGATGCGGAGTGCCTCGGCCTCGGCCTCGGTGGCGGCCAGCTTGGCCTTTGCCTCTGCCTCGGCGATCTTGATCTGTGCCTCGGCGGCGGCCAGCTTAGCGGCGGCCTCGCCCTCCGCCTTTTGTACGGCGGCCTTTGCCTCCGCCTCGGCGGCGGCGATCTTGGCGGCGTTCTCGTACTCGGCGCGGAGCTGATTCTGCTCGGCGATCATCTTGTCCTCTACCGCCTTTTCAAAGGCGTCGGAGAAATCGATGTTGGTCAGCACCACGGTGGACACGTTAACGAAATACTTGTCACCGATGGCAGATTTGATGGCCTCCTCCACCAGGGGGGACATATTCGCGCGCTGAGAGATGATGTCCATGGCCTTGTAGGTGGAAAGCACCGACTTGGTCTTTTCAATGGCGATGCTCTGGATGCGGCTCTGCAGGACCTCAAGAGAGCCGTACTCCTCCGCGATCTCAATGACCTTGTCCGCCATGATCTGATACTGCAGCGTCATGGTCACGTCCATGGTCTGGGCGTCACTGGAATAGGCGGCGGTGGAAATGTCCACGTTCTGCACCTTGGCGTCGTAATACATGTAAGACTCGGTCATCCAAAAATCAAAATGAGTACCGGGGGAGCGAATATCGGTGGCCTTACCCAGGTGCTTCACCACCACCAGCTCGCCCGTGTCAACGGTGCGGAAGCTGAAGGGAACGGTGAAGAACAAGAGGGCGGCAAGGATCAAAAGGCCCAGCTTCAAGCCCCGCCCCTTTCGCGTGCCGCGACGGGCGGAAACGATCAAAATCCCCGCGCAGGCGGCGGCAAGCGCCAAAAATACGGTACCCAAAATCAAAGCGTAAAACATGATCTTTCTCCTTTTCTATTTTCGACAGTGATTTTAATTTTCAAGCGGATAGCGGACGAAACGAAGCAAAAGGCGTTTCGTCTTACGCCGCTCTTGCGTTATTCAATATTTTGTATCTGCTCTCTGATCTTCTCCAGCTCACACTTAATATCCACCACGATGGCGGCGATGGCGGAGTTCTGGCACTTGGAGCCGATGGTGTTGGTCTCGCGGTTCATTTCCTGCATGAGGAAATCCAGCTTTCTGCCTGCGGGGTCCTTTTGGGCAAGGATGGTCTCAAAGGCGACGAAGTGACTGCCGAGGCGCACCAGCTCCTCGTCCACCGCCAGCTTGTCGGCCATGATGGCGCATTCGGTGAGGATGCGATTCTCGTCCGCCGTGACGCGGTTGTCCTCCAGCACCTGGCGAAGGCGGGCCTCCAGCTTCGCTCTGTATCCCCCGATATGCTCGACGGACAGGGCGGCGATGCGGGAAACCATCTCCTTGATGCCGTTCATCTTGTCCACCAGATCGGCGGAGATGCGTGCGCCCTCCGCCTCGCGCATCGCGCCGAAATCGGCGGCGGCAAGGGCGAGAGCCTCCTCAATGCGCTCCCACTCGCCCGACATATCCTCCTCGGCGCGCTCGATGCGGAAGATCTCCGCCTTTTGCGCTACGCGGGAGACGGTCAGGTCATCGGTGAGGCCGTACTCGTCTCGAAGGCGGCCGAGGGCGGCAAGGTAGCCCTTCAAATACCCCTCGTCCAGGGTGATGGAGACCCCTGTCTCGGTGCGGTCGGTGACGGTAAAGAACACGTCCACCTTTCCGCGTGTGGTCACGTTCTTTTGCACGTAGGCCTTGATCTTTTCCTCAAAAATGGAATAGGCGCGGGGAAGCTTCACCGAGCAGTCGAAATAGCGGCTGTTCACCGAGCGAAGCTCAAAGGACATATCCTTGTCCGCCCACTCTTTTTTTCCACGGCCGTAGGCCGTCATGCTCTTGATCATTTCTTTCCCTTTCCTCCGTTGCTTCCTCTGATCATCTTGTTGATCTCGGACAGGAAGGTATCCACGTCCTTGAATTCTCTGTACACCGAAGCGAAGCGCACGTAGGAAACGGCGTCCGCCTCACGAAGTCTGTCCATGACCATCTGCCCGATGCGCTCGCTGGGGATCTCCTCCTCAAGGAGATTTTGCAGATCCCTTTCGATGCCGTCCACGATGGCGTTCACGTCCACCTGTCTTTTCTGACAGGCGTGAAGGATGCCCGTTTGCAGCTTGTGTCTGTCAAAAAACTCACGGCTTCCGTCCTTTTTGATGACCACCAGGGGGGCGGTCTCAATGACCTCGTAGGTGGTAAAGCGCTTGCCGCAGGCCGAGCAGGCGCGGCGGCGGCGGATGCTGTTTCCCTCTCCGCTCTGGCGGCTGTCAATGACGTGGCTGTCGGCTTGCCCGCATTTTGGACATTTCACGGCGTGTCCTCCTCTCTGCTGTGCGCGCGAGCGCGCACGCATACGCATAGTTATAGATAATACATTATATCACATATAAACGAAAAAAGCAAATCTTTTTGCGGAAAACCGCCCATTGTTTCACAAAAATTCACATTTTCCCCCTCTGCGCGCGAAGGGAAAAGAAAAAATCCTCTTGCAATCCCGCGTTTTTTGTGATATGATGAAATGGGGTTTTGCTTGAGATTCCCCAAAACAAAGGATTTCCCCTCCCGCCTAACGAAAAAAAGGAAAGGATTCCCTATGAGAAAAGACGGAAGAAGAGTCAGCGGCGCGTCGCCCATGTATACCGTTGCGGCATACTTTATGAAAAAACGCTACGACGCCCAAAACATGATCGAGGTGGACCTGCCCCTCGACCCCATCGGAGATTACATTCGCGCGAAGCGAGGCGAGGGCAAAAAGGTCACCCACCTGGGCGTGATCATCGCCGCCTATCTGCGCACCGTGGCAGAGTACCCTCTGCTCAACCGCTTTATCGTCAACAAGCGTGCCTATTCCCGCACCGAGTTCACCTGCGGCATGGTGGTCTTAAAGCCGGGCGAGGTAGACGGCACCATGAACAAGATGTACCTTGAGCTGGAGGACGACGTCTTCCGCGTGCAGGACGTCCTCGACGAATATATTGAGGAAAACCGCGCGGTGGGCGACACCAACTCCACCGACAAGGTCATCTCCACCCTGCTCCGCATCCCCGGCATTTTGTCCGTCGGCGTGGGTCTGTTTAAGCTTCTTGACCACCTGGGTCTTTTGCCCAAGGCCATCATCGACGCCTCTCCCTTCCATACCAGCATGGTCATCTCCAACCTGGCCAGCATTCAAACCAATCATATTTATCACCATTGCTACCAATTCGGCACCACCAGCATCATCATCACGGTGGGCGTGCCCAAGGAGGTGCCCCGCCGCCACGGCAAGAACATCACCTTCGAGCGTTGTCTGCCTCTCGGCGTGGTCATGGACGAGCGCATCTGCTCGGGCAGCTATTTTGCCATGGCCTTCTCCCGCTTCCGCGAGTATCTTGCCGACCCTTACCTGTTGGAGGGTCCCTCCCGCCATCCCGTCATCCGCGAATGGGCCAAGCCCGGCGAATATGAAAAAATGAGGGCAAGGGCCGTTTACAAAAAGGAAAAGAAGGCCGCGCGCGCCCTTCCTGCGGCCGAGCGTGCCGCCGCCACCGTCGCGGCAAAGGCCAAGCGCGATGCCGCCATCGACGAGGCAAAGCGGATAAAGGCCGAGGCGAAAAAGGCGAAAAAGAAGAAAAAACAAAAAACGGAGGCCTGACGCTCACCCATGAAACCAAAGCTTCGTATTTTATCTCTGCTTCTTTCGCTCCTTCTCCTCGTATCCCTTTGCTCTTGCGACCTATCCTTTCTTTCGGGTCTTTCGGGGCTGACGGGAGGCGACGGAAAGGGCGATACCGACTTTACTCCCCTCCCCATCACCGAGGTGGTGGCAAGCTCCTTTGATAGCTGCTACGGCGATCAGCTCAGCCCCAACGAAAGGGCACTGTACGATGCCGCCGTGGCCTTGGAGACGGGGGAAACGGAGTTTACCGCCACCTTCCCCGAGCCGCTCACCGTCTGCAAAAACCGCGCCCCCACCAAGGAGGAGCAGGACGGCGCAAAGGAAAGAATGACCTTTTGGCTGTCCAACGCCATGCTTGCCGTGTGGCTGGACGCGCCCTCCCTGTTCTGGATCGATTTCGGTGATTACAGCTATTCCTGCACCTTCAAGCAAAACGAGGAGGGGATCGTGGGCGTGAGCGAGCTGACCGTCACCGTCTCCCCCCGCATAAGCAAGGACGATGCCGTCACCCGCAAGGCGGCGCTTGACACCTTCCTTTCCTCCTACACTCCCTACGGCGCAAGCGACGCAGACCGCGTCCGCTCCATCAACCGCTACCTGTGTGACACCGTGACCTACGACCTGAACGCCGCCGACCGCGCCACCGCCGCGGGGGCTTTGGTGGATGGCAGATGCGTGTGCGAGGGCTACGCCCACGCCCTCCAGCTGCTCTGCGAGGCTGCGGGCATCGACTGCGTTTGCATTCTGGGCGAGGCCAGCTCAAACGGCGAGACCGAGGGGCATATGTGGAACGCCGTCCGCATCGACGGCATCTGGTACTACGTCGATGCCACCTGGAACGACACCACCGGTCATCCCACCAAGTACCTTTTGGTGGGCGGCTCCACGATGGGCTTTGAGGGCACCTTTGACGAGACCCATTTTCCTCAAAGCACCTTGGGCAAAAGCAAGGTCTTCGCCCTTCCCGCCGTCAGCGACACGGCACGCTAAATATGAAAATAAATATCCACCCGCATAGCGGGTGGTATTTCATTTTCGGGCATAGCCCTAAACACTACTGGCGGCGCACAAGTGCGCTTTATACTTTCCTGCCAGCCATGCAATCGTTACGCACACCCGCTTGAGCGGGATCGAAC
>JAZRGD010000097.1:0-5900 GCA_045644045.1 Eubacteriales bacterium
CTCATTAAAAAAAAAAAAAAAAAACCCCCCCCCTTTTTAGAAAAAAAAACCGCAGTTCGTTTTCTGCAAAAAGCAACCGTTGGTTTGCAAAAAAAGCGGCGGGGATGCGCCGACGTTAATTCTGTCATATGCAAGAAACGCTTGCAAGGGCGATTTTTTGTGTTGGCCTTGACACGGAGTGGAAAGCGTGGTAAAATGAAGGTGTGTGACGCGGAGGCGCGCGGAAACCATAAAAGCGAAGGAGGAAAAATCCATGTTTCAAAACCCGATCATTTCCGGCTTTAATCCCGATCCATCCCTGTGCCGTGTGGAGGATGACTACTATCTTGTAACCTCTACCTTTGAGTATTTTCCGGGAATTCCGATCTATAAGAGTCGGGATCTCGTTCATTGGGAGCAGATCGGCAACGTGCTGGACAGGCCCGAGCAGCTTGATCTTGACGGCGCGCGTGCACCGGGAGGCTTGTACGCGGCCAGCATACGGTATCATGACGGACTTTTCTACGTAACCTGCACCAATATGACACGCGGCGGAAATTTCGTCGTGACGGCTCGTGATCCCGCGGGGCCTTGGTCGAACCCGCATTTTTTGGACACCGACGGCTTTGATCCCTGCCTTTTCTTCGACGATGACGGAAGGGCGTATTACGTTGGCCAGCACGTGCGGAAGGAGAAACGGTATCACGGCGATTGCGAAATCTACCTGCAACCCTTTGACACTGAGGCCCTTCAGGTGACGGGCGAGCCCGTCGCCGTGTGGCGTGGCGCATTGAAGCACTCCATCTGGGCGGAGGGGCCGCATCTTTACAAAATGTTCGGGTATTACTATCTTATGATAGCGGAGGGAGGCACGGGCTTTGACCATTCGGTGACGGTGGCGAGAAGCGAGTCGCTTTTCGGCCCGTACGTGGGATGCACGCGCAATCCCATCCTGACGCACCGCCATTTTGGCCAGGAGTATGCCATCGTTGACGTGGGACACGCCGATCTTGTGCAGACACCGAAGGGTGAGTGGTGGATGACAGCCCTTGGGTGCAGAACGATGGACGGCCCGTTTTGCAATTTGGGCAGAGAGACCCTGCTCGCTAAGGTTGATTGGGATCGCTATTTGTGGCCTGTGGTCAACAAGGGCGTGGGGTGTGTTCCCGAGGTTATGGACGTTTCTCCGGATCTTGAGGAGGCACTCGTGGCCGAGCCGCCTGTGCGCGAGGATTTCAGGGGGGAGAGCTTGCCCTTCCGTTGGATCACGGCGAGAACGCCGAGGGATTCATTTTATTCCTTGCTGCGCCCCGGTCTCAGACTGTACGCGAAAAAGACCTGCGTGGAGGATACCGAGCATTTCAGCTTTTGGGGACAGCGGGTCAGGCATAAGTCCTTTGCCGCACGCACGGCCTTCGTCCTGAAAAACGCGGGCTCGCACGAAAAAGCGGGCATCGTCGTCCTCCAACAAAACAAGCACTATTTCGAGCTTGCCGTGGGTAACGGTGAAATCACGCTTACCGCCGTGGAAAAGGAAAAGAGAAGTGTTGTTCGCAAGCCCTGTAGCCTTGATAAGGTCTATCTTACCGTTGAGGCGAGGGGGCAAAGCTACAGCTTTTATTACGGCGCGAATGAGACGGAGAGGGAACCGCTTGCGCTTGACGTGGACGGCAGACTTCTCAGTCAGGAGCGTGCCGCCTCCTTCACGGGTACTGTCATCGGTATGTTTGTCTCCTCGTACGGTGCGGACACGGAGGCCTATGCGGACTTCGATTGGTTTGACTACGAGGGAGTATAAAGGAAAAAACAAAAGAGAGAATGATGTTCATTCTCTCTTTTCTCTTTTCTATAGCATTATCTCTTTTTGATGTAAAAACAGGTCTCGTCCACCTCGTCCTCGCCGTAGGGGCCTGTTTCGCGGGAGGTGAGATTGATGTTATGGGAGCTGTTGTAGCGGTCGTTTCCAATGAGAAAGGGCTTGCCGTCGTACACGAAGCCGATGACCTTGCCTTCCTTCAGGATGCAATCCTCGGGAGCGAAGGTGACCGTCTCCTTGCTGGTGGAGACGCTTTGGATGCCGTTGTCGCTGTTGGCATCGAGGCCTGCGGTGTAGCGGATCTCCAGATAATAGGCGTTTACCGCCTTCCGCAAGAGGGCTTCGTCCTTGGGGGCGATCTCTTGCTTGGCGTAGCGGCCGAGAGAGGCGACGGCGAGACCGTCCTCGGCCTCGGTGGGCCTGTAGCAGGTGAGGGTTTTGGCTTCACTCATAATAAAACCTCCTGTTTTTGGGGGATACGTGACAGAAATTCAATCGGTTCGCGGTATGGGGCGTTACAGTAGCTTGCCTACCGCGTCGGCGTAGAGCTTACCGATAAAGGCGGCACCGTTCGCGTTGGGATGCACGCCGTCGGCGGAAATCTTCTTTGGGTTTATTATAGCACGGTGTTTGTTTTTTTGCAAGGGGGAGGCCGCATTTGTTCGAAAAAAATTGTTCGAAAAAACCGCGTGTCCTTACTCTCCGTTTGCCGCTTTGCGGCAAACGAGGTAAAGAAAAAACACGAAAAGTAAGAAGGCGGGCAGACCCGCCTTCCAAGGATCACCAAAAGGTGCTCCTTTTTGTTATGCCCCGCGTCTTTTCGGCGCATTTGATGTATGAAAGCAAGGGTAGAATAATTTCATTTGCAAGGATGCGCCTCTTGCAATTTTTGACATTTTTTGTTATAATGGCGGTATCACGCAAGCTTGCCCCGAAAAGGAGAACGCCCACGCACAAAAGAATTTCGAAGATCTTTAACGTTGTCGTACATATTCTCGAATATCTGATCGCTTTTCTCGCCCTGCTGGTGCCGGTGTATCTGATTGGCGGCGAGGTGTACAAAATCGTTCTTGCGTCCGCGGCGGGGCGGTCAAACTGCCCGATTTATCATATTTTTTGTGATGATTGTCATAGTTTTTTTGGAGTTGATATGGTATAATTGACCTGTGCGGTTGCGCTGACAAAGGCGCTTGGCGAAGAAAGGGAGACTGTTATGCGGTTGAAAATTGAGGATTTGACCATAGAACAAAAGCTGGGCATGGTGTTCTGCGCCAGACGGTTTGAGTCGGCGGAGGACATGGATTTTACCATTGAGATGCTAAACAAGCACGCGCTCGGATGTGTGCAGATGCCCTCTTATATGCCCAAGGCCTGTGAGAAGCTGAACGAGGCGATCAAGGCGGCGGGCTATCCTGTGCTTGTTTTTAACGATACGGAAATGGGTTTCCCCACCGGCAAAACTCCAAAAATTCCCTTGATGGCTTTGGCGGCCTGCGATAACAAGGACTATTATCGCGTGTTTGCCAAGCGTATTGCGAGAGACGCAAAGGCCGCGGGCTTGAATGGCACGTGGGGGCCTGTGCTTGACGTGTTGCGCGCCGACGGCCCTTGCCGCGTATACAGAAGCTTTTCGGACGATCCTAAGGTGGTGGCCGAGGCGGCAGAGGTGATCGCTGAGGTTTATCGAAAGAGCCGCTACCTTTCCACCGGTAAGCACTATCCCGGCGGACATGATTATCCCTTTGATACCCATATGGCCGAGGGGCTTTCCACCGTTTCCAAGGAAGAGCTGATCGAGTTTGATCTTGCGCCCTATATGTATTTGTACGAGAAGGGACTGCTCCCCTGTGTGATGACGGGACACACCGTTTACCCCAAGATCGACCCCGAAAATCCCGCATCGCTCTCTAAGCCTGTTATTGATATTATTCGAGAGCTTGGCTATGATGGGCTGATCTTTACCGATTCCTTTGCCATGATGGGTATTCTCCAGAAGTATGGCGAGGAAAACGTGTACGGTATGGCCATTGCGGCGGGCAACGACGTGGTGCTTCCCAACTTCCGCCATTCCTCTAAAAAATGCTTTGAGATGCTGGTCAAGAACTACGAGGATGGCGTGTTCTCTGAGGAGAGGCTGAACGAGGCGGTCAGACGTGTGCTGACGGCACAGGCATTCGTTGCCGAAGAGCCTGAGGAGAAAGTGGAATTTACCGCCGAGGACGAGGTGCTTTTCGATCAAATTGCGAAGGACTGCCTGACGCCTGTGACCGACGAGGGTGTTGATATCGTTTTGCCGAACCCCGAAAGCGCGGACAGACTTTTTATCATCGTGACCGAAAACTGTTACGACGCAGCCAAGGAAAATCCCGAGATCCAAACGGCGTATTGGTATCACCCTAAGAGGATCGCCGAGAAGATCCGAGAGGAATTCCCAAATGCGGGCATCGAATTTCTGCCTGAATTTTCGGGACAGCAGGACAACGACCGCGTTCTGACTGCCGCAAGTGGCTACAAGGAAGTGGTGTTTGTCAGCTTTTGCAGTACCACCAGTTATCTGGGAACGGATTCTCTTACCAAGAGAACAGAGGCCGTCTTGAATTGCCTTGTCGCCTCGGGCAAGGTGTCTGCTATTGTGCATTTCGGTAACCCCTTCGCCCTTCAGACCATCGCTCACGTGCCGAGAAGATTGTTTGGTTACATGAGCATCGCAACGCTCACCTATGCTATCGATGCCTTGAAGGGGAATGTCACACCTAAGGGGAAGCTCCCCTTCCGCGTGGATTTGCCCTGAAAACAAAAAGAATAACAAGCCCCCCGATTTTCATTCAAAAATCGGGGGGCTTTCTGCAAAAAAAGCAACCGACAGTTTGCATTTAGAGGAAAAGACCTTGCGAAGTCTCGCAAGGCCTTTTGTGTTTTGCGGCGGCTTGTCTATCGCTTTGGCGTAGAGCTTGCCGATAATATTGGTACGTTTGCGGTTTTTGATTACTTCACACCATGCATGCCCATCTTTTCAGTCAAGTCGCCGAGGCTCTTGTCGTACTGTGCCTTGGTGATGGCACCCGACGAAAGAAAGGTGTCGAGCAGCTCTCTTTGGCGCAGATACAGCGCTTTTTTCTTTTCGAGCGCGGCGGCATCTGCCTCTCGTGCTTGGTCTTCTCGCTTTGTATCCATGGCGGCGCGTCCTTTCCGCTTTTCCTGCTTGTCTTACAGCAGCTTGCCTACCGCCTCGGCGTAGTGCTTGCCGATGAAGTCGGCGCCCGCGGCGTTGGGATGCACGCCGTCGCCGGAGTAGTAGAGGGGGGCGGGCTGGGTCTTCAGTGCCTCGGCGAAGAGGTCGTCGAGAGGGATAAAGACGTCGGCAAACTCATCCGCCAGGGCGCGGACGATGGGGCGAACGGTGACCAGGTCGTCACGGAGCATCTGCTTGTTTTCCGCGTCCAGCACGAAGGGGGCAAGCATGACGATCTTGGCGTTGGACTCCGCCTTGATGCGCTCCAAGATGCGGCGGTAGTTGAGGGCGATCTGCTCGTCGGAGGTCTTGATCTGACCAGAGCCGTGACGGTGCCAGATGTCGTTGACGCCGATGAGAATGGAAATAATATCGGGATTCAAGGACAGCGTGTCGGTATAAAGACGGTCGAAGAGCTGAGAGGTGCGGTTGCCGCTGATGCCCATATTGATGAACTCAAAGTCCACGTCGGGATGCGCCGCGCGGAGATATTTGGTAGCGGCAAGGGGATAGCCTAAGCCCATATCGTAATAATTGCGCTTGTCTCTGCTGCCGTCGGTGATGCTGTCGCCTTGGAAAATGATCCTCGTTTTTGCCATGATGCGTTCCTTTCCTCGTAAAACAAAAAACAAACCCAAAGGAGATCTCCTTTGGGTTTATTATAGCACAGTGTTTGTTTTTTTGCAAGGGCTTTCCACGCATTTATACGGCCAAAACGCGCATCCTTACGCTCTGTTTGCCGCTTTACGGCAAACGAGGTGAAGAAAAAATACGAAGAGTAAGAAGGCGGGCAAGCCCGCCTTCCAAGGATCACCAAGAGGTGATCCGGTTCCCTTTGCAAACGCCATAAAGCGTTTGCAAACAGGTGCTCTG
>JAZRGD010000098.1:0-34584 GCA_045644045.1 Eubacteriales bacterium
CTGCCTCACGCCGCCATTTTTGCTTCTGACGTGCGCAACCTGGTGATCCGTAACTGTGTCTTTGAGGGCTTGGGCACCAATGGCGTGATGCTGCGCGACCGCGTCGTGGGAGCTGAAATATCGGGCTGCACCTTTAAGGACGTTGCGATGAGCGGTGTGTCGATCAGCAATTACCGTCCCTGCGACCCCTGGAGTGAGGCGCAGGCTTGGGACGACCCGAGCAATCGCGTCTATAACGTGCGAGTCGTGAACAACTATTTTGAGCATATTGCTTACGACTACCCCAACTCCGCCTGTATTTTCCTCGGCCACTGTGACACGGCGCGTATCTCGCATAACACGATTCGCGGCTGTGGCTATTCCGGTATCGCCGCGGGCGACGGCTACAGCCCTGTGGATTATACGGTGGGCGAGCGCGTCAATATGCGCGACGTGGAGATCTCCTACAATGATATTTGTGACTTTATGGAAGCTTGCCACGATGGCGGCGCCATCTACGTCACGGGTGCCAACTGTACGGTAGATTACGCGCCTCGCTTCAACTATATCCACCACAATTACTTTACCCTGAACAAGATCGACAACACGAAATACCACGAGACCTTTAAAAAAGAGGCCTATGCCGTGCATACCGATCTGGTCCGCCACGGCTGTTACCTTGACGGCTGTGCCTCCAACTGGGAGGTGCACGACCTTGTGATCGGAGCGGAGCTTCCCATCCCCCTCTTCACACAGTATAGCGTTCCCTGCCAGTACGCGCACCACAACAGCCTGTGGAACATTTTCAGCGTTACGCCTATCAGCATGGAAAATCACAGACCCGTTCACGACAACCTTCTCGGCTTCCACGCCTGCGAGGCGGACACCCGCACGCTGTGTGAGAAGTATCCCGAGGCGAAGGCCATCGTGGACAGCGTAGGCTACAAAGATCACGTACCTGCCGAGCAGGTGTAAAAAAAAGGAGTTACGTGTGGCAATCAGAATACAGATCGCAGAGGGAGCGGCCGAGACGGTCGTCTCCTTCCCCGCGTTGAGAGAAAAGATCCTCGCCGCCGCGAGGACGGCTGCGGAAAACGCGCCCTTGACCGTCACGGCAGAGGTGGAGGAGGGGGAGTACATCTTAAAAGAGCCCTTCCGTCTCTCTGCGGCGGAAAACCCCGAGCTGAAGAACGTCAGAGTGACGCTGAAGGCGGCACCGGGCGCGCACCCCGTCGTTTCCGCACGGCATCCCGTGAAGGGACCCTTTGAGGCGGTTGAGGGCAAGCCCTATTACAGATGCCGCTTGGAGAAGGATGAAAACGGGCGTTATCCTCGCTTCCACGACTTGTATTACAAGGGCAAGCGTATGAAGCTGGCGACCTCTCCCACCTGGATCAACATGGAAAAGCTGACCAAGGAGGAGAGAGGCCAGGGCGGCATTGATTTTACGGGAATTTATATGCCGCTTGATTTCTTCGCGCCGATTGAAAGACGCGGCCTTTACTGTCCCATCGAGATCGCCCGTCAGGCGGCGGAGAGCGGGTCGGAGTGCGCCGAAATGCGTATGTACGTGCAGTGGGAGCAGTTCACCCTGCGCGTGACGGGGGTGGATCTCACCGACACCAAGGAGTTCGATGGGAAGACCTACGCCCTCGTCACCTTTGACGAGAATTTCGTTCCGTTTTTCGTGCATGGCATGCACCGCGCCAATAATATGATGGGACGCCTTACCTATTTTCAAAATGACGTTGCCTTCCTGACCGAGGAAAACACCTTTGCTTACGACTGGAAGAGCGGGTATCTCTACTTTATTGTAGACGAGCCGAAGGCACTGACGGAAGGGATGCTGATGCGCCCCGCGCTTGACTCCCTGTTCGTTTTTGAGGAGATCTCGGGCTTGACGGTGGAGGGCCTCCGCTTTACGGGCGTTTCCTCCTCCTTCGTGTGCGATAACGGATATTACGCACAGCTATTCAATTTGGAGCGCCGTCAAAACAACCTTATGGGTGACAGACTGCGCTGTGCCGCCATCGTGGGCACGGCAATGAGAGGGGTGACGGTAAGGGGCTGTGAGTTTTACGGCATCGGCTGTAACGGCGTTCAGCTTTGCGACCGCACCGTGGGCGCGAGCATTTGCGACAACCGCTTCGCTGACGTGGCGATGTCGGGCATTACGGTAGGAAACTCCTTCGGAACCTGGAGCGATCCTCAAAAGAACCGCAATATTCGCATCTCTATCGTCAATAATTATCTTGAACACATCGCGTACGATTATTCCAACGCGACTGCCATTTATCTGGGTCTTTGTGACGGTGCGACCGTTTCTCACAATACCATCGAGGGCTGTGCCTATTCGGGCATCAGTGCCGGCTGTGCCTATTCGGACGCGAACTTCGTGCTTGGGGAAAGGGTCAATCTGCGTGACGTGGAGATCTCTTACAACCGCGTGCACAATTTTATGATGACCTGCCGCGACGGTGCCGCCATTTACGTGACGGGCGGCAACAGCGCGCTGGATTACGCGGTTCGCTTTAATAGGGTCCATCACAACTACGTCACCCTGGACGTGCTTGGCAACGGCGATACGATCGGATACTATTTTGACGGCGCGGCCTCCCACTGGGAGGTAACGGATAATATCGTTGACAATTTAAGACTGCCCCTCTATACCCAGTACAACATTCCCTGCCAGTATACGCATCACTTCACGATCAAGGGCATTTACTCCACGACGGAGGTGAGCGAGAAAAACCACCGCCCCTATCACGACGTTCTCATGGAGAACTGCGTGGTAGTGTCCGATATGAACGAGCTTCTTGCGAAGTATCCCGTAGCCAAGGAAATTGCCGAGAGCGCGGGTTACAGAGAGCGCGTATAAAATAACGCGCGGAACAGTGAGAGAAAAAGAATAAAAAAAGGGCCGTCTCCTCGGAGACGGTCCTCCCCATCGAGGGCTTTTGAGAAAAAAGAGAGGAAAAAGAAACCAATGGTTAGCAAAAGCGAATATCTTGCTTATTTCGAGGCTCATAAAAAAGAGATGATCGACGACCTGTTTTCCTTGGCACGCATTCCCTCCGTTTGCGGCGCGCGCGAGGGTGACGCTCCCTTTGGCAAGGCATGCGCCGAGGCCTTGGAGGCCGCTCGCGCTCTTTTTGAAAGAGAGGGCTTTGAGACCGAGACGGCGGCGGACGGCAGCTACGCCCTCGCCTATTACGGTGGCAAGGCGATCGGACAGAGCGTGGGGCTTTTCGTCCACACCGACGTGGTGCCCGTGGGGGACGATTGGGTCTATACGGCCCCCTTTACGCCCATCGTCAAGGACGGCTGCGCCATCGGGCGCGGCGTGGAGGACAACAAGGCAGGCGTGATCATGTCCCTCTGGTGCTTGCGCTACCTGAAGGAAAAGGGGATCGTCCCCGAACGACCCATCACCGTTTTCCTCGGCTCTAACGAGGAGACGGGCATGGAGGATATTGCCACCTTCCGCAAGGAAAGAGAAATGCCCTACGTTTCTCTCGTCCCCGACGGCGGCTACCCCTTTGCCTATGGAGAAAAGGGCATCGCGCGCTTCTATTTGACCGCCAAGACACCCTTTACCGCCATAATGGACTTTTCGGGCGGCGACGCGCTCAACGTAGTGCTTGACCGTGCCACCGCCCGTCTTGCGGATGTCGCTCTCCTTGCGGAGGCGAAGGCCGTCACGGCGGAAAACGGGAACGTAACGGTGGAGGGCGAGACCGTCGTCGCCAAGGGCATTGCGGCGCACGCCTCTACCCCTGACGGGTCGGTGAACGCGGCAAGAGAGCTGGCACTCGCCCTCTCCGCTTGTCCCTCCTTGCCCGACGGTGACAGAACGGTGCTGAAAAATATGGCGTACCTGCTTTCGGACACCGACGGAACGGTCTTGGGCATCAAAAAGCCCGATCCCCATTTCTCCCCCCTCACCGTGGCAAACGGTGTGGTGAAGTGCGAGGACGGTTGTCTTTCCTTCAGCCTTGATATTCGCTATGGCACCGCCATCGACAGCGAGGAGATGGTGAAGGCACTTGCCGCAAGAGCGGAGGAATACGGCTTTACCCTCCAAACGGTGGAGAACAAGGCGGGCTTCCTTCTGCCCCTCGGCTCTCCCTTTGACAAGGCAATTCTCGACGTCTGTGAGCTTCATTCGGGCGAACGCCCCACCCCCTTCCTTATGGGCGGCGGCACCTATGCCCGATTCCTGACGAACGCTTACAGCGTGGCGACTCACGTGCCCTACGTGGCCGACCCCTACGTTTCTCCCGCACCGGGTCACGGCGGCGCGCATCAAGCCGACGAGCATTTACCCATTGATGCTTTCCTTGAGGCGGCGGCTTTTTTGACGGACGCGGTGCTGGCTCTTGCCGCTCTCTGAGCGCACGGTGAAAACAGACTTGAAAAATAAAAAATCCGAAGGATAAAAGCAAAAGGCCGCTTCACGAATCGTGAAGCGCCCAATTGATTAGTGCGCTATTTGTTTTTCAAGCTGAATTTGATCTTATCGAAGCCTATCTTCTCGTAATAGAGGCGAACGCAAAGGGTCGTTTCGGGCATTTCGGGTGTGCGCGGCGCAGTGATGAAAAACTTGAAGCATCCCTCGTCCTCGGCAAAGAGCTCGCGGGGTACGGTGAAGGTCTCCCACACCTTGGGAACGGATCTTCCTCCCGAGTACCAACTACAGCCGCAGCGAGGCTCCCCCGTGCCGTAGCCATTCTCCGTGCGCTTCAGCAAAATACGGTTGGTGCTGATCAGATCGCTTTCGTTTGCTTCAAAATAAAGCTCTATGTAGGGCACGTATGCCATATGCGTCCAATCAGTGTTGGCGGGGCGACCGTGGTGCACCGCAAAGGTCACCTCATCCAGATCGAAAACGGTAGCTGTGGCCGAGATCGCTACGCACCCTGTCGAGGAGCAGTTATGGCGAAGGATAGGCGCGTTTGGGCCGCTTTTGATAAGCAGAAGGCAAAGGAGCAGAGAGAGGAAAAGGATTCTTATGAAGCCTAATATCATCTTTCTTGCTGTTCGTTTTATGGCAATTACCCCCTTTTGATTCAGAATTCTTTCTGCTTTTATTCTAACATATGAGTCTTCATCTGTCAAGTGAAGGGCTGTAAACAGAGGAAAGGGTGCTTCTATGAAAATTCAGTAAATCGAGCTTTGTTACGGACAAAAAGAAAAAATCGGATCTTTCCTCGGAAAGATCCGATTTTTACTGATTTTTTTGCAATTATCTCAAAACCTCGTATTTGATGAGGGAGGTGTTGTGGTGCTTACACGAAAAAAAGCGAAAAAATTTGTTTTTGAGGTGAAAGAGCACTTTTTGTACACTTTCCTGTGATATAATGGATATAGGAGGGTGTGAAAATGAATGAAAACCAAAAGAAAATCATTATCTTGTACATACTGAGGATTTTATACAATTACACCTCATATGACTACCCCGTTACGCAAACGGATATTGCGAAGTATCTCAACGATATTGATATATCCTGTAGCAGAAAAACGGTGGGCCGAAACTTAAAATGTCTGATGGACGGTGGGCTGCCGGTCAAACGAAAGCGAAAAACGAGAGGCGGGTATTATTACGATCAGAGCCATGATACTTTTTTTGTAAGAAAAGACATGAAGAAGGGAGAAAAATAACATATGAAAGGCGCAAAAACAGTAACGCATCTTCTTTTTCCATTGTTTACCGGTATGATCATTGGTGGAGCTTTAAGCGAAAACAGGGCTATGTGGGTTTGTGGAGGCGTTTTACTTTTGTTGAATATTATCGTTGGGGTTTCGCTTCAATACAAAATTGAAAGGACAGATGATGATTGGCGTTTGACGGAAAGTACAGGGGAAGCGATGGATAACGACGATTGGCATTTGTCGAAAAGAGAAACCGAAGAGGCGGCGCAAGCATTGCTTGAAAGCATGAAAAGGAAAATGAGAGGGGAAAGCGTAGTGGAGGATGACAGAATAGAAAAGCTTCGCAACGAGTTTTTTCGCAAGTACCCTCATTTGCGCGCATATGCACCTGAAACTTGCCGATCAAGCGACTGGGATCCTGAGGATCCGGAGATGATCGAGGAGTTTGACACAGTGCTTACAAATCTTCAAAACAGAGGCGGCGTGATAGAAAATCCGTCATTGGAAACGGATGAGGCAGGGCTTTTGCTGCTTAATGTTTGCGGACGGATGCCCCACTCGCTACAGCCTCACATGCTGCGCGGCCTTTACTTGATAGCGGAAGAATATCTGTACAGAGCTCCCTCCATTTTGTATGCCTGCTCCTGCAGTGCCCATTCGATTGGCGAAAACGCCTTTGTTTTCTTGGTAAGGACCGATGAGAGCGGTCTCAGACTGTTTACCGTGGAAACCCATTTTTCCACATTCTTTTTGTGTGAATACACAGGGAACAGCCACAGAAATTATGGCGAGGTGGAGTTGAATCGCGTTCCTGAAAAAATAAAAGAGGCACTTGATGAGGAGTGATTTGAACGGCTTCTCTGTATCATGTGCATGGGAGAAAAATAAATGAAATCTGAGGAGATCCGTAGCCTTTGGGCGCGATATCATCAAGTACTGTCTTTGTATAGAGATGTCCCACTTCCAAAATTTATCGAGATGCCTGCGCTACAGTGGGATGTGTGTAAGGAAAAACGAGAGGAGATCAACAGGGAAAGAGCGGAGGTGCGGAAGAAAAATGAAGAGACAGAGCAAATTGTTTACATTGTTCGCAATGAAAAGGGTATTGAGAAAAGAATAAAGTATTTAGAGGATTCCTTTGAATTTTCAAGGGAAGAGGTGGAAGAGAATATCAGCTTTTACGACGTGCTGTTTGAGCTGTCTCTTTATGAGATATTCGATAAAGTAACATTTTTTATAGAGTTGTTCGGATCGAAAGAGACTTTTCTTACAGCCATGCGAGTGGGGGCACCGGAACGTGCGACAAAATATGTTTATAAGCACGAAATGGGGTTTTGGGGGATCATGTCCTACGTGAGAAAATCCTGCTTTGTTGAAAAAATTCGGTGCTTGTGCGATACTCTGTGCATAGATCAAGAAAGTGCTGCGAAAGTTTTTGTATCATATGCGTCAACGATGTATCGCTCGGCTCAAACAACAAATAAGATTATAAATGAAATTTGCGAAATTTTAAGCATCAATGGTAAGCAATTTGGAGAAATGCTGAAAAAATGTCCTGACCTTCATTTGGACTGTGGTCGGATAAGAGATTTGGCCGGCTCTATGGCTCGGTATTTTTCGATCACCAGAGCGGAGGCAGTCTCGGTTATTCTTCGGTATCCTCACATTGTGAATGACCCATTTGCCTTTTTCATAGAATTGGCATTCGAAAGCCTTCAACAAATACCTGAAAAAATTTCAGAAAAGCCGTGGCTATATCAATTCGGCAAAATGTGCGACAGCATTATTGTAAGTAGATATGAGGGGTATGGGTATGGATATCGTCATAGCTTGGCTGAATTTTTGAAGCAAGTGGAGGAACGGTTTGGAAGGATCGTAAACATCGTGTGTCGACAAGAGCATCCCATGGTGAGAGAAAATACACGAAACATAAAAGAAGTACCTTATACCGTATTGGTTGTGAGGACAGAGAAGGGAAAGTATCGATTTGTGACACTGGGAAGTGGGTTTGCCACATGCAACCGATACGGATGGACGGCCGAGGATAGGTTGTTAGCCAATATATTTAATAGTGACACGAGGTGCTTTGCGGAGTTTGTTGTAGATGCACCGCAGCCGGGAAGCCGGGAATACGATTTATGGTTGACGTATGTGTTTTTTATGTCTGCTACAGGAAGCACGGTACCTTGCGTTTGCCAACTGAAAAACGGAAAGGCCATTGTTACGGAAGAACCGGAGGAACAAATTGCAGAGCCTATTTCGCTTGGAGCGGTTTCCTGTGTCTTTAAGACGATAAACGTGATTCCGATAGAAGCCGTTGAAGAATACAAATCAAAGTATACCCCCGAAAAGAAGGATCAAGATCGGGACGATTGGGATGAGATGGGTGACGAGGATGTCATTAGCTTGGACGAGTTTTTTGAAGGGGATTATGACGACGAACTTTTTGACGAGAACTAGAAAAAAGATTAAAACAAAAAGCGAACGGCGACCTCCGTTCGCTTTTTTATACCAATGAGAATCAATCGTTTGTGAAGCGATTTTCCATCCGATCACCGCAAAACCTCATATTTGATGAGGGAGGTGTTGCCCGTGCGGCCGTTGGTCTGACCGCCTGTGATGACGATGGTGTCGCCCTTCTCGGCCAGCCCCGAGCGTTTGGCGACGGAGGCGGCGTGGTAGAACAGCACGTCGGTGGAGGTGAAGGCCTCACTCATCACGGGCACTACTGCCCAAGAGAGGGCCAGCTTGCGCCAGGCGCGCTCGTCTGTGGTCATACCGATGATGGGAGTGGGGCAACGGAAGCGAGAGATCATGCGCGCCGTAGCACCGCTGAGGGAGCAGGCGACGATGAGCTTCGCGCCAAGGTCGATGGACAGGTCGCAGGTGGCGTGGGAAATGGCATCCACCGCGTTTTTGATCTTGAAATCGGAGGTGCGGAAGCGCTTCTCGTAGTGAATATCCGTTTCGGTCTGCTCCGCAATACGGGCCATAGCGCGCACCGCCTCCACGGGATAAGAGCCCATGGCCGTTTCTCCCGACAGCATGATAGCACTGGTGCCGTCGTAGACGGCGTTTGCCACGTCGGAGATCTCCGCGCGGGTAGGACGGGGCTTGGAGATCATGGATTCAAGCATCTCGGTGGCGGTGATGACCCTCTTGCCCTTGAAGCGGCAGGTGGTGATCATATGCTTCTGGATGGCGGGAAGCTGCTCAAAGGGAATCTCCACGCCCATATCTCCTCTGGCTACCATAATGCCGTCGCTGACGTCGATGATCTCCTCGATGTTGTCCACACCGAAGCGGTTTTCGATCTTGGCGATCAGGTCGATATGCTCGCCGCCGTTTTCCTTCAAGAAGCGTCTGACCGTCAAAACGTCCTCTGCCACCGAAACGAAGGAGCAGGCGATAAAGTCCACGTCGTTCTCAATACCGAAGAGAATGTCGGCCTTGTCCTGCTCGCCGAGGTACTCCTGCTCTAAGTGCTTGCCGGGGAAGCTCATGCTCTTGCGGTCGGACAGCTCGCCGCCGATGACCACGCGGGTGACGATCTCGGTGTCGGTCACGGCGGTGACGGCAAACTCCAAAAGACCGTTGTTTAACAGAATGGTGTCTCCCACCGACAGCTCCTCGGGCAGATGCTTGTAGGAAACGGAAACGGGCCGGGCGTTACCCACGCAGTTTTCCACCGTGAAGGTGAAGTCGTCGCCCTCACCGAGCATCACCTTGTGGTCCTCAAAGGTGCCGATGCGGTATTCGGGCCCCTTGGTGTCCAGCAGGATGGCCACGGGGGCGTTCAGCTTTTCTCTGACGCGCTTGACGGCGTCCATTTGCCTTTTGTGGTCGGCATGGGTGCCGTGGGAAAAGTTAAAGCGCGCCACGTTCATGCCGGCGGCAATCATTTTTTCAAGCATTTCATCGCTGTCACAGGCGGGGCCGACGGTGCAGATGATCTTGGTCTTTCTCATGGTGAGTTTCTCCTCATTTTTATACTTAAGGGCGAAAGCGCTCTTTCTCTCCATTATATATTATACCACGAAATTTCTGTTTTTGCAAGAGAAAAAGAGAAGGGGGAGCAAAAATGACAAGATTTTGAAAACTTGGGAGTGAGAAGGTAAAAAAACGGAGGTATTGGCAAAAAATAGGAAAAAGCCCTTGACAGAAAAGAGATTTTGTGCTACAATACTCGCGTAAAAGCATTGAGGAAGAGAGTAACGGAGAAAACCGCTCCAAGAGAGCCGCGGTAAGGTGAGAGCGCGGTAGCGTGTCCTTCGTGAAAAACACTTCGGAGCTGACGGAAGAAAGCCATCTGGGTGATTAGAACCGTCCGTTTGTCGCGTAAAGACGGAATGAAGAGGGTCGCATAGCGGCCAATATGGGTGGTATCGCGGAAGTAACCTTTCGTCCCATGCTTGTGGGAGAAGGGTTTTTTGTTTTTCTCCCGACGGAAATTGTTAAAAAACGGGTATAATACCCAAAAAGGAGACAAGTTATGTTAAGAACACACACTTGTAATGAGCTTACAAAGGAAAGCATCGGCGCAACCGTTACCCTGTGCGGTTGGCTGGAGACCGTACGTGACCACGGCGGCGTTTTGTTCGTGGATCTGCGCGACCACTACGGCGTGACCCAGGTGGTTTTGTCCGACGACGGTATGATCGCAGGTATGCCCAAGGAGACGGTCATTAAGGTAGAGGGCAAGGTGGAGGAAAGAGCCGCCGAGACGGTAAACGCTAAGCTCGCCACGGGCGAGATCGAGGTGCGCGCCGAGAAAATTGAGGTGCTGGGCCCTGCCAAGCTGGGTCTGCCCTTTGAGATCGACGCCTCTCACGAGACCCGTGAGGAGGTTCGCTTGAAGTATCGCTATCTGGATCTGCGCAACCGCAAGCTTCACGATAACATCGTGCTTCGCGCGAAGATCCTCAGCTACCTGCGTTCTCAGATGGAGAGCCTCGGCTTCCTTGAGATCCAGACCCCCATTCTCACCGCCTCCTCTCCCGAGGGCGCGCGTGACTATCTGGTGCCCAGCCGCAAGCACAAGGGCAAGTTCTACGCTCTGCCCCAAGCCCCTCAACAGTTCAAGCAGCTTCTGATGGCATCGGGCTTTGACCGTTATTTCCAGATCGCCCCCTGCTTCCGTGACGAGGACGCGAGACAGGATCGCCCTCCCGGAGAGTTCTATCAGCTCGACTTTGAGATGGCCTTTGCCACCCAAGAGGACGTGTTTGCCGTGGCTGAGACGGTGGTCTACAACACCTTCAAGGAGTTTGGCGGCAAGAAGGTTTCCGAGCCTCCCTTCCGTCGCATCACCTTTGCCGACGCTATGATGAAGTACGGCTCCGACAAGCCCGACCTTCGCAACCCCCTTGAGATCAAGGATCTGACCCCCTTCTTTGCAAGCCACGATTTCCTTGAAATTAACGGTCGCACCATTCCCTTCAAGAACAAGCCTGTGCGCGGTATCGTTGCCAACTATCTGGTGAAGAAGGATGGCGAGGGTGACGGTAAGAAGGCGTTTGAGAAGGCCATTGATACCTATTCTCGCAGCATTGGCATGAAGTTCGGCTGTGGCTATATCACCCTTGAGGATGGCGAATACAAGGGTCCCATTGCCAAGTTCCTCTCCGAGGAGGAAAAGGCAGAGCTGACCGCCCTTTGCGGCATCAAGGAGGGCGACTCCCTCTTCTTCATCAGTGACGCCCCCGCCGTCATCAACTCCCTTGCGGGACAGATGCGCACCTGGATCGGCAACGAGCTGGGTCTGGTGAAGAAGGATTCCTTCGAGTTCTGCTTCATCGTGGACTTCCCCATGTACGAGCGCAATGAGGAGACGGGCAAGATCGACTTTACCCACAACCCCTTCTCCATGCCACAAGGCGGTATGGACGCGCTGATGAACAAGGATCCCCTTGATATTTTCGCTTATCAGTACGATATTGTCTGCAACGGCGTGGAGCTTTCCTCGGGCGCGGTGAGAAACCACAACGCCGAGATCATGAAGAAGGCCTTCGAGATCGCGGGCTACGGCGAGGAGGATGTAAAGGCCAAGTTCGGTGCGCTTTACACCGCCTTCTCCTACGGCGCGCCTCCCCACGCGGGTATGGCCCCCGGCGTGGACAGAATGATCATGCTCATTGCCGAGGAGGAGACCATCCGTGACGTCATTGCCTTCCCGCTCAACGGCAACGCTCAGGACCTGATGATGGGCGCGCCCGGCGACGTGACAGAGCAACAGCTCAGAGAAGTGCATATCAAGGTAAGAGACTAAATCCTGCTTACGAAAGGATGACCTGAAATGAAAAAAGAAACACTGTGTCTGCTTGAAAAGGTCAATCAGCTGGCACTGACCGAGGAGGAGAGGGAAACGGTGCTTTCCTTCTTCGCTGAAAGAGAAGCGGAAAGGGCAGACACGCTTGCCCTTCCCACCGATGACGTAGAGCGTATGGTGCACGTGATGCCCGTTCTGACCGTGGTCAGAGAGGACGTGGCCAAAAAGCTCTTTTCCCGTGACGACCTGCAAAAGGGCGCGCCCGAGACCATGGACGGCTATTGGCAGGTGCCCCGTCTTGTAGAATAAGAGAGGGGAAGAAAAATGAAATTTTACAAAGCTACCTGCGAGAGCGAGGGTAAAAAGGTCGCGCTCTCGGATATGATCTTAACAAAAGCAATGCCCACCGCCGCAGGCTCTAAGATGCTGGAGGGCTACCTCAGCCTCTTTGATGCCACCGTGGTGGACAAGCTGACCGAGGGCGGCTATGCCGTCTCGGGCAAAACGGGCGTTGGCGAGTTTGCCATCGACCTGTACGGCGAGAGTGCCGCCGACGGTCTTCTCGCTTCGGCAGAGGGCAAGCTCCTTTATCCCGCCGCCGAGGCATTGAAGGACGGTGCCGCCATGGCAGTGGTGTCTCTCGACGTCAACGGCGCGGAGCGCCGCGCCGCCGCCGTGGAGGGCTTGACTTACGTGAAGCCCACCTATGGCACCGTGTCGCGCTTTGGTACCGTGTCTGCCGTCTGCTCGGGCGAGACGGTCTCCGTTATGGCGGAGAAGGCCGAGGACTGTAAGGAGGTTCTTGCCGCCATTCGCGGCTATGACGAAAAGGACGGCACCAGCCTTCCTCTCGCCATGCGTAAGGATGCCGCTCCCGTGAAAAGAGTCGCACTTCTCACCGCCTTCCTTGACAAGGCGGACGGGGAGGTACAGGCAAGGGTAAAGGCCACCGTCGCCGCCATTGCCGCCACCGGTGTTACGGTGGAGGAGGTGGACGGTGATGCTCTGCTTCTTGCCCGCGAGGCTTGGAACATCCTCTTTACCGCCGAGCTGTGCAACAACGTCTCTCGGTACGACGGCGTGAAGTACGGCTATCGCACGAAGAACTATAAAACCATCGAGGAGCTGTACACGAACAGCCGCACCGAGGCCTTCGGTCTGCTTTTGAAGACCGCTATTCTTTACGGCTCGGACGTGCTGTCCACCGACAACTACGAGGGGCAGTATGACAAATCCCTGCGTATTCGCCGCGTGATTTTGGATAAATGTAAAGAGCTCTTTGCAAATTACGATGCTTTGCTTCTGCCTGCCACCTCTACCGTCGGCTATACCGAGGCGGAGGTCAAGTCAGACCTCTATCTTTGCTTTAAGGAAAACCTGTACACCGCGCCTGCCTCTATTACGGGGCTTCCCTGTGTGGTAACGAGGGGCGTTCAGCTTGTGGGCGATGCCTTTGCCGAGGATGCTTTGCTTGACTTGGCCGCCGCTTTGGAAAAGGAGGGTGCGAGATGAGATACGAGACCGTGATCGGACTTGAGGTGCATATTGAGCTTGCCACCAAGTCTAAGATCTTCTGTTCCTGCTCCGCCGGCTTCGGCGCGGAGCAAAACGAGCACGTTTGCCCCGCCTGCTCGGGCATGCCCGGTATGCTCCCCGTGGTGAACAAGCGAGTGGTTGACTTGGGTATGACGGCGGGCATGATGCTGGGCTGTCACATCAACCGTACCACCACCTTTGATAAGAAGAATTACTATTATCCCGATCTGCCCGGCTCCTACCAGACCACGCAGCTTTTTGCCCCCGTGGCGGTCAACGGTGTGATGACCATTGAGACCTCCAAGGGCAAAAAGGATATCCGCATCAAGCAGATCCATATGGAGGAGGATGCGGGCAAGCTGGTGCATGACGATTGGACGGACACCACTCTGGTGGACTTCAACCGTACCAGTGTTCCCCTGATCGAGATCGTCAGCCAGCCCGACCTGTCAAGTGCCGAGGAGGTGGTGGCATACCTTGAGAGACTCAAATCTCTTCTTCGCTTTGCCAAGGTCTCCGAGTGCCGTATGGAGCAGGGCTCGATGCGTTGCGACGTCAACCTGTCCATTCGTCCCGAGGGAAGCACCAAGCTGGGTGTGCGCACCGAGATGAAGAACATGAACTCCATCTCCGCCATCACCCGTGCCATTGAGTACGAGATCGCGCGCCACACGGATGCTCTTGAAAACGGCACCGAGGTGCTGGTGCAGGAGACCCGCCGTTGGGACGACGTGAAGGGCAAGAGCTACGCCATGCGCTCCAAGGAAACGGCGGGCGATTACCGCTATTTCCCCGACCCCAACGTGATGCCCGTTGTCATCGACGACGCTTGGTACGACAGCATCAAGGCAAGTCTCCCCGAATTCCCCGAGATCAAAAAGGCTCGGTACATCGACGAGCTGGGTCTTGGCGAGTACGATGCCACCCTTCTCACCGAGAGCCGCGCGTTTTGCGATTGCTTTGAGGGCGCTTACGCCGTTTGCGGCAACGCCAAGGAGGCGGCCAACTACCTGATCTCCGACGTGACCAAGCTCCTCAACCAAAAGCAGATGACCTCCGATATGCTGACGCTGGATGGCAAGCATCTCGGCACGCTTATTACCCTTATCAGCGAGGGCAAGGTCAGCCGTCCCAACGCCAAGAAGATCCTGCTCGCCATGTTCGAGGAGGGCGTGGAGCCCGCCGCCTACGCCGAGGCCAACGGCTTGATCGTGTCCGAGGATACGGGCGCGATGGATGGCGTGATCAAGGCTGTGGTGGATGCCGATCCCAAGTCGGTTGCCGATTTCAAGGGCGGTAAGGAGAAGGCCTTGATGGCTCTCTTCGGCAAGTGCATGAAGGAGCTGCGCGGTAACTGCGATCCCCAGACCCTTCGCTCAGCACTTCTCGCCTATATCGAAAAGATTTGATGTCAATTCCGAACAAAAAAGGGGCTGTTCTGCGGAGCAGCTCCTTTTCGTTTTGTAACGGAAAAGCAAAAAACGACCCGATCTCCGAAGGGAGGTCGGGTCGTTGCTTTTTAAAATTAAGCCAAGGCTTCTGCGTATGCCTTCTTGAGGGTCTCGATCTTGGCATCCATGTCTTCCTTCGTCCAGTCGGGGTTTACGTCGCAGTAGACCACGCGGCCGAGGATGTCCAGGGTAACGGGGCACATATCCACGGTGTAATCGGGAATAATGCCTTGGTTTGCGGGCATCTTGAAGGGATCCATCAGGGGATGGAGCGCGCCTCTCTTCTCAAGGACGGGCTTCCAGTCGGAGTAAACGTGCTTGCCCGTGTGAACGGTGGGCTTCACACCGGTGATCTGACCGAACTTCTCGGCCTGCTCGGCAGTCTCGAAGTAGAAGCCGATGGTGGTACCGAGGTCGCCCTCGATGTCGTTGGACTTGATGAAGGTGCAGGTGGAAGCGAGAGCGTCCATCACGTACTTCTTGTTGCTGCGGAGGTCGCCCATGATCACGTCCAGCTTCTTCAGCTGCTCACGGAGAATGGCCGCCGTGATCTCGTTGGTACGGTACTCGCTTCCGCAGAAGGGCTTTTCGCTGAACTCGCTCATCTGGTCGCCAAAGTAGGCACACGCGCTGGAGTCGTGGTAGATCAAGGCGCGCTCCATTACGTCGCGGCGGTTGGTCAGAAGGGCACCGCCCTCACCGGCGGAAATGATCTTGAAGAAGTTGAAGCTGTAAGCGCCCGCGTCGCCCCAGGTGCCGAGACGCTTGCCCTTGAAGGAGCCGCCGTCAGCCTGGCAGGCATCCTCGATGACGGCGATGTTGTATTTCTTTGCCAGCGCGCAGAGCTTTTCCATATGACAGGGGAAGCCCTTGATATGTACGGGAACGATGGCCTTGGTGGCGGGGGTGATCTTCTTCTCCACGTCGGCGGGATCGATGGTCAGAGTCTCGTCGATCTCGGCGAATACGGGAATGGCACCTGCCTGAATGACCGTCATGGCGGTGGCGATGTAGGTGTAAGCGGGAACGATGACCTGGTCACCGGGGCCGATGCCCAGGGCGGTGAGAGCCGAAACCAAAGCGGCGTGGCCGCTGGTCATGAGCAGGGTGTGCTTCGCGCCCGTCTTTTTACAAAGCTCCTCTTCCGCGTGCATGGTCTCCTGCAGGTCGCCCTTGTTGACCTTGAACAGTTGCTTGGATTGGATCACGCGTGCGACGGCGTCGATCTCTTCTTTTCCGATTCTGTACATATTCTATTCCTCCGTTGTAAAAATACAGTTCGATGGTGGTCGCCGCACCCCTCGTCATAGGCGGGGCATGACATTCCACACTCATATTATAGCACTTCAACCGAGAAGGTGGCAAGGTGTGTTTGTCCTTTAAAATACCCAAAAATTATCTTTTCGCGGCAGACGAGGTCGGGCAAATGAGGGAGCGGCGGGGGGAGAGAAGGAGGTCGCGCATGACGCAAAAAGGAAAAAGGACAGTCGGTCTGCGGCGTTGCGCGGCGACTGTCCTGTTTATATGTAAAGAATTGTTTACGATTTTACTTTTTCACGCGGCGCAACAGATGAGGTCTGCCACGGAGAAAGGTGGGAGACGCCTTACGGAGAATGCGCAAGGAGAAGAACATGACGCCCGACAAAAGACCGCACCCCAGCACGGAGAAGAGAAGGGCGGCAGGGGAAAGGAAGGGGGCGATGGCGGTGGCAAGCATGGTGCCGCCGAAATGGAGGATCATGCGCCAGGCGTTATAGGGGCCCGCGATCTCTACGTCCACCGCGTGTACCAGCAGGGAGGGGACCGCCACGTCGATAACGGATTTGCCGAAGAAAATGAGGACGTAGGCGATCAGGAAGAGAGTGGAAGAGCCCAAAAGGCAAAGGGGGATCAGCAGATAGAAGGCACTGCATACCAAAATGGAAACGCGAGGAGAAAGATACCGAGAGGCAATGCCGAAGAGGAAGCAGGCGACCAGGTTGGCAATGGCCGAGAGAGAGACCATGCGGGGGGCAAGCTCGGTGCCATAGCCCAAGCTGATGGCGATGGTGGCGAACACGGTGACGGCACCCGTGGCGAAGCCACGGAGCAGATTTGCGGGGATCAGCAGATAGAAGATGGGGCGGCGGAACATCTCCGAGACGGACACTGCTCTCTCCTCTATCTCATCCGTTTTCGGCTCACCCTCGCTCTTTGCCGAGACCTTGCCGCTCCATTCTTGTTTTGTTAACGCCTTGAAGAAGAAGGAGAAAAGTCCGGCCGTGACGCAAAGGGCGGCGGAGATGATAAAGGCGAAGAGCATCAGTCTTTCGTAGGACATAACGGTCCCCAGATAGTTTAAAAGCTCACCGATGCCGAAGGTGGAAAGCCCGATGATCACACCGAGGACGGCTTGCACCGTTCCATAGTCGGTGGCGGTATACAGATAGTAGGGGATCTTATATTCCAATACCGTGTTGAGGGCGTAAAAAACGGTCTGCACCAAGGCGACGCCGAGAAGCAGAACGAACGCCATGACACTTGCCTCCGCGCGAAGGCAGAATGGGAGATAGAACAAGAACAAAAGGCCGTAAGCCGCCTGTACCCAAACGGAGCGCAAAAAGGGACGCTTGCAATCCGCGAAATGGGAGCAGAGCAAAATGATGGAAACGTTGACCGCTTGCACCAAGGTGGCGTGCAGATAGATCTGACTTTCCGAAAAGCCGACGACGGAGAGAAAGGTCTGCATTAAGGTGCCCGTGGCGCAAAGAACGGAAATGGAGCGCAACGCGCAGGCGGGGATATAGAAAAGCTTGTTTTTTTGGATCTTGTTCAAGGCGAGACCTCTCCTTTCTCGGTATGGCAAGATAATCATAGCACATTTTTCTATAAAAGTAAATATCAAAAAACGACATCTTTTTCAAAAAGGTGGCGAAAAACGAGAGAAAAAAGGTTGACAGGGGGAAGGCTATCTGCTATAATACAGTAAAAACGAGCAGGTAGGAAGACATATGAAGGACAGTACCGTAAACAAAAAGGTATCCACCAATTTTTCCATCGACGCGGAGGGGGTAAGGCTTACCCTTTTGGTGGAGAAAAACAACGTACCTTATTTCCCCATTCACCACCCGCCCCGTCACAGTGCCGTTCATACCCACTCATGGTACGAGCTGTTTTACGTGGTGGAGGGTGTTCTGCATATTTTCATGGGGGGAGAGGAGCATCTTGTCAAGGCGGGGAACATCTTTTTGGTGCTTCCCGGGGAGGAGCATTATACCGTCATCGACGAGGTGGAGGGAGCGGTGCGCTATTGCTTCCAGTTTTCCGTCAAGATCAGGAGAGAGACGCCTGTCGGCCTTGCCTTGCAACGCTTTCTTGGCTCCTGTGAGCAGCGTCCTCACGCCGTAGACGGTGCTTGCTATACCCTGGTTCGCGTGCTGTCGGATGCCGTTGCCGCAGAGGATGCCGCTACGGCGGGGGCGCACCTCTTGTCTCTCCTTCTTGCGTGCGGCTCCTCCGTCCTTGAGCAAAGACGGCGTACCCCCGACGTCCTTGACGACAGTGAAAGCGACCGCATCTATCGCATCGAGACCATTTGTCAAAACTTCTTCAATGAAAGGACCATTTCTCTTTCTCTTATCGCTGACGAGCTTCACCTGTCCGAGCGACAGGTAGAGAGACTGTTCAAAAGACAGTACGGATGCAGCTTTCACACCTATATCACCCACCTTCGGATGCAAGAGGCTCTTGCCATGTTAAAGGATGGCGAGCCCGTCGCCACCGTAGCGGAGAGTGTGGGCTATGGCTCGATGTCCGCGTTCTACCGCGCCTTCCGCGCTTACTTTGGGTGCGCGCCCCGTGCGTATATTTCAGATGAAAAAATGCCTGTTGACAACTAACAGTTGTCAACAGGCATAAATTTAAATTTCGGGGATCTCCATCAGCGCGCCGCCCTGCAGGGAGGACTCGTGAGCGATGATACCGGGAAGTGCCATTTTGATGGCGTCGTCAATTCCCAAGGGACAGGGGATCTCGTCCATCAGGTAGCGGTAGAACTCCTTGAACATGACCTTTTCCGCATGTCCGTGACCGCCGTTCGATTTCTGACCGGGCAGATCTATGCTGATGGGCAGCTCGATCTTGTTCTCTAAGCTCTCGGGAATGTCCGAGAAGCGAGCAAAGGAGTGGGCCTGGGCCAGAGGCTTGGTCTTGTCGGTCTCAATGGTGCCGCGAGTGCCGATCAGGGCGAAGTTGTGGTCAAAGCCCACGTAAGCGTCAAAGCAGATCAGAATGCGGATGACCGCGCCCTTGGCGGTGCGGAAGATGGCCACGCTGTTCTTTTGGTTTTTGCGGTAGGGGTTATACTCCACATCGGGCACCATGCAGGAAACGCTGACGCATTTGTCGTCCATGATGGAAAGCAGGGGGCCAAGCTGATGGGTCAGGTACTGGATGGCAGGGGAGTGGTAACGCCAATGGTTCTCGGGGTATTCCTCCGGCTTCATTTCTCTCCAGTCGCGGCTGTGGATGTATTCCGCCTCGGCGTACACGATGTCACCGAATTTGCCGTCCTCACGCATTTTTTTCCAAGAGGTGATGAAGGGCCAGAAGCAGCAGTTTTCCGCTATCATGTACTTTTGGTTGGGATGGGCGAGAACGGCCGCCTTGAGCCTGTGAGCCTCCTCCACCGTCCAGATGGCGGGGATCTCGGAAAGAACGTGCTTGCCCGCTTCCAAGGCCTTGATCACGTGCTCGGTGTGGGCGGGGGCGTAGGTGGCGACGAATACCACCTCTACGTCCGAGGCGAGGAACTCGTCGTAGTCGGAGAAGGTTAACAGCGCGTCGGGATTCTGGTGGCCGCCCTGCATTGCTCTCTTGAACACCTTGGTCTTGCTTTCCAAAACCTTGGGATCGTGATCGCAGATGGCGTACATCTCAATGCCGGGGAATTTCATCATTTCGCCGCCGCACTCTCCGCGGAGGAGGCCTACGATGCCATACTTTAGCTTTTTCATGACTGACTCCTTTAAATTTGAATATTTAACAGCACCAATGCCACGGTGCCTAAGACTACGCCGATGACCTGTCGCTTGGAAAAACGCTCCTTAAACAGGAAAAGTGCGAGGAGGAAGGAAAAGAGGATCATTACCCCCGCCCTTGAGGGCGAGGCAATGGAAATGGGGATCATACGGGTGACGAGGAGGCTGAGCAGGTTGGTCGCGCCGTTGGAAAGACCTGCCGCCGTGGCGTACAGACCACCGTTTTTCAGTATATAACCGAGATTTTTTCCGTCCTTGATCAGCCCGATCACGAGCAGGGTCAGAGCGGAGAAGCCCAGGGTGATGATCATGAACTCGTTGTCCACCTGATCGAATTTGACCTGTTGGAGCTTCATTAACACCCCGAGCATCCCCGAGCCGAGAACGGACAGCGCGGTGGCGATCACCCATTTGGCGGTGATCTTGACGGTGCCCGCCTCCTCCTTCTTGTCTTGGCGCACAAGGAAGATGGAAACAAGGATCAAGGCGAGGCCCACGTAGGTCAAGGGCGTGGTGGGGTCCTTTAAGAAGAACAGACCGTACCCGATGGAAAAAAGCAGACCGTAGGACAAAAAGAGGTTTGTCATAACGAAGGAGCCGCATTCAAACGCCACAAAGGTGAGATAGGAGGCGGTGAAGTAGCAAACGCCCGACAAAAGGGCGTAGGGCAGCATTGCCGTCGGAAAGCTCAGGCCGTTTTTATCTGTGATGAAAAAGAAGAGCATCGCAAACAAGGAGATCAAGGCGGTGAAAAGAAAACCTCCCACCTTGTGCTTCGAGTTATACTTTTTAATGGCGACGCCCTCGATCTGATGGACTGCGGTGCTTCCTACGATGAGCAGCAGAGCGGTAAGTGTGTTTCCCATATAAGCTCCCATGTTTTTTTGTTTCTATCATATCACGGCGCGGAGGGGATGTAAATGGAGATTTTCCGCTTTCATAAGGAAAAAATCTATTTTGACTTGATTTTTGCGACGGAATGCTGTAAAATAAAAACGAGGTGATGTGCTGTGTCGGAAAGTATTTGCCGATTTATCCCCGCGAAAAACGAAAGTGAGGACATAAGAACGGTGCATTTCGTGTACGAAACGGAAAACGAAATGCTGTCGCAGCCCTTTGTCCATCCTATTTATTATCTCCATCTGGTGACCAACGGTACCGCCCTGCTCAAAATGGCGGAAAAGGAATACCGCTTGGGGGTGGGAGACCTGTTCTTTTCCTTCGCGGGCTGTCCCTTTGAGACGGAGGAGGCGAAGGACTTCAAGTACCTTTATATCAGCTTTATGGGCAAGGGCGTGATCTCCTTGCTTGAGCGGCTGGGCGTCAGCATCAATGCCCCTGTCTATACGGGCTTCGATCATCTGACGGAGCTGTGGTTTTCCGCCATCGCGCGCGCGAATGAAGAAAATGTGTGTCTGCTCTCCGAGGGGGTTTTGCGCTATACCCTGTCCTTCTTGACCGCTCACGAGACGGCGGTGGAGAACAGCTCACTCTCCGAGCTTTTGCTCGATTACGTGAAAAACCATTTTACAGACCCCGACCTCTCTCTTACGGGAGTGGCATCCCTCTTTTCCTATACCGAAAAATACGTGTCCCATCTCTTCAAACGGGAGGCGGGTATCGGCTTCAGTCAGTACATTTCCAAGCTGCGCCTGTCCTATGCCTCGGTGCTGATCGGCGGCGGTGAGACGAGCGTGACTCGCATTGCCCACGCCTGCGGCTACAAGGATGCCCTCTATTTTTCCAAGGTATTCAAAAAGAAACACGGCCACACCCCCAGCGAGGCAATCAAACGCAAAACGGAGCAAATGAAAGGAAGCCTATGTCCTTAACCGATACGAGCCGCTATATCAGCCTGCTCCTCAGACACAAGCCCCAAGTAGCGGGCATTACCCTCGATGCCCACGGTTGGGCAGAGGTGGACGCCCTCATTGCCGCCGTAAATAAGACCCATCCCCTGACCCGTGAGACCTTGGAGAAGATCGTTTCCGAGGATGAAAAGGGACGCTATGCCTTCAGCGAGGACGGAAGGCGCATCCGCGCCTGCCAAGGACACTCCATCCCCGTGGACGTGGAACTGCGAAGAGAAACGCCGCCCGCCGTCCTCTATCACGGTACGGCGGAAAAATACACCTCTGCCATTGAGGCGCAAGGCCTTTTGCCGCGCACCCGTCTTTACGTGCATCTTTCCCCCGACAGAGCTACCGCCGTGAAGGTGGGGTCTCGCCACGGCACACCCGTGGTGTACGCGGTGGATACCGCAAAAATGACAACCGACGGTTATGATTTTTATATTTCGGAGAATGGTGTTTGGCTGACAAAGGCCGTTCCCGTTAAGTATTTGACCCGTCTTTCCGACTAAAAAGACCGCTTCGTGAGAAGCGGTCTTTTGCTATGGATTATTTCTTCTTGGGCTTTTTGATGCGGTTGAGCTTCTTGTTCATCTTCAGCAGCTCTTCCTTGGTGAAGGATATGTTTACCATACCCATCATGCTTGCGAGACGGAGAACGGTAAAGCCGCCCATCATCTGCATCAGGCCGCCGTCGGCCTTTAAGTCAACCTCAAAGCCGCCCGATTTCTTTTCGCCCTTTTCCTTGCCCTTCTTGTTTGCGTCCATCTTTTTTTTGATCTTGAGACCGACGCCGATGAACCAGAGCTTGCCGCGCGCGGATTCCATAATATCGGAGATCTTGTCGTTGAGAGAGAAGCGTCCCTCCACCTCCACCACGTCAAACCAGTTGAGAACGGCACCCACCTCGCGCAGGACGTAGTCCATGTTTCTTTCGGCTACCTTGCGGATCGTGCCCTCGTCGGACAGCTCACCCGCCTTGGCTACGATGGTGCTTTCGCCCTCGTTCTTCACCTCGAAGTAGAAGAAATGGTCGGGGGCGGTCTTCTTGCCGATGCTCTCGCCGTTCACGAACAGCTCTACCTCGGGCTGGTTGGAGTAGACGGTGACCTTGGTCACGTCCTCGGTCCTGTCCACGTATCTCTTGCCGCACAGATGCACGAAGGGCTCGTCGGACAGCCAAGCCTTGTAGGCATAGAAGGCGTCCTTTTTGTACTTTCTGTCCATGGTGACCAGACCCTTGTGGTTCTGTCCGTTTTCGCCGCCCTCGGCACGGGCATCCGCGCCAAAGTCAAACATATTCCAAACGTGGGTCGCCCACATATACTTGCGGCTGAAGAGCTGCTTGATCAGCTCCTCATGGTAGTAGGCCTGATATTCCTCGGTGTAGTCGCCCTGCTTGGGGTCGCTGGTGTGCCAGTTCAGCGCCTCACAGCCGTACTCGGAGCAGCCGATGGGAATGGTAGGATGGGTGGCGTGGAACTTGTCAAACCAAGGGCCGTTCATGGAGGTGTCGCCGCCATACCAGCCGAAAAAGTGGGTGTAGGATACCACGTCGGGAATTTGCAGATAGGGATCGTCCATCTTGCACATGGAAACCGCCGCGATGGTGGTCAGACGGGGCTTGTCCATCTCGTGCACCATATCGTTGAGGATGCGGTGGTTTTCAAGCAGATCGTCGTCCGAGCCCGCGATAGAGATCTCGTTGGAAAGACCCCATACCACGATGGAGGGGTGATTGTAGTTCTGGGTGATCAGCTCCTTCATCTGGGAGATCGTGTTCTCTCTGCCGCCGGGCATATGACGGGAAATGTAGGGGATCTCAGCCCAGATGACCAAGCCCTTCTCGTCGCACAGATCGTAAAAATACTGGTCGTGCTGATAGTGCGCGAGACGGATGGTGGTAGCACCCACCTCCATGATCATATCAATGTCCTCGGCGTGATGCTCGGGGAGCAGGGCGTTGCCCACGCCCCATCTGTCCTGGTGACGGGAAACGCCGCGCAGGGGGTACTCCTCGCCGTTGAGAATAAAGCCACGGTCGGGGTCGATCTTGAAGGAGCGACAGCCGAAGCGGTGGCAAACGTTGTCTACCACCTCGCCGTTCTCCACGATCTCGACCTCACAGCAGTAGAGGTAAGGGTCGCGGCGGCCGTGCCACAGATGGACGTCCTTCAGGGTGAAGGTCACGGTGTCGCACGTGGTCTCCGTCTTGGCGATCTCGTTTTCTTCCTTGTCGTACAGGGTATAGACCAACGTCTGTCCCTCGGTGAGGCCCTTCACGAAGGTCTTAACCTCAACGGTAGCGTCCTTGCCCTCCACGGTGGGGGTGATCATCAGACCCGTGCCGCCGTAGTAATCAAGGTCAAAGTGAGACTTGCTTACGGCAATGAGATTCACGTTACGGTACAGACCGCCATAGAAGGTGAAGTCCGCCATCTGGGGATAAACCTCCTCGTTCGGCGCGTTGTCTACCACAACGCAAAGCTCGCTCTCCTCAGAAAGATGCTCGGTCAGATCCACTCTCCAAGTGGAGTAGCCGCCGTCGTGATGGGCAAGATGCTTGCCGTCAAGGTACACGTCGGCAGAGGAGTTTGCGCCGCGCAGCTCAAGGTAATACAGGTCTGCTTCGGGCAGATCAGCCTTTTTCAAGGTCCTCTTGTACAGACAAGAGCCACGGAAATAATCGTTGCCGCCGTCCTGTCCGTCGGTGGCGTTCCAGGTGTGGGGCAGGTCAACGGCCACGCCGTTTTCCTTTACGGTCACGTCGGCGGTGTCCTTGTAGAACTGCCAGCCTTTGTTTAAGTTAATAATGTGTCTCATTTGTTTCTCCTTGTTTGGTGGTGCGCGATGAAGCGCGCTCTCAAAAACGGCAGAACGAAACGAATGGTTCTCGTACGCTCTGCCGATTCTTGTCAGTTAGCTTTGTATACCGTGTAAGGAATGCGTACTACGGTACCGTCGGCATTCTCTATCTCTGCCATCGTTTCAGCACCCGTGATGAGGTTGCGAAGGATGGCCGCTGTCGTCAATGCCAGCGCGTCGTCGTCCTCTAAGGCCGCGGCAGACAGATAGCCGTTGTCAATGGCGTTCATGACCGAGTAGGCGGCTTTCTCCTCATCGTTCTCGCTGTCGATGAGAGTGCCCGCGTTCGCGGCGTTACCGACAGTGTAGAGAGGAATATAGTGAGTGACGAGTTTCTTATAGTTCAGCTCGTAATCGCGCAGAGCCAGAAGAATGTCGTCCACATAAGCATCGTCGTCGGTGAGAATGAGCTCAACGGGCGTGGCGTTTACGGTATCACCCGATCCGTCGTAGCCGTTGAAAATGCCGTCGATAACGGTATCCACGGCCACCGTAGGAAGGGCAAGGTGCAGGGGATTGGCGACCAGCTCAGGCTTGCCTGCCTCTGCCAGCTTTTCGTTGACGGTGGCTACAGCCAACGCGGAAAGGCCGAAGGCGGCGTAAGAGATCTTGCCGTCACCATTACGGTCGTAGGCGGTATAGTTTTCGTCAGCCAAAAGATCAGTGGCGATTTGCTCGCCGAGAACGGTGTAGAGAGAAGCCAAATCCACGTTAACGGATACGCACTTGTTATAGCTCTCGATCAGGGTCGAGGGCAGATCAGCACACAGGAATACGATAGGAAGCTCTGCATCCTTTGCCAAGCCCAGAATGGCGGTGGCGGTGACGAGGTCTGTGGGGTTTACAACGAGAGCCACAGCACCACCTGCGATAGCGGACTTCGCCTGCTCAACTTGAGTCGCCGCGTTGCTCTTTGCATCGTAATGCGTGTAACGGATGTTTTCGATATACATGGCTCTGTCTAACGCATCGGAGATGGTAAAGAGGTATTCATCCTCTTGGTTGCTCCAAAGCACGCTGACCTCGCCGTCCTTGTTGATTGCACCACAGGCGGAAAGGGAAAGGATCATGCCCGCGATCAATAAAAGGGAAAGGATCTTTTTCATTCGTTCTTACCTCCTTAATTGCTTGTCATCGTGCCGTCGGAATCCTCGGCGGACAGATAAACAAACTCGTCGTCGGCTTCTACGTCGCGGCCCAGAGCCTCGTTCATCTTTGCCAGCATCTTTTTGTCAAGGTTGTAGATGAGACCCAGACCTAAAAGCTGCATCAGGGCAGAGAAGAGATAAAGACCCGCTACCAAATATCTCAGGTTGAGGGCTACGCTGAAGAGCTGGTTGCCTGCGTGGTATTCGGAGTAGCCGAGAGCGGCCATCACGATCAGCACGAGAGAGGGGCCTGCACCCTGCGCCAGCTTGCGGAAGAAGGAGTGGAGGGAGTAGACGGTGCCCTCGTCACGGGAACCACTTTTCCATTCGTTGTAGTCGATGGCATCGCCCATCATAGACCAAGACACGGTGGAGTAGATGCCCATGCCAAGGCTGTTGAAGAGCTGGCAGAGCACATAGATCAGGATACCATTCATATCGGGCGTGATGCGAAGCACCAGCATCAGAACGCAGGCAATGACGGAGCAAAGAGCACCGAAGGTCGCCAACTCTTTCTTGCCGTACTTAGGCACCAGCTTGCGCGCAAGAGGGGTAAAGGCGATGATGGGAAGCATTTGGAAAAGGGAGACGATACCGGAGATCTGTACGTTCTTGAAGTAAGACTGGAAGAGAACAGTCACGGCGGCGGTTCCGCCCTGCATACCGATGAACATACCCATAGCGGCAATCGTGGCACCCACGGCGGGGCGGTTTTTCACAAAGTTGCCAAAGGCCTTGAAAATATTGATTTTGGGCTTTTCCTCGCTGACAGTCACCGTGTCATCCACGCGGATCTCTGTGGTACGGATCATAAACTGGAAGGCGATAAAGCCCAGAACACCCATGATCAGCGCGGCTAAAAAGACGTTCTTGCCGATGATGTTGTTGTTTTTGTCGTAAATAATCATGGGAAGAATGACCATAGGCACCATGTTGCCAATCATAGAGCCCACCGAGCGCCAGGCGGAAAGAGAGGCGCGGTCTGCCGTCTTGTTGGAGATCAGGGACAAAAGAGAGCCGTAAGGCACGTTTGCGATGGTGTAGAAGGCGTCCCAGATCACGTAGCCGGCAATGAAGATGGCGATCTTGGCCCATTTGTCCACGCCGGGGAAAGGCAGGAAGCAGAGCGCACCGCCCACGATCAGACCGATGGAGCCGAACCAAATGTAGGACAAAAACTTGTTTTTCTTATACTTGCGTCTGTCCGCGTCGATAATAGATCCGATCAGGGGGTCGTTGATTGCGTCCCATACCTGGACAACAATGAGCAGAAGGGCGTAAAGCGCCGAATCCATTCTCATAAACTGCGTCCAGAAAATGATTAGCGTAGACTTTAGCGCAAAGCTCATATTGCATCCAAAGTCGCCGGCGGCGTAGGATACGCTGTCGCGTATGCCAAACTTACGCTTGCCGTTCGCGTCCAGCTGCGGAGTCTTTTTCATAGCGTTTCCTCATTTCTGATGTTTTTTGTAAAGCCGCGTATTTCACGCATTTTGCTTTCCTATATAGTATAAAGTATTTCGCCTGTATAACGTGAGTAATTTTTTAATGTTATTTTGTATTATTTTCATCTTTTTGTCTCGAAACTGTTGCAATTACACAAATAGAATGCTATAATGACTTTGTAAAAAGCAAAAAGCACAAAAGCAAACGAATGATTTGAGCAAAAAGGGGAGAAATGGTGTGTTTTATCAAGCAGAGCTGTCATTTTTGTGTGATATTCTGAAGAAAAACCATATCGGCGTCGGCGTAACGGCAGAGGCAGGGTGGGAAAGGGAGCGCGAAGAGGCGTCCGACCTCAGCCTGTTTGACGAGAGGGCGATGCTCAGCCGCCTCCTTCCCACGTTGCGCCCTCGCGTTTCTTATCGGCTGACGGATGGCTTTGGGTGCCGCTATCGCTTTCTCCTGCTTCCCGATACGGAGGAGCCCGCCGTCCTCCTGATGGGGCCTTACCTATCGGCTCCCCTCACGCCCAAGCAGCTCCTTGAGCTGGGCGAGAAGAACGGCGTTTCGCCCCAAAAGCAAAACCGATTGGCGGAGTATTGCGATTCCTTGCCCGTTTTGGGAAACGATTCGCCTCTCTTCAGCGTGTGGGATGCCTTTTGTGAACGGATCTGGAAAAATTCCATCTACGAGGTTCTGGATGTCTCCGAGCAATATGCCGTCACCGATACCCCCTTCAGCCGCTCTATGCCCGAGGAGGGCGAGGGGGATGCACTCATCAGTATGCGCGCCATGGAAAATCGCTATGCCTTTGAAAACGAAATGATGCGATGCGTCTCCTCGGGACAGCCTGGTTTGGAGTCGAAATTCCACTCCGCCTTCTCGTCTCACGCCTTTGAACGGCGTGCCGCCGATCCCATCCGCAACGCCAAGAACTACGCCATCATTATGAACACCCTCCTGCGCAAGGCGGCGGAGAAGGGAGGAGTCCATCCCGTCTATATCGACCAGACCTCCTCCGAGTTTGCCGCACGCATCGAGGCGTTGCGCTCCCTGAACGAAAGCACCGCGCTGATGCACGAAATGTTCCGCACCTACTGCCGCCTGGTGCGCAAGCACTCCTTGAAGCACCTGTCCGCCGTGGTCAAGAAAACGGTGCTTTTGATAGATGCCGACCTGTCTGCCGATCTCTCCCCTGGTGCCTTGGCAGAAAAGCAGGGCCTCTCCCTCGGCTATCTCTCCACCGTCTTCCGTAAGGAAACGGGTAAGACCTTGTCCGCCCACGTGCGTGAGCGGAGAATGGAGTATGCCGCCTATCTTTTGCGAAGCACCGGTTTACAAATTCAAACGGTTGCCCTTCATTGCGGCATCATGGACGTGCAGTATTTTTCCAAGCTCTTTAAAAAAGAGCATGGCAAGACCCCCACGGAATACCGTCTCTCTCATGAGGGCGGATAGCGGCGCGGCGGAAAAAAGGAAAAATACCCTAAAATTTCCGTTCCGTTTTTATTGACAAAATGCAAAAGGAATGGTAAAATAAAAGAGAAAAAGTCTCACCCCGAAGGGAGTGCGCTCTATGATCTATCAAAAGATATTCACCGACGAAAATCCATATCGCGTGGGAATCGGTCATTTTTCGGAGTTTCCCGAGCATAGACACGCGGATTTTGAGTTGAATTTCTGTATTGACGGCAGCTTCGATATCGTCATGGACAAAAGAACTTACCACATCGAGGCAGGCAACACCACCTTCATTCCCTCCATGTGCTCTCACGCCATTCCCCACCAATCGCAGGAGAGAGACGTTATTACCATCATCTTCGGTATGACATTTCTCAAAAAGTATTTTGCCGATTTTTCCCGTCTCGTTTCCGAGCCGCGCGTATGCGACCTGAACGGCGACGATACGAAAAAGCTCAAGGAGCTGTTTGTCGAGTGCGCCGAGATCCTGCATTCGGAGGAGGATGGCGCGGAGCTTCTTTTGACGGGAAACGTTTATAAAATTGCCGCGGAAATGCTGCGTCTGCTCTCACGCGCCGACAGTAAGACGGTGAGCAAGACGGATTTAAGAAAGGTAGAAAACGTGGAGAAGGCACTGGACCTTATCCATTATAGCTACAAGGACTCCGTCACCGTGGAATACGCGGCGGAGATCACGGGGTACAGCAAGAGCAATTTTTGCAAGATCTTCAAAAAGATCGTGGGGGAAAGCTTCCACCAGGCCCTGAATCGCCGCAGGGCGGACAACGCCGCGGGTCTTTTAAAGGCATCGGATATGTCGGTCTCCGACATTGCCGCCGAGGTGGGCTTTAGCGAGTCAAAGGCCTTTTGCCGCGTCTTTAAGAGCGTTTACGGCGTGACCCCGGGCGAATACAGAAAGAGCAAGTGACCACGCGTCTGAGGAAAAGAACGGAGCAAGCAATGGAAATCAGAAAAACGGAGCATGAGGACCTTGAAGCACTGCTCCTCTTGTTGGAGGAGGCGCGAGGAACCATCGCAAGGCTGGGGATCGATCAGTGGCAAAACGGCTATCCGTCGCGTGAGGTGGTGAACGAGGATATTGCCCTTCGCCGTTCTTACGTCGTTACGGAGGAGGGAAGTCTCGTCGGCACCTTCGTTTTGGTGGACGACGGTGAGCCGACCTACGAAAAAATATACGACGGTGCTTGGGAAACGGATGGTGACAGCCTAAGCTATACTGCCATACACCGTGTCGCCGTCTCGGTCGCTATGAGGGGAAAGGGCGTGTCCACCGCGATCCTCGATCACGCCGCTTCCCACGCCCGTGCCTTGGGGCGCGCCTCGCTTCGGATCGACACCCACCAAGGCAACGCGGTGATGCGCCGTATGCTGGAAAAGCACGGCTTTGCTTGTTGCGGCGTGATCTATCTTGCTGACGGCGATCCTCGCGTGGCATATGAGAAAAGAGTATGACGGACGCGAGAGGGTAAGAAAACACCGCGTCTCAACCTTGTTGGGAAAATGCTCAAAACCGCAGAAAACAACCTTTTGCTAACTTATGGTTTACATAAAAAGAAGGCGAGCGGATAGCGTGATACTATCGAGCTAACTCTATTCGCCTGCGGCGAGTGATATTGCTGCGCGGTTATATTCGGCTTGCGCCGAGTGGTATTCGCTACGCGAGTTTAAAGGTGAATAGAATATCACTGTGAGGCGAAGCCGAACAATATCACTGCCCGAAGGGCAATATCACTCCTTGCGGCAGCAAAGAATATCACTTTTAAACCAACAGAAACCAAAAAAGAGAGGACATTTCGGCTTTAAATCCGATTTGTTCTCTCTTTTCTGTTTGTATAAGGGTTGGGCTTATCCCATTTGACTAATCAAATGCGATGCATGCATTTTGTCAAAGTGTTAGCTCTCCGCTAAGGACATCGCCCTACGCTCGTTTTTTCTTATTTCAGACCCATCAGAAGCTCGATCACGTAAAGCTCCAGCTTCTCGTAGTCTCTCTCCTCTACGCACTTCTTCTGGAAGTCGTAGTCGAATCTTGCAGCCTTTTCCTCAAGAGCCTTGAAGATGCGCAGGCTGTTTTCGAGGTGCTGGTAGGAGCCCTCGTTCTTCTCGGTTCTCATAGCCTTTACGTCAAGACCGACGTAGAACTCGCCGGAGTCAGCGTAACCGTTCTCAAGCAGAACCTTAACCTGGTTGAAGGCAGCGCGGAGGTTCTCAACGCCGAAGCTCTTGTCCTGGTCGAACTTCATGCCGTTCTGGTCGTTCAGGTGAACGCCCCAGAGCTTGCCCATTGCCATAGCAAAGCCGATCTCGCTTGCGGGATCCAGACCTGCCAGCATAGCGTGAGCGGACTCAAGCAGACCACCGACACGAGAGGGGTCGTTCGAAGCGGCGGAGATGGCCATGCAGTGACCGAGAGTGGGGCAAACGCTTCTGTCAACAGGCTCGTTGGGCTTGGTCTCGATCATGATCTTGATGTTCTTGTCGTATGCGAGCATCTTGTTGATGGCATCGATGAGCAGCTTGGTAGAGGTAACGGGAGACTTGCTCTCATAGCAGAGGGTACCCTCTCTTGCCAGCCAAAGAACGAGCTTGTCGCAGCCCAGTACGTTTGCGATGTCGATGGAGCGGTAAGCTCTCCACATAGCGTACTCTCTGTCCTCTGCGCTGTTGGAGGTGAAGCCGCCGTCAGCGGTGTGCTCATCCATCCAGAGACGGGGAGCAACGAACTCGGCCTTCAGGTCATACTTGTCAAGCAGAGCCTTAACCTCTTTCGCCTTCTCGATGATTTCCTCAGGGGTGTAGTCGTTGATGTTCGGAACTGCGTCGTCATCGTGGAACTGAATGGCATCAAAGCCCATTTCCTTGAATTTTCTGATCTTCTCCTCGAAGGGGATCTCGTCTCTGACGGCAGGGCCGTAGGAGTCGGCACCCGAATGTACGTTCCAAGGACCTACGGAAAACTTAAATTTGCTCATTTTTTTATCCTCTCTTATTTTAATTTTTGATTATTGAAGTGATACCCATTTTTTCTCTCGCGCGCTTTCCACGATAGCCTCGGTCAGACGCACGATATAGGCGGCATCCTCGAAGGTGGAGAAGATGGGCTCTCCCACCATGCCGTCCTGAATGTACTTGTAGAAGGCGTAAATGTTGCCCTTGAAGGCATCGTTCCAGCCCTCGGGATGACCCATCGCCAGGGAGGTATAGGGTCTTGCTGCGGCAGAGATCAGATTGGGATCACGGATGATATAGCGGTTGTCGCCGCCACGGTAGCCGATCCAAAGACGGTCGTTCTCCTCTTGATTCCACTTGACCGACGCCTTGGCACAGTTGATCTCAAAATTGAAGTAGCAGCCATGTCCCGCCGCCACCTCGGATACGTGGTATACGCCCGTCGCGCCCTTGTCAGTGTGGAAAAGAACGGCACCGTACTCCTCGTTTTCGATCTTTACCTCCTCGTACTCGGTGGGGATGGCAGAGGTGAAGGTCTCAGTCTGCTTCGTGGGCTTCTTTCTCACGGGGATGGTGGTCTTAAGATCCGCCATGACCTCTACGATCTTATGCCCTGTCACCTGTTGAACGGCATCCATCAGGTGAGAGCCGATGTCGGCAATGGCACAAGAGCATCCCGCAACCTTGGGGTCGAGACGCCAGGTGTAATCGGTGTCGTAGAGCAGATAATCCTGCTGGTACGAGCCGGAGATCACGCGTACCTCGCCAAACTCGCCGCCTCTTATCCTGTTCTTCGCCTCCTGCACCATGGGGTTGAGACGGTAGTTAAAGTTTACCGCCGCCGCTACGTTCGGGCACTCCGCCTTGATGGCAAGCAGCTCCTTTGCCTCGGCGTAGCTCTTGCAAAGCGGCTTCTCGCTGAGCAGATGCTTGCCCGCGCGCAGGATCTTCTTGTTGATCTCAAGGTGCAAAAAGTTGGGGGTACAGTTGTGTACCGCGTCGATCTCGGGGTCCGCCAACAGGTCCTCAAGATTGGTATAGCACTTTTCGATGCCGTAATACTCCGCCTTTGCCTGGGCAAGTGCGGCGTTGGTATCCGCTACCGCGTACAGCTCGCAAAAGCCGATGCGGCGCACCGCTTCTATATGGCTCTCGCCGATATAGCCCATACCGACGATGCCTACCTTGATCTTCTTCATATCTCAGCCCTCAACGAGCTTGCAAAGATAGTCGTAGTTCTTCTTCGCGCTGATTGCGTTGGAGATGGGAGCCTTGTCAAGCTCAATGCAAAGAGGTCCGTCGTAGCCCACCGAATCCAGAATGTTGAGGATCTCGGGGAAGTTCACGGTACCCTCGCCCAGCTCGTGGAAGCAGGTCATGATCGGAACGCCGGAGTCTACCCAACCGGAGCTGGTCACGGAGTCGCCCAGCTTGTAGTCCTTCAGGTGAATGAACTTCACACGGTTCGCGTACTTGCGGATCATCGCCACAGGGTCGGCACCTGCCGCAGCAATGTGGGCGGTGTCGGGAGCAAGAGAGATCAGGTCGGGATCGGTGTTCTCCATTACGTAGTCCACCTCGTCCTCAAACATAAAGAAGGTGTTGACGTGAGGATGTACGTTGGTGGTGAGGCCGTACTTCTTTGCGAGGGTGGCAAAGCGCACCGAGCGCTCAAGGTTCAGCTTCTTCGCCTCGTCGGCAGTCATGTCGCCCTCGGGACGCCCACGGGTGCCCTGCAGGGTCACCAGCTTCACGCCCATGTCTCTGACGAACGCCAGCTCCGCGTCCAGGTTGCCGAAAAAGTCGTCGGGATCCTCCACCGTGGGAAGATGGAAATAGAAGCTCACAGGCTTCAAGCCGTAAGTGTCCAAAAACGCCTTGTACTCCTTCGCATTCAGGTCAAAGGCGTACGCGGCGGCCTTTACGCTCTCGAAAGCGGTGTAACCGATGGCGGTCACTTCCTTGGCCGCCTCCTCTGCCTGCTCTCTCGTCTTGGTGCCCCAAGGCCATACCGAGTAAGTAATTTGTGATTTCTTCATAATAAGCCTCCGTTTTATTTTTTTGTTCTCAAAAATTCTCATAGGCGGAAAATCATTTTTCCACCGTTTCCATTATACCAAATAACCCCCACCAATAACAAGGGCGGTTATTTTTAATAAATGACCAAAAATTTACGAATTTTCCCGTTCCGACCCTTCTCGGGCGCGCCTGAGCCGCGCATGGAGGCCCTCGCACCCCGAAATTGCCAACCGCTTCCGCCTTCGTATTTTAAGGTCCACATATAATAACGGATATTGGATGGCGGAGATTCCCGAGGAGGAAATCTGCAATCCGAAGCTTCGTTGGAACGTGTATTTTCAGAGCGAGGAGAACCAATGGGGATTTTACTACTCCGACGGGAAGCCTGAGGGACGCGTACAGCTTGAGTCCGACGGAGATCGTGATTCCGTCGGCATCTGCGTCGGTCCCGGTGAGGAACGGCCGGACGTTTCCTATCCCGTGCTTGATAGAATGTACCACGACCGGTATGATAGCGGCAAGCTTTCGGAGCATGAGGTCACTTGCTTCCCATACGGGCAGGACGATTGTTTTAGCGTAACTAATGTAAAATAAAGAACGTAACTCTGTTCGAATTGCGTTCCTTTTGGCGCAGGCAGAGGGGTGTTCCCCGAAAGGGGAAGATTTTCGCCTTGCCGCTTACAAGCAAGCTTGCCGCGCTCTACGGCTCAAATGCGAACCCCATTCTGCGGCCCAATGGCCGCAGAGGGCGGTTCTCATCCTCTCATGCCACGATAAAACGAAACGCCATCCGCGAGGGATGGCGTTCTGTTTTATGGCGCAGGCAGAGGGGTGTCCCCCGAAAGGGGAAGATTTTCGCCTTGCCGCTTACAAGCAAGCTTGCCGCGCTCTATGGCTCAAATGCGAACCCCATTCTGCGGCCTA
>JAZRGD010000099.1:0-89325 GCA_045644045.1 Eubacteriales bacterium
GCCCTCAAAGACACAGTTACGGATCACCAGGTTGCGCACGTCAGAAGCAAAAATGGCGGCGTGAGGCAGGCGACCCGCCCTCTTCTCTCTGTTGGAGAGGGCGGCGTAATAGCCCGTCTCACACACGTAGGGCGAGGTCAGACCCGTAAAGGTCAGCCCCTCGACGGTGACGTCCTTCATACCCTTGAAGGTAAAGAAATTCGTCTGCTCGGTGTAGCCGAAGGAGAGCCTTGCCATCCGCTCGGGCTCGGAGGGGATCACGTACACCGTTCCCGTGTGCCAATCGTATACGAAGGTGTCGGGCTCGGTGAGGAAAGCGGTGCTGTTGACAAAGAAGGTCTCGCGCTTGCCGCAGTTGTTGGCTCTGGCCATAGAGCGGACGAAATACTCGTCAAACTCCTCGCCAAAGGTCACGAGCGCATAGGGCTCGCCCTCCACCTCCACGGTCTTATCAAGCGCTACGCCCTTCACGTTCATGATGTAGTGCTCCCATTGCACGTACATGCGAAGCTGTGTGGCGCAGACTCCGCTCTCCGACAGCTTTTGAGCAAGAGGCATAGGAACGTAGAGTCCGTCGCACGCCTCCTCGCCCCGTCTCTGCTCGGGCGTTAAGGGGAACGGATTTGCCCAAGCGGGAGAGCTTGCCATCCTCATGCGCTCGTCACCGCAGAAAAAGTCGTAAAACTTAGGATACTCTCCCGCCTCGTTCTTCTCAAACTGATACTTGTAATAGGACGTGCCCTCCACAGCCGTGAAGCGGCCTCCCTCGATGACTTGCTTACTGCTGAGAAGAGGAAGCATGCTCTTTTTGGCCCTTACGGTCAGGCGAATGTTCGCCAGCTCGGGGTTTTCCTCGGCGGAAAAGACAATGGGTGCCGCCATGCCGTTTCTTCTTTGCTCCAGCTCCACCACCACGTCCAGCACGTTTTTTGGGGTAGCCTCGGCGGCGATGGAAAGAACGTAGTCCTTCAGCTCTGCCATAGCGATATTTGGTTTTTCTTCTCTTGTGATCCTCGTAACGGAAATAGGCATAACGTGCTCTCCTTCAAATCTCAGCGAATGCGGCCGTCGGAATCACAGCCCGTCACGTCGGCGATGGCCTTGGCCTCGGGGTACTTTTCGTACAAAGCCGCAAGCCCCTCGGTCACAACGTAGCACTCCCCGAGAATGGTGTCGCGCCAGGGGGCGTGGTTGCCGTCGTCAATGGGGGTGGTGGAATAGATGTTCCACATACGGTTGTGGTGGGTATATTGCGAGCGCACGTGATACTGCGTAAAGAGAGGCAGGGCGCAATTCTCGATCACGTTATCGTACACGTCAAAATTGGTGGCGGAGCCGTCGAGGTAATAGCCACGGCGGTCTGCCGTGCCACTGTTATCCAACGTGGCGAGATTATGGTGAATGGAATTGAATCTCTCCTCAATCTCCCAAGAGCTGTTGGCACCCGTCACGTAGATGGCACCGCCGTCCCGACACAGGTCCATAAAGTTATGGAAGCGGTTGTAGGCGATCTCCGCATCTCTGAGGTTGACCTGCTCGCCCGGCACGAACTGCACGGGAGACCAGGCATAGCCCGCCGAAATACCGGAGTAGGCACAGCCGTTGACGGTATTGTGGGTGATCTTCAGGCAATCCGCGAAGCAGACGTAGATGGCGGCGCAGTTGGGATAGTCGTAGGCGATATGCTCAAAGTAGTTGTTGACGATGGAGAGGTCGTAGGCAATGGTGCGGAAATAGGCATCCATCACCTCGGGGCTCTCGGTGCGACCGTTGGGCACCGACCATCTGCCGATATAGTCACCAACGCCAACGCCCACCATGGCAACGTCCTTGAAGCGGTTGTCGTAAATGCGCGCCTCCATGGTCTTGCCCCAAAGGAGCATACCGCTTCCGCCGAGACCCGTAAAGGTACAGTCGCGCACGGTAACGTCCTCAAGGTCATAGCCCATGATGGCGGCGTGGGGCAGACGGCGTCCCTTCACCTCCACGTTGGTAAGCTGGGCGTGGTAGCTGTCGCGGCAAACGTAGGTCGAGGTGGTGCCCGTAAAGGTAAGACCCTCCACCGTTACGCCCTTCATTCCCTTGAAGGTGATCAGGTTTTCAAGGGTGGGATAGATAAAGCTGTTGTTTACCACGCTTTCGGTGGGAGGATAGACGTACAGGGTGCCCGTATGCCAATCGTAGGTAAAGGAGCCGGGCTCGGTGAGAAAGGCCACGTTGTTGGTGAAGAAGGTCTCGCGGTTGCCCGTGTTGTTCTCTCTGTGCACGCAACGGGCGTGCTTGTCGTCAAGGAGAGTAACGAGGGCGTAAGGCTTGCCCTCCACCACCTTGGTGGCGGTAAGATCCACGTCCTTCACGCGGAGAATGGCATGCTCCCATTGCACGTACATACGAAGCTCGGTGGCACCGATGCCCGCACTCTTGACCTGCTCTGCGATCTCCACGGGCACGTAAAGCCCCTCAAAGGGTGCGTCGCCCGTTCTCTGTTCGGGAAGCAGGGGGAAGGGATTGCGCCAGATGGGAGACTTGGCCATGGTAAGTCTCTTGGGCGTGCCGTATCTGACGCGCCAATACAGGTCGTGAAACCGAGGATATTCCCCGTTTTCGTCCTTTTCAAGCTGATATTTGTAATAGGGCTTGCCATCGACAGGGGTCATCTCCTCCGCCTCCACCTGCTTTCCGCTGTACAGCACGGGGTAGCGGGACGCCTTTGCCTTCAGCGTCAGGCGCACGTTGGCGAGGGAGGGGTTTTCCTCCACCGAGAAGGTGAGAGGCTCCGTCAGGTTATAGCAAGACTGATCGAATACCACCGAAACCTCAACGGGATTTTCCTTGGTAGCGTTCTCCGCGGCGGCAAGCACCGCCGCCTTGATGTCAGCGAGGGAGTCCTTTTGCTCCGTCACCGTGGTATAGCTTTTTACGTTTACTGCCATAATGCTCTTCCCTTCTTTCTTTTAGTCAAGAGACGCGCCTGCGGCTTCCACGATGGCCTTGGCCTCGGGATGCTTTTCAAGCAAGGTGTCAAGCCCCTCATACTCCACAACGCAGTCGCGCAGGGTGGTGTCACGCCAAGGCGCGTGGTTTTCATGCTCGATGAAGGTGGTGGAATAGATGTGATGCACTCTGTTGTGATGGGTGTACTGAGAGGAGATGTGATACTGGGTGAACACGGGGAAATGACAGCCGTGGATCACGTTGTCGTACACGTCCCAGTTGGAAGAGGAGGCATCGAGATAGTAGCCGCGCCTGTCCCTGTCCTTGCCGTCGTCAAGATAGGCAAAGTTGTCGTGAATGGAGTTGAAGCGGCGGGAGAAATCGTTCTTGGCGGTGGCACCCGTTACGTAGATGGCGGCACCGTCGCGCAGGATGTCCATAAAGTTATGGATGCGGTTGTAGGCAAGCTCGGCGTTGCGGGTGTTGAACTGATCGCCGAGAGTAAAGGTGCCCAGTGCCATAATGTAACCGCAATAAATACCCGAATAGGCACAGCCCTCAATGGTGTTGTACAGTGCCTTCGCGCCATCCGTCATACCGATGTAGATACAGGCGGAGCTGGGATAGTCGTAGCCCATCTTTTCAAAGTAGTTGTTTTCCACTCTCGTGTTGAAGCTACGGTCGGTGGGGTCCTTCAGCTTCACGCTGTAATCGCCTACCGTGACGCCCGACATACCGACGTCGTAGAAGCGGCTGTTTTTCACCGTGATGCTGACCGAACGCTTGCGGAACTGCACCGCGTTACAGCTCATGGCGCAGAAGCGGCATCCGTCCACCGTGATATCGGTACAGAACTCTCCGTAGATGGCGGCGTGGGGAAGACGGCCGTGCGTCTTCTTTTCATGGTTGGCAAGCTCGCTGAAATAGCCGTTTTCGCAAACGTGCTTGGAGGTAAGCCCCGTAAAGGTCAGCCCCTCAAAACGCACGCCGCTCATATGCTTCAGAATGAAGAAGTTCTCAAGCACGGGATAAGAGAAGGTCACGTCCCCGATGTCGCCCTTGGGGATAACGTAGAGCAAGCCCTCGTCCCATTTATACACGAAGCTTCCCGCATCGGTAAGAAAAGCCGGGCTGTTGACGAAGCGTGTGGGACGGGTGCCGATATTGTTGCACCCGTTGGTGCCGCAAACGAAATAACTGTCAAAATCCTTATCGAAGGTCACGAGCGCGTAGGTCTCGCCGTTCACCTCCTTGGTGGTGGCGGTATCCACACCCATCACGCGCAGAATAAAGTATTCCCACTGCACGCGAATGGAAAGCTGCATATTGGCACACCCCGCCGCCTTGGCCGCCTCGGCATAGGCCATGGGCACGTAAAGCCCCTCAAGCTTCTTCTCTCCCCTTCTCTCCTCGGGGAGGAAATCAAAAGGGTTTTTCCAAATGGGAGAGGCGGCGTGGGACAAGCGCTTGCCATCCTCGTAAAAATCGTAGAACATGGGATATTTGCCGTTTTCATCCTTGGGGAGCTGATAGGTGTAATAGGGCTTGCCCTCCACCTTTTTGAAGTCGCTACCCTTGATCTCCACGAGAGAGGTAAAGAGGCTTTCCTCCTCAGAACGGAAGGTCAGGCGAAGCTTCTTCCATTCGGGGCTTTCCTCACCCGACAAAACGATGGGGGCATCCATATGCTGCGTGCCCTCCACAAGCACCGTCACGTCGGTCTTGGTCTCCGCCTTCTCGGCAAGAGCCAGCAGTGCCGCCTTTGCCTCGTGCAGATCCTTTTTTACGACGGACTCGCCGTTATATTTCAGCGTAACAGACATTTTCTTTTTTCTCCTTTTCCTCGGTAGGGACGGAGGCTCAGCCTCCGTCCTCATCATACCACAGGGTGTCAGATTTCTAAATGGAAAATCCTTGCTTTCTTTTGTAAATTTGTTGTTTTTTACTCGGCACTCCAACCAAGGTCCAGGTCGCAACCCGCTCCCTCGGCAATGGCTCTCGCCGCAGGATATTTTTCAAGCAGGGCATCGATGCCCGCCGTTTCCACACAGCAGTTCGAAAGCAGAACGTCGTTGTGAGGCTTGTGGTTGCCTTCCATATCCACGGGCGTGGTGGAATAGAAGCCGTCGGTACGCACCCGATAGGTATACTGAGAGGGAACGTGATACTGCGTGAACAGGGGCAACAGGCAGTTGTGGATCACGTTGTCGCTCATATCCCAATGAGAGGTGCCACCGTCGAGGTAATAGCCGCGCTTGTCGTGGTGACCGCTATCGGAGAGAAGGGCGTAGTTGTGATGGATGGAGTTGAACCGCTTTTCGTAAGAACGCACGGCATTGCCACCCGTCATATAGATGGCGGCACCGTCACGGCAAAGCTCCATAAAGTCGCTGATCTTGTTGTAGGCGATCTCCACGTTCCTGAGGTTGACCTTCTCGCCCGGCTCGAAGTGGACGGGAGACCAGCCCCAGCCGCCGTAGATGCCCGAATAGCCACAGCCCTTGATGGTGTTGTGGAGGATCCTCGCGCCGTCGGAAATGCCGAGGAAGATGGCGGCGGCGTTGGGATAGTCGTAGGAGACGTGCTCCATATAGTTGTTGATGACCGAAATGGCGATATTCTGATTTTCGGGGTCATCCCACTCGTTGGTGGCGTTGCCCACCGACACCGCCGACATGGCGATATCCGTGAAGATATTGTCGTAAATGCCCGCGCGAACGGTGCGGTCGCAAAGCTGAATACCGTTACAGCCCACACCACGGAACTCGCAGCCCTTCACCACCAGATTTTTCACGTCCGAGGTGACGATGGCGGCGTGGCGAAGTCTGTCGCCCTTGCAGTCGTTCTGTCTGCGTTCCAGGTTGGAAAGCAGGGCGTAATAGCCGTTGTCGCAGACGTAGGAAGAGGAAACGCCCGTAAAGACCAGCCCCTCCACCGTCAGGTTGCTCATTCCCTTAAACTCCATCAGGCTGTCCAGGGTGGGATACATGACCTTGTGATACCACAGCTCGTTGGGCGCATCCACGATGAAGTACAAGACGCCGTTCTTCCAGTCGTACACGTAGGTGTTCTCCTCGGTGAGGAAGGCAAGGTCGTTGCGGAAGAAGGTGATGCGATTCATCATATTGTTGGCTCTGTGCATACCGTGAACGAAATAGGGGATAAAGCCCTCGTCGAAGGTAATGAGCGCGTAGGTCTCTCCGTCAAACTCCTTGGTGTCGGACAGGTCCACACCCGTCACGCGGAGTGTGTCATGCTCCCATTGCACGTACATACAAAGCTCGGTGCATTCGCTTACGCTCTCCTTCACCTGCTTGGCGATGGCAATGGGGGCGTACAGACCCTTGCGGTCGCAGGGGGCGAAAAAGTCGTCGGGCATATAAGTGCCACCGGAGATGATACTGCCCGCTCCTCTTTCCTCCTTCGTCAAGGCCTCCTTGTTGAGCCAGACGGGGGACTTCGCCATTTGCATTCTCTTGTTCTTGAAGTACAGGTCGTGGAAACGGGGATATTCTCCGTTTTCATCCTTTTCCAGCTGGCACTTGAAATAGGGCTTGCCCTCCACGGGAAGGTACTCCGCAGTGACGCTCTTCCAAGAGGTGATGGCGGGGCGCATACCCACCGCCGCCTTCAAGGTCAGGTTGACGTACGCCAGCGAGGGATGCTCCTCCGCCGAAAGCACGAAGGGCTCGTCAAGGACGTAAACGCCTTGGTCTAACTCCGCCACCACGTCAATGACGTTTTCGGCGGTGGCGGCCTCCGCCGCGGCTAAGATCTCCCGCTTCACGTCCGCCATGGTCTTAGCGGTGGCGGCGCTTCGGGTCACGGTCTCAATACTGATGGGTCTGATCTTTTCAGGTTTCATCTCTTTTCTCCTTGTATCGATAAGGTACAGCCCGCCGCGTCGGCGATGGCCTTTGCCTCGGGATATTTTTCAAACAGAGCCGCAAGCCCCGCCGTTTCCACACAGCAATTCGTGAGAAGCACGTCGTTATAGGGCTTGTGGTTTTCGGGGTCTACGGGGGTGGTGGAATAGAAGTTCCAAACGTGATTGTGATGGGTAAACTGACTCGGTACGTGATATTGGGTAAAGAGCGGCAGAGCGCAGTTGTCAATGACGTTGTCGTACACGTCGTAATGAGAGGCGGCGCCGTCGAGATAATAGCCGCGCTTATCCATATGTCCGCTTTCGGCGAGGAAGGCGAAATTATGATGGATGGAATTAAATCTCTCCTCGCAGGCCAAGGTGGCGTTGCCGCCCGTCATATAGATGGCGGCACCGTCGCGACACAGCTCCATAAAATCGCTGATCCTGTTATAGGCCACCTCCGCGTTACGCACGTTGACGCTCTCGCCCGCCTCGTAATGAACGGTGCTCCAGCCCCAACCGCCGTACAGACCCGAGTAGCCGCACCCCTTGATGGTGTTGCGAAGGATCTTCGCCCCATCGCACACGCCGAGATAAATGGCGGCGGCGTTGGGGTAGTCATAGGCGATATGCTCCATATAGTTGTTGATGACCGAGACGGCGTAGCTCCTGTTTTCGGGAATGTCCCAACGGCGGGTGGGGTTGCCCACAGACACCGCCGACATGGCAATATCCACGAAGATACAGTCACGCACCGCCGCCCGCAGGGTGCGGTCGCACATCTGGACGGCGTTACAGCCAACCCCACGGAACTCGCAATCCTTCACCGTCAGGTTCTTTACGTTTTCGGTGACGATCGCGCCCTGGCGAAGCCTGTCGCCTTTCAGGTCGTTCAGTCTGCGCTCCACGTTGGAAAGCAGAGCGTAATAGCCCTTGTCACAGGCATAGGAGGAGGAAACACCCGTAAAGACCAGCCCCTCCACCGTCACGTCCTTCATGCCCTTGATGACGAAGAGGGTGTCAAGGGTGGGACGGCTGAGCTTATACCGCCAGCCAAGACCCAACTCATCTACGATGAAGTACAAAACGCCGCTCTTGTGGTCGTACACGAAGGTGTCCTTCTCGGTAAGGAAGGCAAGGTCGTTACGGAAGAAGGTGATGCGATTCATGGTGTTGTTGCAGATATGGATGCCGTGAACGAAATAGGGAACGAAATTCTCATCAAAGGTGACAAGGGCATAGGTCTCGCCCTCGATCTCTTTCGTATCCGACAGATCCACACCCGTCACGCGAAGGGTGTAATGCTCCCATTGCACGTACATACACAGCTCGGTAGCGTCGCTCTCGCTTGCCGCCACCTGTTTTGCCGTCTCGATGGGAACGTAAAGGCCGCGTCTGTCTACGGGTGCTTCGAAATCGTTGCACATCCAAGTGCCGTCGCCGTCGTAATGCCCCGCGCCGCGCTCCTCTGCCGTCAAGGCCTCCTTGTTGAGCCAGATGGGAGAGGTGGCCATCTTCAAGCGTTTGCCTTGGTAATACACGTCGCGGAAGCGAGGATACTCGCCGTTTTCATCCTTGGAAAGCTGGCACTTGAAATAAGGCTTGCCCTCCACCCTCTCGTATTCCTCGGTGATGGTAACGGCAGAGCTGACCGTGGGGCGCATGCTCTTTGCCGCCGTAAGATGAAGCTTGACCCTTGCGAGGGCAGGCTCCTCCGCCGCATCCAGAACGAAAGGCTCGGTGAGAGTGTAAACGCCATGATCTAACGCAACCGTCAGCTCCATGCCGCTTTCGGGGGCATTTCTTGCCGCCTCAAGGGTGCTTCCGCGCACGTCGGACAGAGAGGTGTGGGTCTCTTTCGTGGATTCATATTTCTTTACGCTGATAGCCATAGAAATTTCTCCTTTTTCCTTCGTTTTTCCTGTTATTCTGTCGCGCCTGCGCCGTCGGCGATCACCTTTGCCTCGGGGTGCTTTTCAAACAGCCCGTCAAGGCTTTCCTCTACCACAATGTTCTTGCAGATCATATCGTTTCCGGGCCTGTGGTTGGAAGGATCGATGGGAGTAGTGGAATAAAAATTCTCTACCGTGTTGTGATGGGTGGATTGCGCCGGCACGTGATACTGGGTAAAGAGGGGTAACAGACAGTTGTCAATGACGTTATCGTATACCGCGAAGTTGGAGCTGGCACCGTCGAGATAATAGCCGCGACGGAAGGAATGACCGCCCTGATCCAGATAGGCATAGTTGTGATGGATGTAGTTGAAGCGGTCGGCGCACTTGACGGTGGCGTTGGCACCCGTCACGTAGATGGCGGCACCGTCTCTGCACACGTCCATAAAGTTGTGGATGCGGTTATAGGAAATATCCACCTCGCGCAGGTTGCAGTATTCGCCCGGCTCATACTGCACCATGCTCCAGCCGTATCCCGCCAAAATGCCGGAATAGCCACAGCCGTCAATGGTATTGTGAGAGACCTCCGCGCCGTCGCAGATGCCAAGGTAGATGGCGGCAGCGTTGGGGTAATCGTAGGCAATGTTCTCCAAGGTGTTGCCCTTGATCTTTACGTTATATTTGCGGTTGAGAGGATTGCTCCAAACGCGGTCGGGATTGCCCACGCAAATACCGCTCATGGCAATATCGTTGAACCGACAGTTTTCCACCGTAGCGCGAACAGAAGAGTCGCAAAGCTGCACGGCGTTGGTGCCAAGGAAACGGAAAAAGCAGTTTGAAACCTTAAAGTCGCGGACGTTGCTCGTAAGGATCGCCGCCTCGCGCAAGCGTCCTTTTTGCGCCTCACGGTTGCCGAGCTTGGCAAAATAGCTGCTCTCGCACACCTTGGTAGAGGTAAGGTCTTGGAAGCGCAAGCCTTCCACCGTCACGTTTTTCATGCCGTTGAACGTGAAATAATTAGAAAGATAGGCATAGCCGAAATCTTTATTCTGAAAGCTTTCCGAATCGGGTATCAGGTACACCGTGCCCGTGTACCAGTCGTAAACGAAGGTGCCCGGCTCGGTGAGATAGGCAAGGTTGTTGGTAAAGAAGGTCTCGCGGTTTAGGATATTATTGGCGCGATGCACGCCCTTGACGAAGAACTCGTCAAACTCCTCGTAGAACTGAACGAGGGCATAGGTCTCACCGTTCACTTCCTTGGTAACAGTGAGGTCCACGTCCTTCACGCGAAGGATGTAATGCTCCCATTGCACGTACATACGAAGCTCCGTCGCGCCGATTCCGCTCTCCTTGATGCTTTTCGCGATTTCCATGGGCGCGTAAAGTCCCTCAAGTCCCTTCTCGCCGCTTCTCTCCTCGGGAAGCAGGGCGAAGGGGTTGCTCCAAACGGGAGACTTCGCCATCTTCATTCGCTTGCCGCCGCAAAAAAAGTCGTGAAAGAGGGGATAGTTCCCATTTTCATCCTTTTCATACTGATACTTGTAGTAGGGCTTGCCCTCCACGGGAGTCAGCTCTCTGCCCTTGACCTCCTTCGTGCTGGCCAGAATGACGTTGGCACCGGGGACGTTGCGAACGGTAAGGCTGATATTCTCAAGCTCGGGGTTCTCCTCGGTGGAAAACACGATGGGGGCGGCAGGACGGTAAACACCACTTAGCCGTACCTCTACGTGAAGGCGGTTTTTGGGGCTTGCCTCACGGGCAATGGCCAAGACCTGCTCGCGGGCCTCCTCTAACGTGTCCGCCGTCACGGCGGTGCGCTTGGTCTCTATTATGTTGATTGACATAGCTTTCGTCTCTCCGTTTCAAATAAAGTTTTTTTGTCCCGCGCCGTCGGCAATGGCCTTTGCCTCGGGGTACTGATCAAACAGCTCTTCCAAGCTCTCGGTCACACAGCAGTTTTCCACATACACGTCGTGGTGCGGACGGTGGTCGCCCGGCTGCACGTAGGTACCGGAGTAGAAATTCTTTACCGTCACGTGATGCGTGTGCTGCGAGGAAATGTTGTACTGGGTATAGAGGGGCATTCCGCACTTGTCGGCCACGTTGTCCGTCAGCTCCCAGTTGGATGCCGAGCCGTCTAAATAATACCCCATGGTGTCACTGTTACCGAGAGTGTCTAAGTAGGTGAAATTATGATGGATGCGGTTGAAGCGTTCGGCGCAGTTTATGGTGCAGTTGGCACCCGTCACGTAGATAGCGCCGCCGTCTCTGCAACGTCTCATAAAGTTGTGCACGCGGTTGTAAGAGATCTCCACGTCTCTGAGGTTGACGCTCTCTCCCTTTTCAAAGTGTACGGGGCTGTATCCGTCTCCCGCGGCAATGCCCGAATAAGCGCAGCCGTGGATGGTGTTGTGAGAGATCACCGCCCCGTCTACGTAGCCGATGAAGATACAGGCGGTGCTGGGATATTGGTAAGCGATATCCTCGAAATAGTTATTGATCACGCGAACGTTATAGGTGCGACCGGAAGCATCCTCCCAGCCGTTGCCCTCACGGTAATTTCCGATGGCGATAGCACCCATGGCAATGTCCTTAAACTCGCAGTTCGCGATCTCGGCAACAACGGTACGGTCACAGAACTGCACACCGTTAGAGCCGATATTTTGGAAGGAACAGCTTTTTATCGTCGTGTTGCGCGCGTTCATGCAAAGGATGGCCGCCTGACGGAGCTTGTAGCCGTTGCGGAACTCGCGGTTGGAAAGTGTGCCGAAATACCCCTTCTCGCACACGTAGCGAGAGGTCAGGCCCGAAAAGAGGATGCCCTCCACCGTCACGTTCTCCATACCCTTGAATACGAACAGGCTTTCCAGCTCCGTATACCCATACTGACAGGCGGCAATGCTTCTGTCGGCAGGCGGCATGACGTAGACCGTGCCCGAACGCCAGTCATAGGCGAAGCTGTCAGGATCGGTGAGAAAGGCGGGGTTGTTGATGAAATAGGTCTCGCGGTTTCGCGTATTATTGGCGCGATGCACCCCGCAAACGAAATGCTCGTCGAATTCCTCGAAGAATTTCACGAGAGCATAGGGCTCTCCGTTTATCTCCTTGGTGACGGTGAGGTCCACGTCACGGACGCGCAGAATGAAATGCTGCCATTGCACGTATATGCGAAGCTCGGTCGTGCCCACGCCGTGCGCCTTCGCCGCCTCTGCCATCGCCATGGGGACGTAAAGACCCTCAAGCTTTTTTTCACCGCTTCTCTCCTCGGGGAGCATATCAAAAGGATTTCTCCAAATCGGGGAGCTTGCCATGGTCAGCCGCTTGTCGCCACGGAAGAAATCGTGGAACTTGGGATAGGTGCCGTCCTCCTTGGCGGGGATCTGCGCCTTATAATAGGGCGTGCCCTCCACGGGAACAAAATCTTTTCCGGAAATAAAATTCAATCCGCTGACGGTTGGGCGCATTCTTTCCTGCGCCTTGATGGTCAAGCGAAGCTTTTTCAGCTCGGGGTTTTCCTCCGCATCCAAAACGAATGGCTCGGTGAGCGTGTATCTTCCATGCTCCAGCTCCACCGTGACGTCCGTCACACTCTCCACCCTTGCGGCAATATCCAAGAGCTGCTCCTTTACCTCGGCAAGACTTGTTTTTTGTGTTTTGATTTTTTCTACCTTTTCCGTTAAGATCGCCATGTCGTATCCTTTCTTTGTTTATTCGATGATTCGATGATTCGATTATTTGATGATTCGATCATTTGATGCCCGTATCGCGGTAGCCTGCGCCGTCGGCGATTGTCTTGGCCTCGGGGTGCTTCTGATATAAGGCTTCACAGCCGTCCGCCTCAACGAAGCAGTTGTCAAGCAAAACGTCACGCCACGGAGTATGATTTCCCTCGCTTATGGGCGTTGTGGAATAAATATTCCAAGCCCTGTTATGGTAGGTGAACTGCCCCGGTATGCTGTGCTGAATGAAGAGCGGCATCTGACAGTCGATGATTACGTTGTCGTACACGTCCCAGTTAGAGGCGGAGCCGTCCAGGTAATAACCGACTCTGTCGACGGGTCCCTCCTTCTCCAAAACGGCAAAATTGTGGTGAATGGTGTTAAAGCGAGGCGCGTGCTCCACCGTACAGTTGGCACCCGTCACGTAAACGGCGCCGCCGTCGCGGCAAACGTCCATAAAGTTCACCACGCGGTTATAGGCGATCTCCACGTCACGAAGATTGAACTTCTCGCCAAGCTGATACTTCACCTTGTGATAGGTATATCCGTCACCTGCGGCAATGCCCGAATAGGCACAGCCGTTGATGGTGTTGTACATGATCCTCGCCACGTCGCAAAAGCCGAGGAAGATAGCGGCGGAGCTGGGATAATCGTAAGCGATATCCTCAAGATAATTGTTCTCGATCATCACGTGATAGCTTCTGTTTTGCGCTTCATCACACGCGTATTCCCAAGCAATGAATTTTCCGTCACGATCCTCTCGATAGTTTCCGACGGAAATGCCGCACATAGCCACGCCCACGAAGCGACAGTCCTCGACGGTAGCCTTCACCGTGCTGTCGCGGAGCATCAGGCCGTTTCCGCCCAACTGCAAGAAATTACAGCTCTTCACCGTAAAATCACGAACGTCAGACGTCAGAACGGCCGCGTGGCGAAGCTTGCCGGCGCGCTTCTCGCGGTTGGAAAGCGAGGCAAAATAACCCGTCTCACAGATGAAGGAGGAGGTAAGCCCCGTAAACGTCAGCCCCTCCAGCGTCACACCCGTCATTCCCTTGAAGACAAAGCAGTTCGAGAGTGTGCTATAGCCGTAGTTCTCTTTTGCCATATTGGACGGATCGGTGGGCACCACGTACACAGCTCCCGACGTCCAGTCGTAAGCAAAGGTATCCGGCTCCGTCAAATAAGCGGGCGTGTTGGCGAAGAAGGTCTTGCACCACCTGATATTGTTGTCAGAATGCACGCCGCGCACGAAATACTCATCGAACTCCTCGTAGAATTTCACCAGCGCGTAGGTCCTGTCTCTTACCACCACGGTAGAGGACAAGTCCACGTCCTTCACGCGCAGGGTATACTGCTCCCACTGCACGAACATACGGAGCTGTGTAGCGCCGATGCCGCTTTTTTTGACAGCCTGGGCGATCTCGACGGGGGCGTAAAGCCCTTCCGCCTTCACCTCGCCGCTTCTCTGCTCGGGAAGCAGATGAAAGGGATGCCCCCAATCGGGAGAGATCGCCTTCTTCATACGAATGCCGCCATGGAAAAAGTCAAAAAACTTGGGATACTCTCCGTTTTCACTCTTTTCGAGCTGATACTTGTAATATGGCGTCCCCTCCACAGGAGTAAACTCCGCGCCCGAAACGTGGCGAAGTCCGCTAATGACGGGGCGCATAGAGGGCTTCGCCTTGACGGTCAGACGGATATTTTTGAGGGCGGGATCTTCCTCTGTGGAAAACACCAGCGGCTCGGTGACGGAATATCCACCCTGATCCAACTCAGCCACCACCTCGATGACGTTATCCTCCGAGGCGGTCTCTGCCACGGCCAGAATATGCTCTCTGATTTCGGCAAGAGTCGCTCTTTGCTCGACGCTCGCCACTCTCTTGGTTAAGGTAATTGCCATTTCTCTTTTCTCTCCGCGCCCTCATCCGAGGGCGCGGCTCTTTCGTTTTTGCTTTAATCTACCGTAAGGCCTACTTCTCTGTAGCCCGCCGCATCGGCAATGGCCTTGGCCGCAGGATATTTTTCGTACAAAGCGTCAAGGCTCTCCTCCACGGCATAGAAGCCGAGAAGGGTGTCGTGATGAGGCTTGTGGTTGCCCTCCGGATCCACCCACGTGGTGGAGTAGAAATTCCATACGCGGTTGTGGTGCGTATACTGATCGGGCACATGATACTGGGTGAACAGAGGAAGGGCGCTGTTGTCCATCACGTTGTCATATACGTCCCAGTTGGAAGCGGCGCCGTCAAGGTAGTAACCGCGACGGTCATGGTCCTTTTGCTCCTCCAAGGCGGCGAAATTATGGTGAATGGAATTGAAGCGCTTTTCGTAACTCACTATGGCATTGGCACCCGTCACATAAATGGCGCCGCCATCCCGGTTCACATCCATGAAATTCAAAATACGGTTGTAAGAGATCTCCACATCCCGCAGATTGATCCGCTCGCCCGGCTCAAAGCCTACTTTGCTATAGCCGTCACCTGCGGAAATGCCCGAATAGGCACAGCTCTTGATGGTGTTGTGGGAAATGAGTGCCCCATCACAATACCCAAGCCAAACGCAAGCGGTGCTGGGATAATCGTAAGCGATATTTTCAAAATAGTTGTTGATCAGCTTGATGCCAAAGGTCTGATCTCCGTAATTCTGCCACTTGCAGCCATAGCGGTAATTGCCTGCAGAGAAGCCCCCCATAGCAATATTGCGGAAGGTGCATCCCGTTACCGAGGCTCTTACAGTGCGGTCGCAGATCTGCACGCCATTGCCGCCAAGTCCCTCAAAGGAGCAATCCTTGATCACAAGGTCGCACACATCAGAGGTCAGAATCGCGGCGTCGCGCAATCTGCCCATACGGCTCTCGTAGTTGGACAGACGGCCGAAATAGCCTGTGTCGCAAATGAAGGAGGAGGTAAGGCCCACAAAGGTGATGCCCTCCACCGTCACATTCCGCATTCCCTTGATCACCAGCATGTTGGAAAGCTCGGTGTAGCCGTATCTCGTTCTGGTAAAGCTCTCGGGATTTTTGGGAATCACATAAAGAGCACCCGACTGCCAATCGTAGGCATAGGTGTTTGGCTCGGTCAAAAAAGCAGGCGTGTTGATGAAGAAGGTCTCTCTGTTCCCCACATTGTTGCAGAAATGCATACCGCGCACAAAGAACTCGTCAAACTCCTCAAAGAAGGTCACCAGCGCGTAAGGCTCGCCCCCTACCTCCTTGGTGGTATTCAAGTCAATATCCTTAATGCGAAGCACATAATGCTCCCATTGCACGTACATATGCAGTTGGGCAGAGCCAATGCCCTGCTCCTTCACCGCCTTAGCCTGCTCGTAAGGAACATACAAACCCTCCAGTGTCTTTTCGCCCCGTCTTTCCTCGGGCAAAAGAGGGAAGGGATTGCGCCACACAGGCGAGGCGGCCATTTTCAGCCGCTCAGGCCCACGGAAGAAATCATGGAATTTCGGATACTCCCCGTTTTCCTTCTTTTCGAATTGGTACTTGTAGTAGGGCGTGCCCTCCACAGGAACAAAGTCCGATCCCATAATGGGCTTGAGAGGACTGATCGTGGGACGCATGCTCTCCTTGGCCTTGATGGTCAGACGAATGTTGGCGAGCTCCGGGTGTTCCTCCGCGGAAAACACCAAAGGCTCCTCCAAAAAGTAGTTTGCCTGATCCAAAACCACCTCAACGGCCAGATTCTTTTCGGGCGTGGCCTCGGCTGCCACAGAAAGCACATATTGCTTTAAGTCTGCCAGCGTCTCAATGCTGGTGCAGGTTGCCTCAATTCTTTTCAGTGCAATTGCCATTTTGCTATACCTTTCCTTTCGCAGTGTGCTTTACTGTTTGGATCAATTGGTTTTTACGCCGGTATCCCGATAGCCTGCGCCGTCGGCGATCTCCTTTGCGTGGGGATGCTTTTCGTACAAGGTATCCAGATCCTTTTCCACCGCCCAGAAGCCCAAGAGCGTGTCGTGGTTGGGCTTGTGATTGCCTTGGGGCTCAATGTCCGTGGTGGAATAAATGTTCCACAAACGGTTGTGATGGGTATACTGCCCCGGTACGTGATACTGAGTAAAGAGGGGAAGCTGGCAGTTGTCGATCACATTGTCGTACACATCCCAGTTGGAGGCAGAGCCGTCAAGGTAATAGCCCCGTCTGTCCCGATGTCCGCTTTCGGTCAGGAAGGCGGCGTTGTGGTGAATGGAATTGAAGCGAGGGGCGTAATCCTTGGTGCAGTTTGCGCCCGTTACGTAGATGGCCGCGCCGTCGCGGCACACGTCCATAAAGTCACGGATGTCGTTGTAGGCGATCTCTACGTTTCTCAGATTGACCTTCTCACCGGGATAATAGCTCACCTGACTGTATCCGTCGCCCGCCGCGATGGCGGAGTAGCCACAGCCCCGCACGGTGTTGTGAGACAACTCTCCCCCGTCGCAGAAGCCGAGGAAGATACAGGCGGTGCTGGGATAATCGTAGGCGATATGCTCAAAATAGTTGTTTCGCACCTTGACGAAGAAGGTCTCCTCGCCCTGCTTCCAGCCGTTGCCCACCTTGCCGTCGGTGCGGTAGTTGCCGATAGCGATGGCACTCATCGCGGTGTCCTTGAACACGCAGTCCTCTATTTTCAGGCCCACCGTCTTATCGCAGACCTGAACACCGTTACAGCCCAGGGCGCGGAAGCAGCAGCGCTTCACCGTCATATTTCTCATGTCCGAGGTGAGAATGGCGGCGTGGCGCAGTCTGCCCGCCCGCATCTCGTAGTTGGACAGGCGACCGAAGTAGCCCGTGTCGCAGGCGTAGGGAGAGGTCAGACCCACGAAGTCGATGCCCTCCACCGTCACGTCCTTCATCCCCTTGAACACAAGGTAGTTCGACAAGGTGGTGTAGCCAAAGGAATGTCTTGCCATATTGGCGGCGTCGGCGGGCAAAACATACACCGTCCCCGCCTTCCAATCGTAAACGAAGGTATCGGGCTCGGTGAGAAAAGCTAAGTTGTTGACGAAGAAGGTCTCACGGTTTCCGATATTGTTGGCTCTGTGCATACCGCGGACGAAGAACTCGTCAAACTCCGCGTTGAGCTTCACCAAGACGTAGGGCTCGCCGTCCACGTCCATGGTGGTATCCGGGTCCACGTCGGTGACGCACAGAATGTAATGCTCCCATTGCACGAACATACGGAGCTGGGTAGCACCGATGCCGCTTTCCTTGATCCTTTCCGCAATTCCCACGGGCGCGTAGAGGCCGTCCATCTTCATTTCTCCCTTGCGATGCTCAGGAAGAAGGGCGACGGGGTTGCGCCAGACGGGCGACTTGGCCATGGTCAGCCGCTTGTCACCGAGGAAAAAGTCACGGAATTTCGGATACTCGCCGTTTTCGTCCTTTTCAAACTGATACTTGTAGTAGGGCATACCCTCCACGGGGGTAAACTCCGCTCCCGAAATGCGGCGAATACCGCTGACGGTAGGGCGCATAGAGGGCTTTGCCTTGACGGTCAGACGGATGTTTTTGAGAGCGGGGTTTTCCTCTGCGGAAAACACCAGCGGCTCATCGACGAAATATTTGCCCTGATCCAGCTCCGCCACCACCTCGATGACGTTATCCTCCGAGGCGGTCTCTGCCACGGCCAGAATATGCTCTCTGATCTCGGCAAGAGTCGCTCTTTGCTCGGTGCTTGCCACTCTTTTGGTTAAGGTAATTGCCATTTCTCTTTCCTCCTCGCGCCCTCATCCGAGGGCGCGGCTCTTTCGTTTTTGCTTTAATCTACCGTAAGGACTACTTCTCTGTAGCCCGCCGCGTCGGCAATGGCCTTGGCCGCAGGATATTTTTCGTACAAAGCGTCAAGGCTCTCCTCTACGGCGTAGAAGCCGAGAATGTTGTCTTGGTTCGGCTTGTGGTTGCCGCTTGGCTCAATGTCGGTGGTGGAATAGAAGTTCCGGGTGTGGACATGGTGGGTATACTGGCTTGGCACGTGATACTGGGTAAACAGGGGCATCGCGCAGTTGTCGATGACGTTGTCGTACACGTCCCAGTTAGAGGCCGAGCCGTCAAAGTAGTAACCGCGACGGTCGCGGTGTCCGATGTCCGTAAGAAGGGCAATATTGTCATGCACCGAGTTGAAGCGAACAGCATAGTCCTTGGTGCAGTTGGCCCCCGTCACGTAGATGGCGGCGCCGTCACGGCAGACGTCCATAAAATCACGGACGTCGTTGTAGGCGATCTCCACGTTTCTGAGATTGACCTTCTCACCCGGCTCGAAATCTACCTGACTATAACCGTCTCCCGCGGCAATACCCGAATAGGCACAGCCCTTGATGGTATTGTGAGAGATCTCACCCACGTCGCAGAAGCAGAGGAAGATGGCGGGGGAGCTGGGATAATCGTAAGCGATATTTTCAAGATAATTGTTGACGATCTTGACGTTATAGTTCTGATTTTGGGGATCTGACCAACCCCCGACACCCACGCGGTAGTTGCCCACCGAAATACCGCACATGGCCACGTTCACGAAGCGGCAGTCCCGCACCGTGGCGCTCACGGTGTGGTCGCAAAGCATCACGCCGTTGCCGCCCAGATCAAGGAAGGAGCAGCCCTTCACCGTAAAGCCTCTGGTATCCGAGGCAACGATGGGAGCGTGGCGCAGCTTGCCCGCGCGGAACTCGCGGTTGGCAAGCGTGCCGAAATAGCCCGTGTCGCACACGTAGGGAGAGGTGAAGCCGGCAAAGGCGATCCCTTCCACCGTCACGTCCTTCATGCCCTTGAAGATAAAGGCGTTGGCAAGGGTGGTATAGCCAAACCTCATTCTCGCCATCTTTTCGGGATCGGAAGGGACTACGTAGATGGTACCTGTAAACCAGTCGTAGACAAAAGTATTAGGCTCGGTAAGGTAAGCAAGGTTGTTGACAAGGAAGGTCTCGCGGTTTCCAATGTTGTTGGCCTCATGTACCCCCTTGACGAATTGCTCGTCAAACTCCTCGTAGAACCGAACGAGGGCATAGGTCTCGCCCTTCACCTCGGCGGTGACCGACAGATCCACTTCCTTCACGCGAAGGATATAATGCTGCCATTGCACGTAAATACGGAGCTGGGTGGCACCGACGTCCTTCCCCGCCACCTTTTCGACAATATCGATGGGGGCGTACAAGCCCTCCACCTTCTCCTCTCCGCTTCTTTGGGCAGGGAGCAGAGGGAAGGGGTTACGCCACATGGGAGACCTTGCCATCTTCATGCGCTTCGTGCCGCAGAAAACGTCGTAGAACTTGGGGTACTCACCCGCTTCGTTCTTTTCCAGCTGATATTTGTAATAGGGAGTGCCCTCTACAGGGGTGAAGTCTGCGCCCGAAATAGATTTCAAAGGACAGACGGTGGGATACATGGAGGGCTTCGCCTTGATGGTCAGGCGGATATTTTGGAGGGCGGGGTTCTCCTCGGCGGAGAACACCAGGGGCGCGTCCAGGGTGTAGCTTCCCCTGTCAAGCTCCACCGTCACCTCGATCTTATTCTCGGGCGTAGCACCCTCTGCCAGAGCGAGAACCTTGTCAAGAAGCCCGTCAAGGGCATCGAGCGTCTCGGTCGTACTCGTTTTTTTCGTGATTGCAATAGCCATAGTGCTTTTCCTCTCCTGTGTGTGCGCGCGTGCGCGTAATAAACAAAAAGCAGCGAAGGCGCAAAAAGCGGACTACGCAAGAAAAAGGCAACGGGCGGGGGGCTCTTGCCATAGTCTCGCGAAGTCTCCTTGAGCCTTCACTGCTTGAGGGGTGCGGTGATACCGCACTCGTCGTCTTATCGGGTTTCGCATACCTATCTCCTTTCGAAAGCGCGCAGCACTTTCCGCGGGAAGCGTCGGTTTTTCGGTCGGGACACGCCCAACCGTGGGTATTATATCAAAAAAAACAGATATTGTCAATGAAAATCGAGAATTTTCTGCAATTTTTTTTGCAAATTTTCGGTCATTTTTCGCCCTTTTTTCTTTCTCGCCCTCTTCTTTTGACTTTTCTGCTTTTTCTCTCCCCCGCCCTTGACTTTTCCCTTCTTATAAGGTATAATGAAGAGTACGATGAAAAACGAAAGGAGAGCGGTGTGAAGGTCTGTTCCTATCCTTATCCCAAAGCCTTGTCCCCCACCGTGGTGGCACTGGGCTGCTTTGACGGCACGCACGTGGGACACGCGGCGCTTTTTGCCGAGACGGTAAAGCTGGCAAACGCCTTGGACGCCGTCCCCGCCGTCTTTACCTTTTCGGATTTTCTGCCAAGCAAGGGCACGCCCCTCTCCACCCTCGACGACCGTCTCGCGGTCATGGAGGAGGCGGGTGTTGAGACCGTCTTTCTCTCCCCCTTTCACGAGGTCAAGGCACTGTCCGCCACGGATTTTATCCGCACCGTTTTGAAGGACGGGCTGGGTGCATTGGCCACCGTTTGCGGCTTTAATTACCGCTTCGGCGCGGGGGCGACGGGAGACGGTGAGACCTTAAAGCAGGCCTTTCCTCTCGCCGTACAGGTCCCTGCCGTCACCTATGGTGACGCCCCCATCTCCTCCTCCCGCATCCGAGCCGCGCTGACGGCGGGAGAGGTGGAGGAGGCCGCCGCCATGCTCGGCCGTCCCTATACCGTCAGGGGAGAGGTCAGCCACGGGAAAAGCGTGGGTCGCGCCTTCGGCTTCCCCACCGCCAATCTTGCCGTTTCCACCCTTCTGCCCGCCTACGGCGTGTACGAAACGAGGGTGACGGTGGACGGCGTCGCCTATGCCGCCCTGTCCGACGTTGGGGTGCGTCCCACCGTGGAGGCGAAGGGCGAGGCAAGGGTGGAATCCTTCCTTTTGGATTTTGAGGGCGACTTATACGGAAGGACGCTTTCCGTCTCCTTCCTTCGCCGTCTGCGGGACGAGATGCGCTTTGATGGGGTAGAGGCTCTGAGGGCGCAGATAGAAAAAGATGTAAAAAGTATAAGAAGCAAATAGAGGTGCTTATGGAAAACGAATGGATCAAGCTTTCTTTAAAAGGAGAGCAAAAGGACGTAGAGATCTTAACCGCCGTTATCGGCATGATCGACAGCGGCGTTCTCATTGAGGATTACAGCGACGTGACCACCGACGGTATGTACGGCGCTCTCATCGACGAGTCGATTTTAAACACGGACAAGACCAAGGCCACCGTCTCGGTCTTTCTGTCGGCGGACAAAAGCCTTACCGAGGCAAAGGCATTTCTTGCCGAGCGCATCGACACCTTGGGTCTTTCCGCCGAGGTCGTCACCGAGGGTATGAAGGAGGAGGATTGGGCGGAGACCTGGAAAAAGCACTACCATCCCATCCCCCTCGGTAAGATCACCGTGGTGCCCGCCTGGGAGGACTACACCCCGAAGGAGGGGGAAAGGATCATCCGCATGGACCCCGGTATGGCCTTCGGTACGGGCACACACGAGACCACCCGTCTGGTAATGGAAATGCTCCAAGACGAGATAAAGGGCGGCGAGCGTGTTCTTGACGTGGGCACAGGCAGCGGTATTCTTTCTCTTTGCGCCTCCAAGCTGGGCGCTTCCGTTTGCTACGCCTACGACATTGACCCCGTGGCTGTGCGCGTGGCAAGAGAAAACGTGGCGGCGGACGGCGCGGAAAACGTATTTTGCGGCGTGGCGGATCTTTTGGACGGCGTGGATACCGCGGGCGGTAAGTTTGATTTCGTGGTCGCCAATATCGTTTCGAGCATCATCCTGCGCCTGCTTCCCGACCTTGCCTCGGTGATGACCGAGGGCGGCCGCGCCATCCTCTCGGGCATTATCGGAGAGAGAGTGGAGGAGATCAAGGAGGCGGCAAGAAAATACGGCTTCACCCTGCTCCGCGAGGCGGAGGACAGAGACTGGTACGCCCTTCTCATTCAGAACTGATCAACACCAACTGACGTAAGGAGGCATCCTATGCCCCGTTTCTTTTTATCCCGACCCATGACCGTAGGCGAAACGGTGACCGTAACGGGAGACGACGCCCGCCATATCTCCTATTCCCTCCGCATGGCGGTGGGAGACGAGGTGACCCTCCTTGACGGGGAGGGCGGCGCGTTCCGCGCCCGTCTGTCCGCCCTTGACGGCACCGACGTGCGTGCGGAGATCACGGAAAGGCTGACCGCCACGGCGGAAAGCCCTCTTCATATTCACTTATATCAAGGCTATCCCAAATCCGACAAGCTGGAATTTATCGTGCAAAAGGCGGTAGAGCTGGGCGCGTGCGCCGTCACCCCCTTTGAAAGCGAGCATTGCGTCAAGCGTCCCAAGGCGGAGAAGCTTGCCCACATCACCGAAAGACAAAACCGCATCGCCACCGAGGCGGCGAAGCAGTGCGGCAGGGATCTTCTTCCCACCGTACACCCCTGCATCTCCTTTGACGGGATGCTGAAGGAGGCCGCCTCCTTCCCTCTCTGCCTTTTCTGCTATGAGGGCGAGGGCACCCTTTCCTTGAAGGAGATCTGCCTTTCCCATCCCGACGTCCGCCGAGTCGCCGTGGTGGTGGGGAGCGAGGGCGGCTTCTCGCCCCGCGAGGCGGAGGCGGCAAGAGCGGCAGGGCTTGTGATGACGGGCCTTGGCGCGCGCATTTTGCGCTGTGAGACTGCCCCTCTTTACGCTCTCAGCGCCCTATCCTTTTTCTACGAGCTATAGGCATTTTTCACCCCTCACAAAAAAATCAATAAAATTTTGTGCATTTTTTATAATTTTTTTCATTTTCCTATTGCAAAATGACAAAATATGATGTAAAATATAGTGCAGTATAGACAATTAATTTTACCAAGTTTGAAGTAAAAGGAGTTTTCCGCTATGGCAAACCGTTTATTCCAAAGCGTTATCCACCAAATGAAGGATTCTGTCAGCCGCGTCATTGGCGTGATAGACGAAAACAGCATGATCACCGCCTGCACCGATATGAAGCGTATCGGTGAGATGGTTCCCGAGGTCAGAGAGGAGCTGGTCTTCTCCGCCGTCACCTTACAGCAAAACGGCTATACCTACCGTTTTCTGACCACCTCCACGGGCAAGACCGACTGTCTCGTTTTCGTTGAGGGAGAGGACAAGAAGGCAGAGGAGCTTTGCTCGGTTTTGTCGGTGTCTCTCGGTAGCATCAAGAATTTCTACGACGAGAAATACGATAAGGGCTCCTTTATCAAGAACGTGATGCTGGACAACATCCTGCAAAGCGATATTTACATCAAGAGCAAGGAGCTGCACTTCGACAACGAGGCACTCCACGTGGTCTTCCTGATCAAGTTTTACAGCCACACCGAAATGCTTCCCTACGAGATCGTGCAGGGTCTCTTCCCCGACAAGAACACCGATTACGTCATCGGCGTGGGCGAGCAGGACATCGTGGTGGTGAAGGAGGTCGCCGTGGGCGAGGAGCCCGAGGATCTGGAGGAGCTGGCGGGCAGCATCGCCCACACCCTCAACTCCGAGTTCTACTCCAAGGTGGCCATCGGCATCTCCACCGTTGTGACGGGCTTGAAGGATCTGGCCCGCGCCTACAAGGAGGCGAGAGTCGCCCTTGAGGTAGGCAAGATGTTCGACACCGAAAAGAGCATCATCAGCTACGACAACCTGGGCATCGGCCGTCTCATCTATCAGCTTCCCACCACCCTGTGCGAGATCTTCCTCCAAGAGGTGTTCAAGAAGGGCTCTCTCGAATCCCTCGACAGAGACACCCTCGACACGGTACAGCGCTTCTTCGAGTACAACCTGAACGTGTCCGAGACCTCTCGCAATCTTTTCGTACACCGCAACACGCTGGTCTACCGTCTGGAAAAGATCCGCAAGATCACAGGACTTGACCTGCGCAATTTCGACCAAGCCATCACCTTCAAGGTGGCACTGATGGTCAAGAAGTACCTGACCAACAAGCCCACCAAGTTCTGATACATTTCTCGGAAGACACCGTCTTCGGAAAGGCTTATCTATGGCACGTAAGCATTATTGTTCCCGCCTTTGTGCCGTTTTCCTGCTTCTCGCGCTTCTCTTCAGTGTCCTTTCTCCCATCTGCCTTTACGCAGAGGATACGGCAGAGGACGGGATCACCGTAGAGCAATACGTCCGTCAGGTCGAGCTGGCCGTAAAGGCCGCCTTGATCAAAAAGGCCGACGCGCTGGCGTCGGCGGGTGACTCGGAACGCGCCGCCTATTTGCGTGGCTTCACCTTTCACCCCTACCGCATTGCCATCGTGGACATCGCATACTCTCAGTTCTACGTCAAGACCCATGAGGGCGCGGCAGACGTGGCGGATGAAATGGCGGATCTTCTCGCCGACGGCTTTTATCTCGACAAGCTGACCACGGCCGAGCTGGTAACGGACGCTCTCGTTTTGTGCTACGTCCGCGCCGTAGACGACGTGTACGCCAGCTATGCCAACGAGGAGACCTACGTAGCACCGGAGGACGAGGAAACGGAATACGTAGGCATCGGCATCACGGTAGAGCTGCTGACCGACGGCTACGCCAAGGTCATCGAGGTGGCCCACGGCTCCCCCGCGGAGTCAGCCGGCATAAGGCTCGGTGATATTCTCACCGCCGTGGAGGGCGAGGATTTTGCCCAGCTGGGCTATGACAACGCAGTAAGCAGGATCCGTGGAGAGGAAGGCACCTCCGTCACCGTTACCGTAAAGCGGGGGGAGGAGTCCTTGGATTTCACCATGACCCGCCGAAAGATGACCGTCCGTACCGTCTCCTACCGCGTTATGACGGAGAGTGAGGAGAAGATCGGCTACGTTCGCATCACGAAGTTTGACGGCACCACCTTTGCTCAGTTCGTGGAGGCGGTGGAGGCCTTGGAGGACGAGGGGGTCGACTCCTTCGTTTTCGACGTAAGACAAAACCCGGGCGGACGGCTGGACGTGATCGTGGCGATCCTCGATTATATTCTGCCCGACGGCACGGGCGCGCCCATCGTCAGACTGAAATACAAATACGGAACCGACGAGATCACCTCCATCACGGATTATTTCTACGACGAGCTGGTCGATGAATACGGTCATGAGCTTGCCCTGCTTTACAGCGAGATGCTGGTAGAGAGATACGGCTACGCCCCCGCCGCAAACCACGTCATCGACAAGAAAATGACCGTGCTGTGCGACGGCTACACCGTTTCGGCGGCGGAGCTGTTCACCTCCTGTCTCAAGGATTTCGGCGTGGCCGAGGTCTTTGGCGACACGACCTACGGCAAGGGCATGGGACAAAGAGAGATCCCCATTCCCTACTCCTACACGGGCGTAGAGCTGGGGGAGAACGACCCCACCGCCTGCATCCGCATCTCCACCTTCTACTATTCCCCGCCCGTCTCCGAGAATTACGAGGGCGTGGGTGTTACGCCCCATCACACGGTCACTCTGTCCGATGAGCTGGCAGACACCTCCATCACCGAGCTGACCTTTGAAACCGACCTCGCCCTGCAGGCCGCCGTGGCCTTTATCGAAAGCGGCGCGCCCATTACCGAGGGCAAGGTGGATCTGACTCCCGACCCCCCCGCCGACGGCGAGGGTGGCACGGATAAGCCGTCCGACAGCCCCTCGGACAAACCTGTGAACAAGCCTACGGACAAACCCTCGGACACCCCCTCCGCCCCCTCGGACGATCCGACCGACGAGCCTGCCTATCCTCTCGGATACGTGATCGCCTTTTGGATCACCTTCGGCGTTTTGGCCTGTGCCGCACTGATCTTGCTGGCGGCGGGGCTTTATATGCGCCACCAAAGGCAAAGGGAAGAGGATGCGCTCGCGTCGGAGATGGCCTCCGCGCACCCTTCGGGCGAGGAGTTACCCGACGACGCCACCGATCTTGACGACACAAACGATTTTGAATAATAATAAGGGAGAATAAATTACCATGGCAGAAATGAAGAATTACACCCAAGCGGGCTACGACGCCCTGCAAAAGGAGCTGAACTTCTTAAAGAACGTTCGCCGCGAGGAGATCAAAAACGAGGTCGCTAAGGCAAGAAGCTACGGCGACTTGTCCGAGAACAGCGAGTACGACGAGGCGAAAAACGAGGAAGCCAAGGTTGAAATGCGCATCCACGAGCTGGAGGAGATGATCTCCCTCGCTCACGTCATCGACGAGTCCGAGATCGACCACACCAAGGTGTCCGTCGGCTCTATCGTTGAGGTCAAGAACCTCGACACGGGTGCGAGCAAGACCTACCACATCGTCGGCTCCTACGAGACCGACCCCCTGCTGGGCAAGATCTCCGACCAATCCGCCATCGGCATGGGCATTCTCGGCACCTCCGCAGGCGAGAAGGTAGAGATCGAGCTTCCCAACGGCAAGACCATCCGTCTTGAGGTTTTAGACGTGCGCCGCGCCGGCGCGTGACCCTTTGAAAGGAAAAAGAAAAGACAATGGCAGAAGAAACCAAGCTGAACGCAACCTCGGAGCTTCAGGTGCGCCGCGACAAGCTGGCCGCCCTGGTGGAGAACGGCAAGAACCCCTTCACCGTCACCAAATTTGACGTGACCGCCACCGCTCCGGAAATTTTAAACGACTTTGACGCCTATGAGGGCAAGACCGTCCGTCTTGCCGGCCGTATGATGAGCCGCCGCGTGATGGGCAAGGCCTCCTTCGTGCATCTGTACGACGGTGAGGGCAAGATCCAGCTTTACGTCCGCCGCGATGACGTAGGCGAAGAGGATTACGCCGATTTCAAAAAGTGGGACATCGGTGATATGATCGGTGTCGAGGGTGTGGTATTCCGCACCCAGACCGGCGAGATCTCCATTCACCTGAGCACCATCAAGCTGCTCTCCAAGTCCCTCCTTCCCCTTCCCGAGAAGTTCCACGGCTTAAAGGACACCGAGACCAGATACCGTCAGAGATACGTGGACCTCATCGTTAACCCCGAGGTGAAGGACACCTTCGTGAAGCGCTCCCGCATCTTGAAGGAGCTGCGTGCTTACCTCGACGAGCGCGGCTTCCTTGAGGTAGACACCCCCATCCTCGTTCCCCTTGAGATCGGTGCCTCCGCACGCTCCTTTGCCACCCACCACAACACGCTGGACATGGATATGTATCTGCGTATCGAGACCGAGCTTTACCTCAAGCGTCTTATCGTGGGCGGTATGAACCGTGTGTACGAAGTAGGCCGTATCTTCCGTAACGAGGGCATGGACCCCAAGCACAACCCCGAGTTCACCACCATTGAGCTTTACCAGGCGTATATCGACTACGAGGCACTGATGGACCTGGTGGAGGATATGTACTCCACCCTGACCAAGAAGATCTGCGGCGACACGAGGATCACCTACCAGGGCACCGAGATCGACATGGGCAAGTGGACGAGAATGACCATGGTAGAATCGGTGAAGAAGTACGCGGGCGTAGACTACTACGATTGGAAGACCGACGAGGATGCCCGTGCCGCCGCCAAGGAAAAGCACGTAGAGGTACCCGCGAACGCCACCAAGGGCACGGTGCTTGCCGAGTTCTTTGACGCTTACGTGGAGGAGCATCTGATCCAACCCACCTTCATTTACGACTATCCCGTGGAGAACAGCCCTCTCGCCAAGAGAAAGCCCTCCGACCCCGCCTTTACCGAACGCTTTGAGTATTTCATCAACGCCACCGAGTACGGCAACGCCTTCTCGGAGCTGAACGACCCCATCGACCAGAGGGAAAGATTCGAGAAGCAGGTCGCCGCCAAGCACGCCGAGGATCCCTCCTCGAAGAGCGAGGTGGATTACGACTTCGTTACCGCGCTTGAGTACGGCATGCCCCCCACGGGCGGCCTCGGCTTCGGCATCGACCGTCTGGTGATGCTGCTGACCGACAGTGCCTCCATCCGCGACGTACTGCTCTTCCCCACGATGAAGCCTCTGGCGGAATAACGAAAAAACACCGTTTACGGCGCAAGAAAGCCGCACCCGATGGGTGCGGCTTTCTTGTTTGCTTTATACGTACCGCTCTGCCGCGGCTCATCCTTCGTTGGCTTTTCGCCGTTATCCTATAGCCGAACGCTGTCGGCTCTCTTAGGTTATAGCCGTCAAAGCAGCTTTTTTCGATATTCGGTGGGGGTCATACCCTCGTGCTTTTTGAAAAATTTAATAAAATACGTGGCGCTTTCAAAGCCCAGCTTGGCGGCAACCTCGTTCGTCGTTGCTTTTTCGCGCAGCAGTAGCTTGGCCTCCTCGGCTTTCAGCTTGTGATAATACTGTATGATCGTAAAGCCGGTGCATTTTTTGAAGATGGAATTGACGTACGTCTTGCTGTAAAAGGTATCCGCGCTGATCTCATCCAGCGTGATCCTTCCGTACACGTGACGCTTCAGCAGTGAGACAATATCCTCAGCAAGCTTATTTTCCAATTCCACGCTGTTCATAATGGGGCGTATAAACTCGCTTTCCTTCAGCTCGTTTCTGATCAGCTTGATCAAAAGCTCTTCAACCCTTCCCACCACCAGCTGAACCGCGCCAAAGGAAGGGGACGCAAGGGGGATCAGCTTGCGGTTAAAGGGAAAAGCAAAGGCCTTTTTCGCTTCGTTCACAATTTTTGAAAAAAGCTGCCGCTCCTCGCTTCCCAGCGCGATGACCTTGTCAAGAATGCCGAGCGACGCAGAGGCGGAATGAAAGCAAAGAATGAAAAACGTGGCGGGCGCATTCTCAAGGGCGCGGTAGGAATGCGAATGAAATGGCGAAATAAGCAAAAGCTTCCCCTGCTCGAGCAAAAGCGGCTCTTCTTCAAGACGGCAGAGCAGCTTTCCACTGTCAACGTATACAAGCTCGTAAAAATCGTGCTCCTCGGTGGGATAGGAAAAGCTTGGTGACACCTCTAAGGATTCAATGGTGGTCAGATTTTTTACGGTTACCGTTTTTTTGATTGAAAAGTTATAGTATTTCCTCATAATCATTCTCCTACCTACATTGTAGCACAAACGGTGGGATTTTTCAACAGAAAAGTAGAATAAAGTAATAAATGAATAAAATGACTTTTATTTTTTACCATTTTTCCGCTTGTTTTTCCCTTGCTTTTACTGATTTAATATAATAAAATGTTTTTAGATAACAATTAAGCGGGAGGTACGGTATGAAAATTTTGGTTGCTGCCTTTCAATGCGAATCCAACAGCAGATCGGCTCTTCACCCCGAAAAGCACGATTTTGAGTATTTCCGTGGGGAAGAGATATTCGGGAAGCTCGCTGTCAGAGATATTTTCCGCCAAAAGGGCTATGAGGTCATCCCGGCAATATACGCCGTGGCACTCCCCTCCGGCACCGTTGAGCTTGACACCTACCGCTTTTATGCGGATCAGATCCTCGACTGTGTAAGAGCCAACCCCGATCTGGACGGTGTGTATATCTTCTTTCACGGCAGTATGGAGGTGGAAGAGATCGGAAGCGGTGAGCTGTTCCTTTTGAAGGAGATCAAAAAGCTCGTTTCGGAAAACTGCCTGTTTGCCATTTCAATGGACGCGCACGCCAACGTCACGGACGAGCTGTGTGACTACGCCGATATTGTCAGCGGATTTAAGACCGTTCCTCACGTCGATCAGGTAGAGTGTCAGCAGAGAGCGGCGACGGCATTGGTTTATTGCTTGGAAAATCACGTCAAGCCGCATACGTACACCGTGAGAGTTCCGTTCCTCTTGAAAAACGACACACTTCTAACCGCCTACGAGCCTCTTAAGGGGTTGATCGGGGAGACCTTGCGGCTTGAGCAAACGGACGGGATATTGACGGCCAACCTTTTTTTGGGGCATTGCTGGATCGATGCGCCAAACACGAGTGCCTCGACCGTCGTAACCGCGCTCGATCGGGAAACGGCGAAAAAAACGGCCGAAGAGCTTGCCAACAAGCTGTGGGCAACACGCCGTGACTATCGCTTCCTCATAGAAGCGGAGGCACCCGAGGAATGTGTCAGACGCGCGATCGCGGGCGAGGAGAATCGGATCTTTATCACCGACAGTGGCGACAATACCACGGCGGGCTCCGACGGAAACAGAACCGACCTGTTAAAGCTGATCCTGCGCGCGGCTCCCGAAAAGCCAACCTGTGTAGCGGGAATTACCGATTACGAAACGGTATCCGACCTTTGGCATCTCGCGGACGGCGAGGAGGCCACGGTAGAAAAGCTTGACGGAATACGCGGGCGCATCAAGGCGCACGGCGAGATCCTCGGCTGGACGAAGGAGATCATCGGCAGAAGCCTGACGGTCTCGTTCGGTTGCGTTGACGTCGTTTTCACGGAATACAGAAGCGCTTTTATCGAGAAGGGGAATTTTGACCTGGCAAACGTGGATCTTCTCTCCTATCGAATCGTCGTCGTCAAGCTCGGTTATCTTTTTACCGAGCTGAAGCCCTTTGCCGACAGAGAGCTGTTTGCGCTTTCGGACGGAGCAAGCTGCGTGGAGCTTTCTCGGCTCGGACTGACCAAAATCATTCGTCCCATGTTCCCGCTCGATGATTTCGAGTGGAAAGCATAAATAATATTTTTTGGAGGAAAACAAAATGGCTTATTACAACAAGCAAGAAACCGAAAAGAGAGTTGCAAAGGTCGTCAAGCTTCTCAACGAGAAGGACACCGATATTGCAATCATCTATTTTGACGAGTTGAACGTGGCAAACGGCTGGTATCTGACCGGTTGGTGCGGTCAATTTGAAAAGGGTGCCGTTCTCGTAGGAAGAGACGGAACCACGATGCTTCTCGGCGGCCCCGAAAGCGAGCCCTTCGCAAAGCAGGATTCCGCGATCACCGACGTTCGCTGCTTCCCCGTATTTATGGTGCCCGACGAGGAATATCCTTTGGCGACCATCATCAGCTTCAGCGATCTTTTCGCGGAGCTTTCCGAGAAATTCCCCGTAAAGAAGGTCGGTCTTGTCGGCACGACGGATATGCCCTACGCAGTACATCAGGACCTGGTAAAGGGCTTTGAGGGCTGTGAGATCGTAGACTTGACCGACGATTATTTGAAGTTCCGCTACGTCAAGAGCGATTGGGAGGTCGAGCAGGCCCGTCAAGCGACTCAGCTTGCCTGCAAGGCATACAAGGCAATGGCGGAAAAGGTCAAAGCGGGCAACAAGGAGTACGAGGTCGCCGCGGCAGGCGAGGCAGTATGCCGTGAGAACGGTGCTGACAGCTTTGCCTATCGCACCATCGTCGGCAGTGGCATCCGCTCCAACGCCGTTGTTCCTACGGCCACCAACAAGATCATGGAGAACGGCGAGATGGTGATGCTCGGTATCGCGCCTCGCATCAACGGCTACGCAGGTACCTTTGGGCATACCGTTCCCGTCAGTGGAGAATACACCGCGGAGCAGAAAAAGTGCCTCATCGATATGATTGAGGTCATGAAGCTCACCAAAAGCATGCTGAAGATCGGCAATAGCGGAAGACAGATCGATGCCGAGGGCAGAAAGCTGTACGAGCGTGGCGGCTATTTGAAATATCTCGTATGTCCCTTCGCACACACGATGGGCTTGATGGAAGCCGAGGCACCCTTCTTTGGCCCCAACAGTGACGACGTATTAGAGAAGAATATGATCGTAAACGTGGACGTCAGCTTCTTCGGACACCCCACCCTCAACGGACTTCGTGTGGAGACCTGCTACGTGATCACCGAAAACGGCGCGGAGCCGCTCTGCCCCGAATTTGAAGAAGAGCTTTTCAATTACGTAAAAGATTAAGGAGGAGCGGAAAATGAAAAACGGAAAGAAAAATTGGGTATTTTGTGACGGCGATCTTCCTCCCTGCGGAAACGACCCCTCGTTTCCGGGTCACGAGGCACTGATGATCACCAACGTTTCGAAAAAGGACGCGAAGATCAGGATCAAGGTCCTGTTCGTGGACGAGGCCCCCTACGATCAGATCACCATCGATCTTGCCGCTGAGCGTACGACCTGTTTAAGACTCGACGGCCCCATCGGCAACGAGGGCTATCAGATCCCCTTCGGCCAATACGCGTTGCACGTGATCTCCAACGTTCCCGTGTGTGCCTGCTTTGGCAGACTTGACGTGAGACAGGCCAATATGGCGTATTACAGTCTGTCCGGCTACGGATTTTAATTCACAAAATATAAGAAAAGATGCCAACCGTAGGTTGGCATCTTTCGTTTTTTTAATCTTGCCGCTTGCATCACGGGACCGTGGGTAGGCGAGGTTATTTTTTCTTGAACACTTCCTTGACGGCGTCGAGGTAGCCGTAGCCGTAAAGGTTGTCGGGCTCCAGATAGCTGGTCTCCGTCCACTCGTTCCAAGAGTTGACCGTCACAAGACGCGGCCGATCAGGATGCTCGTCCAAATATTTTTTCGCCATCCGCAAGGCCTTTTCTATCTGCTCAGGCGTGTTGTTGGTCACCACCCGTGGGCGAAATTGCCGATAGCGGGGATTGTTATCCCATCCGCAGGAAATGTGAGGAATATACGGAACGGTATATGCGGCATCGATTCGATCCCATTCCTTCTTTACGTCCGAGAGGATCTCCGTGTAATCCCTATTCACATCAGTAAAATGCACGAACTGATAATGGGTCACACTATCTACCTCCAACAAGGACACAATGTCCTTAGTAGACCCTTGCATGTTGGAGTCGAAGCCGCTCAGATCCACCGTCTTTTCGCCCCATATGGTAATCTGCAAATGCAGGTCGGGAAATCCCGCAAGCCTGGTTTGCTCTCGGAACCATGCGATGGCCTCCTTGGTGCTTTGGATGCCGCCAAGACCGGATATCAGATTCTTTATGTCGTATATCATAAACACAGGCGCGCCGTCTATTTTGTAATAATTCGGCTGCTTAAAATATTTTTCGATGACCCTTTTGGCCACCGTCTCAAACCCTGCGCGCCCCACCGCACCTTGCCATATGACCGTTTTTCCGCATTCGTCTGACAGCTCCCTATTCCAGCAGTGGTTGGCATCGTGATTCGCCCACATCAGATAAAATTTCATTTTTTCTCTGTTGTCTGCCTGTAAAAAGCCGTCGTTCAGACAATTCTCAAGAAACGGACGGTTGTCATACCAGTACCAATCATAAATAAACACGTTCACACCGTGAGAAACAGCAGCCTCGATCTGCTCCTTCATCACGGCAGGATCTGCCTCGTTTTGATACCCCCAAAGGGGCTTCCTGCTCCAAAAATATCCGTTTTCCTTGGGCATACTGTTTTTTACGGTCTGCCATTCGCCTATCCCCTCGGGCCAAAACATTCTTGTTCTCGGCTCATCCCCTGTGTAGGCAGGCCAAACGTAGGCCGCAACGTCGTATTTTTTATCCATAGCTCCCTCTCAAAGCAATTATCGTTATATCGAAACCCGAACACGTATCGTAAGAGTATCCTCGTCCCGTTCTTCCTTGATTTCCGTAATGCTTTGTATGGCAAGCGTGTATGCCATGCCCAACGGAACTCTCGCCGTATATTCGAAGCCGCCGTCAATTTTTGTCCAAGCGGCCTCTATCCTTCCTTTTTCCGCATCGTAATGACCGCGAGCCGAGGTGATTTTGCCGCTTTCATCAAATACAGGAGCAAAAATGACCCTTTGAAAGCCACCCTCCTCAGCGTGTCGGATGCCAAGGCAATATTCATACATCCATTCCACGCACGAGCCAAAGGAATAGTGATTGAAGGAATTCATCCCTTTTCTGATTCCACCCTCCACGGTATAACTGTCCCAATGCTCCCAAATGGTGGTAGCACCGTTTTGGATGGAATACCCCCAGCCGGGAAACTCCCTGCTTGTCAGAATGGAGTAAGCTATATCCGCCCTGCCGATATCGCAAAGCGTAGGTAGCAAAAACTTGGTTCCAAGGAAACCGGTGGTTAATTTTCCACCCGACTCCTCTAACTTGCGCGAAAGTTGCTTTGCCGCCTCGTCTTTGCTGATGATATCAAACTTGTAGGCGATCACGTACACGCTTTGGGTGTCGGAAAGGAGGATGCCGTCCTTATCCATAAATTTCTGTCGGAAGGCCGCCTTGATCTTTTCGAAAAGGTTTTTATAATATGCCTCTTCGGTGTCGCCCAAGATCCCACACATAAATGCGGCCAAGCTCGCCGCTCTTGCATAATACAGCGTGGAGATCACCGACAAGTCAGACGGTTGCCCCAGCGACAGCCAATCGCCATACGCGCCCTTGCCGCTTCGAATGCCGTCGGGGCTTTCCACCTCATAATAGCCGATCAGCTTTTCAAGGGCGGGAAGGTTATCTCTTAACACCCGCTTGTCCCCGTACATCATGAAATGATCGTACGGAATTTGCGCAATGGCCTCGCACCAGCCTGCCGCCGCATCCCGTCCTGTATAGGCATAGCTTCCCACGGGCGGCATGGGGGCAACGCAGGGGATCACGCCGTTTCCCAGCTGTGCATCCCGCACGTCACTCAAGTATTTTTCAAAAAAGGCGCGACAATTCATATTCCACATGGCGCTTTTGGCGAAAATCTGGGCATCCGCCGTCCAACCAAGCCGCTCGTCCCGTTGGGGGCAATCGGTGGGAATACTTAAAAAATTATCTCTTTGTCCCCACAACGCGTTTTGGTATATTCGATTGACAAGTCCATCCGAGCAAAAAAAATCGCCCGTCGCAAAAAGATCGGTATACATGGCCTCCGCCCCGACGGAAAGGATCTCGGCTTTGCCAATGATCTTGATCTCGGCGTACTGAAAGCCGTGGTACGTAAAAAGCGGACGAACCCGCTCCACACCCACTCCCGAAAGAATATAGGTATCCACGGCCTCCGCTTTTCTTAAATTCTCGGTGTAAAGCTTGCCTTCCTTCAGCAGTTCGCCATGGCGAAGGATGAGCCGCGCGCCCCTTTTCCCTTTTACCACCAAGGAAAGCGCCCCTGCGATGTTTTGCCCCACATTGTAAAGATAAGTGCTCCTTTTCTTGGATATCAGGGTAGGCGTGAAAATATGCTTGGTAACGATGGGGGGGATCTTTACCTCCTCCAAATATAAGTTTCTCGAAAACTTAAACACGCTTTCCTCGGCATAGCCCCAGGCCGTGTCGTCATAATCGGGTGCAGAAAAATCGCCGAGATCCAATCGGGCATCCACCAGCTCGCCCATATAAATGTCACTTCGTCTGATGGCACCTGCCGAGGCGCGCCAATCCACATCCGCGCCGATCTCTTCTACCCGTCCGTCCTTGTATTCGATCCTAATTAAGGCCGTAAGCTCGGTGCGCGTACTGTAGCCGCAACGCTTGAACGCGTAATGAGATCCCAAGTGGCCCACTGCCCAACCGTCGGAAAGAACGATGCCGACAGCATTTTTCTGTCCAATCTTATCGGTAATGTCATACCGAACCAGCGGAAGCTTTTTGCGATAGTCCACCCATCCGGGCGAAAGATAATCGTCTGCCACAGCCGCCCCATTCAGGTAAGCCTTGTAAACACCCAACGTACTGACAAAAAGCGTTGCCCGTTCGACCAAGGCCTCCTCTGCAAGAAAAAAACGTCTGAAATAGGATGCAGGGTTGCCATATTTATCATCGGCCGATTTTTGCCTTCCTGTTTTATATGTGATCCATTTGGATTCGAGTATCATACGCTTTCCTTCTTATCACGCTTGTATCCTTTGTAAAGATGAACGATATTGATGTCCTCGGGCATATCAAGTCCGTGAGAGCCGCATCCGCCATCTATCTCATGGCAACCGTGATCCATGGCAAATCCAAGCAAGGTATGGTGATGTTTCCAGTGAGTTTTTATCAGGTTTGAAATAGCACAAAATGCGTGGTCGTTTACCCGCAGCTCCGCAAGCGCCTTTGGGCTCTCAGGACCGTTTGCGTGCATCATAGCGTCATAATTTCCGTTGTAGATCGCAATGAAGTCGTGTTCATCGTGCAGTATGATCTCCGCCACCTTTGCGTTGACCTCCTCGATCCCGCCTTCGTCAAAATGGTAGTAGTCCATATTACGATGGAGGAAAATCTTTGCCAGACTGCATTCCTGATAGGTGATCAGCGCAACCCTTTTCCCCGCGCGGATGAGTGCGTCAAAGAGGGTGTCTATGGTAATGACGGGCTTTTCATATTTTTGTATCCCGTGAACGTCGGGCTGTGCGCCTGTATACATTGTAGCAAAGCAAACAGGGGTAACGGATGGCATAACGGAGGCCAAATAAACCTCTTTTTCCGTGTGGCTCTTCACCCCTGCCAAATACGTGGGGTACTTCTGATAGACCCATTGCGCGATGGCGTCGGGATTATACATAACCACTCTATCGACTTTTTCTCCATCAAACACCTTGTCGATATAATTCGCCAACTCTTCATTCTTTTTTGCCGCAAAGCTCGGCGGTTCAACTCCCATGGCATAGGCCAGTGCTCCGCATATCGTATCAAGGGAATCCGAATTGTGCTTTTCGGATTTGACCTCACCGGAAGAAAGCATTTTGTCAACAGACACGCCAAAGATATCCTTTAATCTGAGAAGATTGTCAAGTGTCGGCAATGTCTGATCCGTCTCCCATAAGCTGATCGTTTGTCTGGAAACGCACATTTTTTCAGCAAGTTCTTCTTGCGACATTTTTTTAAGTTTTCTTAAATTTAGTATATTTGCACCAATTGTCATGCTGCAACCTCCTTTTTTATTCATTATAACACGCCCATTCCCATAAGTAAAGCACAAAAAACTTGCTTTTTGCCAAGCGTTGCTTGACAAAAAGCGCCCTTTCCATCCCCCTCGCACAGGGCAGAAAAGGCGCTTGCTTTCAGCCGCTTCTCACAAAGTTGTTTTCATGTTTGAATCGTATGGGAGGGCCTTCTTTCGCAAAGAACCGCTCTTTCATTGTAGGTCCGGAGGCGAAACGCCTCTCTTGCAAACAGATCACGCAAAAGCGCGTCACCTCACCGCAAGAGCAAGTGACGGGCTGTATTGTATTTTTTATTTCTTTTGATCCTCATCGGGAACAAACACTTGTTTGACCGCCTCTAAATAACCGTACCCATACAGATTATCGGGTTCCAGATAGCTGGTCTCCGTCCACTCGTTCCAGCTGTTGATGACCACCAGCGGCGCGGGAAGCTCGTGGGTGTCCACGTATTCCTTTGCCTGCAAAAGCGCGGTTTTGATGTTTTCAGGGGTATTGTTTTTCATCACGTTAGGTTTGAAGGCGCGGTATCTGGGATTGTTGTCCCAGCCTAAAGAGACTTGGGGAAAATAGAGGCTTCCCGTGGTGTCCATCCTCTCATATTCCTTCCTGTGATACGCGATCATCTCGGTGTAATCACAGTTTCGGTCGGATTGCTTGCCCATATTGTAGTGGGTCACGCTGTCAAAGCCCAGAAGGGTGTACACGTCCCCCGCCTCGCCGCCGAAGCGTCCGTCATAATCGAAGCCCTCAAAGGCATTGTACACCGCCTGCAAATGAAGGCCGGGGAAGCCCGCCTTTTTCACCTCTTCCCTGAAATAGCGGAACGCCTCTCTCACGCCCTCCGTTCCGCCAAAGCCCTTGAACAGATTTTGCATCGTGTAGATCATAAGCACGGGCTTGCCGTCTATTTTATAATACGACGGATGGGAAAAATATTTTTCGATCCAACGCCCCACCAGCTTTTTGAATACGTCGAGGGTAACGTCACCGCGCCATATGGTTTCCGTCTCCGTGCTTGACAGCTCCACGCTCCACATGTGATTCGCGTCATGATTGGCCCACATCAAATAGAACTTTACCAGATCGTTGTTTTTGGCCTTAAGATAGCCATCGTTGAGACAGTTTTCGAGAAAAGGCCTGTCGTCATACCAATACCAATCGTAAATAAAGACGTTGACCCCGTGGTCATAAGCGCACTTGATCTCCATCTCCATCACGTCGGGGTTTGCCTCGTTGACGTAGCCCCACAAGGGCTTTCTGTTCCAAACGTAGTCCGCAGGCTTTTGCGCCGTATTCATGGGCGCATTCTTGACAGTTTGCCATTCCCCATAGCCCTCCGGCCAAAAGATCCTCGTGCGAGGCTCGTCTCCCGTGTAAGAGGGCCAGACGTACGCCGCCACGTCGTATTTTGCTTTCATAGACGCATCTCCTTATTGCTGTTACCTGATAAGAACGTCTTTATTGTAGCACACGGGACCGCCGCTTGTAAATGCCTTCATTTTACTTTTTCGCCCAAAAGTGTAGTGTTTTTTTACTTTTCTCTCGAAAATAAAAAAACGGGATCAAAAAGTGCCGCCATTTATCGCCTCACAGGGGCAGATCGTCACCGTCTCTTCTTGACATCTTCACAAAAGAGTGATATACTATGTAGGATATCAGATCAAAACGAAGGAAAAACAAGCATGGAAGAAAAGGATAAGATTCAGGGCGACGTAAAAATGAAGTCTCCCTTCTTAACGAAGCTTGACAACTTTTTTTATCATTATAAGTGGCATTCCGTCATCGCGCTGTTCTTGGTGATCGTCTTTCTCGTCTGCGCCCTGCAAATGTGCGGACAGAAGCAGTACGACCTTGAGGTCATGTACGCGGGCCCCAAGAATCTCTCCGACAGGCAGACCGTCCTCGACATTCAAAACGCCTTTGCGGAGATCGCTGACGACAGAACGGGGGACGGTGAAAAAACGGTGAATTTGGTCTCCTATTGGGTGGACGACTCCCTTTGGGAGGAGCTCACCGACGGCAAGGAGGAGGGTGTCGAGGACGAGGACACCGCCGGGCGCGGTCAGCTGATGAACAACTCCTACAATAACGAAAAGGCCTTCGTGGACGAGATCGCCGCAGGCAACGTGGTCATCTGTCTCGTCTCTCCCTACCTTTTCCATATGGTAGACGACGAGGCGGGCTTTATGCGCGTGACCGACGTATTCCCCGATCTGGCGGAGTACGAGGAGGAGCTCTGCGTCTACGACGAGGACGGAGACATCAATCGCTTTGGCGTGTATCTTTCCAAGACCGCCTTTGGCGAAAAGGCGGGGCTTTCCTCCCTGCCGACCGACACGGTGCTTTGCGTGCGTAAAAAGGCGGCACTGAGCTTTTGGTATAACGGCGACAAGGCGGAGGAAAAGCACGCCCTCTCGGTGGAGGTATTCCGCCGCGCCTTGGCACTCGGCAAAAGGGAGAGCGATTAAAAAGTTCGCTTTACCCTGTAAAAGGTCGTTTTTTTACATTGTAAATTTTCTTTGCGAATGATACAATTAAGGTGTCAAATCAAATAAAAGGAGAATGATCATGGCAATTCCCGTCCCACCCAAATACGTTCGTGATTTTGAAAAGCTCGGCTTCGGTATGTTCGTCCACTTCGGCCTGTACTCACAGATGAAAAAGGGAGAATGGGTCAAGCACATTTTCGGCATTCCGAAGGCGGAATACGAAAAGCTGTTCGACACCTTCACCGCCGAGGACTTTGATGCCAAGGAGCTGGTGCGCACCGCCAAGGAGGCAGGTGCCAAGTATATTGTTCTGACCACCCGTCACCACGAGGGCTTTTCGCTCTTTGATGCCGACGGCGTATCGGAATTTGATGCCCCCCATTCCCCTGCCGGCCGCGACCTGATCCGCGAATACGTGGACGCCTGCAACGAGGAGGGCATTATCCCCTTCTTCTACCATACCACTCTTGACTGGCATATGGATAGCTTCAACGATGCCTTTACCTCTTACCTGGAGTATTTGCGCAAGAGCGTGGAGATCCTTTGCACCAGATACGGCAAGATCGGCGGTCTCTGGTTCGACGGTAACTGGTGGCGTCCCCACGACGACTGGCACGAGGATGAGCTGTATGCCACCATCCGCAAGTATCAGCCCGAGGCCATCATCGTCAACAACACAGGCATCGGCGCGCGCGGAAAGCTCGGTCACCCCGAGATCGACAGCGTGACCTTTGAAAACGGCCGCGCTCAACCGATGGACAGAGAGGGTGCGCCCCGTTACGTTGCGGCCGAGATGTGCCAAACCATCAACGATCACTGGGCTTGCGCCGAGGCCGACTTCCACAGCAAATCCACGGGCGAGCTGATCGAGACCCTTTGCGCTTGCCGTAAGGTAGGTGCCAACTATCTGCTGAACATCGGCCCCACCGAGCAGGGCGGCATCGACCCCTTGCAGAGAGAGCTTCTTCGCGTGGTGGGAAGATGGGCAAAGATCTTTGGTGAAGCCATCTACGAGACCGTTCCCTGCGGTGTCGAGGGCGAATACAAGAACTTCGGCTTGAAGAACGAAAAGGGCGAATACTTCCTCTTCGTTCACGATCTTGCCCGCGTGGGCAACGTAAACGTTACGGTGCCCGGCGGCGGAAACGGCCCCAAGAGCTTTACGGGTGTCCCCGCAGGCGTAAAACGGATCGCTTGGATGGACAACGATGAAGCCCTTTCCTTCAAGGAAGAGGACGGCAAGCTGACCGTAAACTGCACGGGCTACCCCTATGGCAGAAGCTACGTGGTACGCGTGGCCAAGGTCACATTCTGATCTAAAAACTGATTTTAAAAACAAAAAGCAACCATTTGCAAATAGATGGTTGCTTTTTCTCGGGAGATAGCATGAAGCTCAAAGCATTTTTTACGAACGTTTTAGGAGACAGGGTGTTTTTCCGCAACGCCGTGCGTCTGGCTCTGCCCATCGCGGCGCAAAACCTGCTCATCTCCTCCTTTGCCTTAGTGGACACCGTCATGGTGAGCCAGTTAGGCGGCATCGAGCTTTCCTCGGTGGGCATGGCAGGACAGTGGGTATGGCTGCTCAACATTTTCCTCTTCGGCATCGCCTCGGGCTGCTCCATCTTCTTTTCGCAGTTCTGGGGCGCGCGAGACAAGGCGTCCATCCACAAGGTCATGGGTGTGGCGCTCCTCTTGTCGGTCGGTGTTATGCTTCCCTTCCTGATTCTCCCCATCTTTGCTCCCGAATTTATCGTTTCCTTATTCAATAAGGACGCGGCCGTCGTCGCCTGCGGCAGTACCTATCTGTCCGTCGCCCTTTGGTCCTACCCCGCCATCGCGGTAAACAGCGCGGTGGGTGCCCTGCTCCGCTCCACCGAGCACGTGAAGCTTCCCATGGTGGTGGCGGCGTTCACCACCGTAGCAAACGCTACCCTCAACTATATGTTTATCTTCGGCCTCGGTCCCATCCCCGCCATGGGGGTGGAGGGGGCCGCCCTCGCCACCGTCATCTCCTCTTGGCTGGGTCCTGTCCTTCTCATTCTCATTTCGCTTTTCAAGAAAAACGTCCTGTACGCCTCCCCCCGTGCCTATCTGGCGGTCAAGCGGGCGGAATTCGTATCCTATCTGCGCCGCATCCTCCCCGTGGTCTTTAACGAGATGCTGTGGGGCGCGGGCACTCTGGTGCTGACCATGATCTACTCCAACATCGGCAAGGACGAGTACGGTGGTGTCACCATCCTCCGCTCTTGCGAGAATATCGTCTTCTCCTTCTGTCAGGGTCTCGGTGCCGCCTGCTGTGTGATGGTAGGCAAGCAGGTGGGCGCGGGACAGGCCCGCGAGGCGGTCCGCGACGCCCGTCGCTTCACCGTCCTGACACCCCTCTTCTGCCTGGCTTTGGGTGTCGCCGTCATTCTTTTACGCCATCCCATCGTCACTCTCTTTAATATGGAGGGCAAGCTCTCCGCCGTGACCCTCGCCACCGCCACGGGTCTGCTCTGCATCTACGGTGCTGAGGTCGCCATCCGCAACGTTCCCTACACCCAGGTCATTGGCATCTTCCGCGCAGGCGGCGACACCTTCTTTGCCACCCTATACGACACGGGCTGTCTTTGGCTGCTGGCCATTCCCGTGGCCTTCTTCACGGCGAGAGCGGGCGTTCCCTTCCTTTCGGTCTTCGCCCTGACCACCGTGGCGGAGGACTGGCCCAAGGCGGTGCTGTGCCTCCATCGCTTCTTCAGCGAAAAATGGATCAAGCCCGTCACCGTGGCGGGAAAAGAGGGTCTTGCCCGATACAAGGCAGAAAAGGCAAATAAGAAAACGAAAAAAACAGTTTAAAATGCGAATCAATTTGTAACTAAGTCACATTTTTTTACAAAATTTTATGCTACAATATTCTCGCAAGGGTGAGAAGCCCAAAACAATTTGATTAAAATTTCAAACATAAAGAGGAGAAACAAACAATGAAAAAATGGAAATGTTCCGTATGCGGTGAGATCGTAGTAGGCGAGAATCCCCCTGCCGCTTGCCCCCTGTGCAAGCAGCCCGCCGAGAAATTCGTCGAGGTCATCGAGGAGGAGAAGGATCTCCGCTCCTATGCCACCGAGCACGTGGTAGGTGTTGCCAAGGAGGCCGACGTTCCCGCCGAGATCGTAGAGGGTCTGCGCGCCAACTTCAACGGCGAGTGCTGCGAGGTCGGTATGTATCTTGCGATGGCAAGAATGGCATTCCGCGAGGGCTACCCCGAGATCGGTATGTACTGGGAAAAGGCCGCTTACGAGGAAGCGGAGCACGCTTCCAAGTTTGCCGAGCTGCTTGGCGAGGTCGTATTCGCTTCCACCAAGGAGAACCTTGAAGCCCGCGTCGCCGCCGAGAACGGTGCTTGCGAGGGCAAGTTCGAGCTGGCAAAGCTGGCCAAGAAGCTGAGCCTTGACGCTATCCACGACACCGTACACGAGATGGCCAAGGACGAGGCTCGTCACGGCAGAGCCTTCCAGGGCTTCCTTGACAGATACTTCAAGTAATTCGAGCTGAAGAAGCCCTTGCTTTCGCAAGGGCTTCTTTTGTAAAAAGACCGTATCATAAGGAGACGATCTATGAAAAAAACACTTCTAACGTTATTTTTTGCCTTTGTTCTCGCACTTTCGGTTGCATCCTGCAATGGAGGAGAGACGCCCTCTGACGGCCCCGAGAATGGGCCCGCCGAATGCGTCCACGAGTATTCGAAGATGGGCTACCACGCGAGTGCCCATTATAAGGTCTGCGCGCTCTGCGGTGAAAAGGACGCGTCCACCACGGAAGCCCACACGCTTGACCTCAGCGGTGTCTGCGGATGCGGATGCACCTTTAAGGTCATCTCCTACTTGGATGACGGCTGGCGTGAATATCGGATCCTCTTTGGAGATCTGGTAGTCAAGGAAGGCGCTGTTTATCTCGACGGCTCGGAGTTCTATCTCCTCACCACGTATGACGAAAGCGGCAAGATCATCAAGGAGGAGGACATTGACACCTACGGCGAGCTGTTTCTTATGGAGCACTATGAATATAACGCCGCGGGAAAGCTCACGAAACGCTCCGCCTACTATGAAGAGGTCTTGGTCGGATATTATCTTTACGAATACGATGCGGAAGGAAAGCTCTACAAGGAGTCGGACTATGATTCGGACGGCACGCTTGACGATTACACCGTTTATATCTACGACGCAAACGGTCGCGTGATCCGAGAGGACGATTACCATGAGGACGGTGAGCTCGACGAATATCACGTTCTCGAATACAACGCACAAGGCACACTGATCAAAAAGAGCACCTATGACGAGGATGGCGTCCTCAACGACTCTTACGAATACGGCGAAGACGGCACTCTCCTCAAAGAGATCTACGACTACCCCGGGGAATACTATGAGTATATCGAATACAATACGCTCGGTGCCCCACTCAAGAGCACTTATGAAGATTACGAGAGCGGAACTCGCCAAGAAGACGTTTATACCCGCGACAAGGACAGCAATCTCTTAACCGTAACCGTTCAGTATTTTATAGACGGTGTTCTTGACTTCACCGAGCTGCATACGTACAACGACAAGGGCCTGCTCTCGCGTTTAGACGTTGACCACCCGAGCTCCCCCGAGTATAACAGCTATACCGTCTACACCTACGACGAAAAGGGCAAGCGCATCGAGCAAAGCACCTACCAAAACGGCGAACTCCACGAGCGCGTGAGATTTGAATACAACGACAAGGGAGAAGAGACGAAGCAGATCTTTCTTGACGCGGACGGAAACGTGCTTTTTGTCCAAGTTAACGAGTATACCGACGAAAACACGCACGTGCAAACCGAATATTACGGCGATATGGTCAGCCTGAAGGAAATCGTCATATGGTCGAACGAAACGGGGTATATCATACTTGAAAAGGAATACGCCAAAAACGGTGACGTGACCTATTTCTACGAGGGAACGCCGTACGGCGAGGGTGTCATCCATCAAAGCGAGATGGATGACGGTGATTGCACAACGGCAAGGCATTGCACCGACTGCGACTTTATCTTCGCCCCCGCGCGAGAGCACGTCTTTGAAAACGGCTACTGCCAAAGCTGCCACAAAGCGGCAGAATAAAAACCGACCATACGCAAAGAAGAGCGACCACGGTCGCTCTTCTTTTTTCTTTTTTCCATGGAAAAACCATGAAACTTTTATGCTTGCGCTTCCCTATTAGAGCTCAAAAATGGAAACGGGGAAAGTGGAAGTTTTTAAGCAATGATATTATATCGCAAAACATAGCACTTGCTACCTTGACAGATACTTTAAGTAAGATACCCGTAAAAGGCAGACTGCGGTCTGCCCTTTTTTGTATGAATTTATAGACTTTCAAGGAAAGTAAGGAGAAGCGTTTTTTGCTTAGGAGAAAGCCTAGAAAAAGCGGACGCTATTTCATCTGAGTCCGCATCGTCCTTGAAAAATTCTTGCATGGAAATGCTCATAGCATCACAAAGGAGCTGCAGATGTCCAACGGTAATATCCGCCTGACCAAGTTCAACGCGCCGAAGGTGGGTTTGAGATACGCCCGCTCTTTCCGCTAAGCCGTTTTGCGTAAAGCCGCACCGCTCCCGCAGACTAATCAATCTCTTGCTTACATCCATAACGTTTCTCCTTGTTAGTCCTATAAGAATATATTATCACAATTTTTCTAAAAACATTATCCTTATAGGGTTGACATTTTAGTCTTATAATGTTATAATAGGCTTGCTCAGCTCTTCGCTAGCAAATCAATAAAGCAATCCGATTGGAGGAATGAACAATGACAGAAGGAAAAAGTGAATTTGATACAAGGTATCAAAACTGGGAAACGTGGGTGATTCCAGGCAAAAATTGGTGGCCAATGCATGATCCATGGAATTTTGAGCGCCAAAGGCTATACAAATTGCTCGGAATTAAAATAATCAAAAAAATTAAAAAAACCTATGGCGGCACCTATGAAACAGGAGAATACCAAATAACTAAAACCTCTGCGAACACATATAGCGTCGGCAAGAAAACTGAATCTTATAGTGTTCGCGATACTTATTATATCATTGGATATGATAAGGATAAAATCACCGATCTTGAAAAATATGAAAAACTCAGGGAAACAATGGAACTCTTTTTAGCAGAAGCTGAAAAGAAATTCCCAACAAAGTATAACGACCGTGATAAATGGGAAAATATAACTCCCGCATATTTTAATTTCAAGACAAGACTTAAGCTGCGTTGGAAAAACGAGTTGATATTGTTTGCGACCTCCTGTCTTCTTATTCTACCGGCACCCATTGTCTTAATTAAAACAATATTATATCATACAACTTTCAATAAAAAATTTTCAAAATATAGACCTTTGGCAAGCGATTACTTCGATCGATTGAAAGAATTCGAAGAAGAGATTAAGAAGATTTGCAACTTTGACAACAATTGAAGCAAAAGAAAATTTATCATTATGGAAGAAACAAGAACAACCGAATGCACGCAGTTATACGCAAAGAAGAGCGACCACGGTCGCTCTTCTTTTTTGCTTTCACTATGAAATACACTTATTTGGTCATGATGAATGCAAATGGGCAAGGCGGAAAATTTCATGCTAACGTTACTTTTACAGTTGTTGCAGAAAGCAAAAGGGCAGACTGTGAAGTCTGCCCTTTTGCGTATGTATTTATAGACTTTCAAGGATTTTTTAGTCTTTAAGCAGCTCGTTGATGGTCTGCACCGTTTTGCGGACCAAGAGGTCGCCGCCCTCGTGACCTGTCACGCCACTGGAAACGTAGGCGGAATAATGGCTTCCCTGCTCCGCCTTTTCGGTGGGAAGATAGCCGTAGTAACCGCAGGCAAGCTGCACGAGGAAGGTTTGCGAGGCGTGGCTTCTCGCGCGCATTTGGTTGCCGTAATCCAAGAAAAGCTCGTAGGGGTTGGTGGCAAAGGCCACGTCTCCCAAGCGAATGACGTGTATCTCGTTAGGAAGGGTATCCACGATCTCCTGCGCCTTGCTTCTGGCGACCACGCCCGCGTGCACGTACATCTTCGCCTTTTCGTTAAAGGTGATGACGCCGTCGCCCACCTCATCGGCAAACTCCCTAATGGCCTTCACGGCGGCATCTCTCTCGGCGGGAGTCACGCGGCGAAGGGGAACGTCTACCGTCAGCGTTTTGTGGATCAGTACCGTGTCCTCTACCCGATCCGCCTCGGTCAAGCCCTCGTAGGCATACAAAACCTCGTTGGCGATCCTGCGACCCACCAAGGCACAGCCTTCAAGTCAAACATGGAGGGGTCCGCGTTGCGGACGGTCACATCCTCTCTTACGATGTTGGGGTCGTTGATGGGGGTCTCGGGCTCTACCCAGCGGATCATATCGCGGGGGCACTGATCGCCCGCAGGGGCGCAAAGACCCAAAAGAAGGATCTCCTCTCCCAGCTCACGGCGCAGAAGCTCCTTCACCTTGCCCCAATAATCCGAGGAAATAAAGCTTCTATGCTCAAGGACCTGGGCGGGGCAAGCCACGTTTGCCACCACACCCGTCAGCTTCCCCTTCTTGTCAAAGGTAAAAAGCAGCTCGATGCCACTGTCGTTGCCTCCCTCCAGCGCGGTAAAGGCGGCGGTGTCGGTATCGCCCCACATCTTAGCCGAGCCGTCGCTGTAGCAAACGCGGCGGCACATACCCACGGCGGCTCTGCCAAAGCCCTTGGCGTAAGAGCCCTGCGCGCGGCTTTCCCAAGCTGTCTGTGCCGCCTCGGCAATGCGATCGGCAAAGAAATCGAACGCCTCTTGTCCCCTAAAAAGATCGTCTCCCGCATACTTGACCAGCTCCTCGTATTTAAGACTCGGGCAAAGGGAAAGCAGCACGTCGAGCGCTGTACCACTGGTGACCGACATATCCGAGCGAAACGCGAATTCAGGCGCGGTATGGGTGTGGATGGCGCTGATCACGACCTTATCCAAGGGAAGGCCCTCTACCGCCGCCAGTCTTTCTCTGACGGCGCACAAAAGCTTGTGGCTGACAGAAACCAGGTCGCAGGCACAAAAGATCATGCTATCCTCCCCTGCCTCCATCGCCATAGCGGTGACGGTGATGGGGCTCTCCACCTCGTCGGTGATCCTCTCGTAAAACTGACCTGCCAGATTCACCTTTCTTCCTTTGGGAATGAGGTCGATCTCACTCCAACCGATCTTGATGCTTGCCATAATGATCCATCCTTTCAATTTTAAATAGCGGACGACAAAGGACCGTGCGGGCACGCCCGCGCTTCTGTCACCCTATACTACGCTTTTCATTATAACATAAACAAAAAAGAAAAAGCATGCAATTTCTGTCAAAATGCATGCAATTTCTTTCATTTTTTCGGTGTTTCTTCCCTTTGCGCAAGCCGTTTACAAGCGACTTCTTAACAAAGGAAAAGCACGCGGTCCTCGCCGTCGCCAAAGCGAAAAATATAAAGCTGCTTCTTCTCAGGGACCCAGACGGGAACGTCGATGGCAATGCCTGTTTTGTCCGCCGTTTCGGGCATGACGGGTCGGGTAGTTACGTATTGCGGACAAGGAAGGGGATTTTTGTCCTCTCCCCTTTTCTCGCCTGCCAACCAAAGCTCCTCATCATGCATATGTCCGCTGAGGCAGACCTTCACCCTGCCCGAAGCCTTAATGATACGCACCGCCTCTTCCACGTCCTCGATCCAACCGCACAACGCCCCGACATAGGAAGTGGCAGTGTCGTGACCGTTCCACACCTCCAGCATCGCCTCGGCATCCTCGCGATATTCGTAATAAAAGGGCACGTGAGAAAACAGCAGCACGTCGTACTCCGTATCCAGCGCCACCTTCTCCAACCAAGCAAGCTGCGTCTTGCCGAACGCCCAAAGAGGGGTGGGATGCTCCGCCTCAATATCCGAGCCGTAGGGGATGGACAAAAAGACGAGGCGGGTGGCGGAAGAAGGAAAATCTACGTAATAATAGCACCCGTCGGTGTGATAGCGCGCAAGACCCGCGTCGTATTTTCCCTTGGTAAGCTCGTTCCAAAGCTCCGCCTTGAAGAAATCGGTGCCGACACCGTCGTGGTTGCCATTGATGAGCAACACGGGACGCTTTACCGCCTCCGCAACGCGGTCAAAAAGCGCGGTCAGCGTTGCTTTCAACTTCTCGTTCGTAATATGCTGTCTTCTGCCGAGCATGGTCAAATTATCGCCAAGGTTTACGACCGCGTCGGGCGAGACCGCGTCCGTAATCAAGGCGAGCATCTCGCAAAGACGTGTCACCGCCTCCGCATCCGCCGCCGCAGCGTGAAGATCGGAAAACAGAGGGAAAACGAGAGACATGGGCGTTCTCACAGCCGCTACCTTTTGCGCCAAAGCTCTTGCGGCTTCCTTGAAATTATCTTTCATCGTGATTACTCTTTTCTAAAGTCATAGTACTTATGAGAAATCTCCTCACCGCGCGTATTATATCACGCTGTTCCATTTCTGTCAAGAGACTTTTACCTTTTGCCGCGCGGCAAGCCGAAAGCGCGCCATTGCGCGCGATCTCTTAACACCCCCGTAAATGCAAAATGCTTGCGCCGCAAAAATGGAACAAAGCACCCGAAAGCCCTTGCATTTTCCTTCTCGGCATGCTATACTGTACCCATAAAAAACATTCCGCAAGGAGATCAGACGATGACGGATTTTGCTTTTTCCGCCCCCAATATTCTTTCCTTCTCCCCCACCGTCTATGATGCGCGTCGCGCCCCCTTTCGCCTTCACGGGCTTTATAGACCCGATGAAGGGGGGCTTTTCCGCCGTATGCCGCGAGAAGTGGCAGAGGCCACAAATGAGGGAGTAAAGCTTCTTTATACCAACACGGCGGGAGCAAGAGTGCGCTTTGCCACAGATTCCGCCTTCGTTGCCGTGGGTGCGGTCTATCCCCCCATGGAATTTCTCTCCAAGGGCTCCGCCGCCCTTTCGGGCCTCGGTGCCTTTTGCTTCGACCTTTACGCGGATGGCAGGCATATGGGCGTCTTACAGCCCGAATGCCTTACCGCAAGCAAAAACACCGCTTATTTCGATCTGTCGGGGGAGCGATACGAGGCAGTTGCCCATTTTGGAGGTAAAAGGATGCGTGAAGTCACCCTTTTCTTCCCTTCCTTCGTCAATATCGAGGCGGTATATATCGGGTTGGAGGACGGCTGTACCTTAAAGGAGGCCGCCCCCTATAAAAACGAAAAGCCCGTGGTGATCTACGGCTCTTCCATCACCCAAGGGGCTTGCGCCTCTCGTCCCGGTAACACCTACCCCGCCATTCTTTCCCGCCGACACGGCTTTGATTTTATCAATCTCGGCTTTGCGGGGAGCGCGAGAGCGGAGAGTGCCGTTATTGATTATCTTTGCTCCCTTGATGCCTGTATGCTGGTCTTCGACTACGACCACAACGCCCCCACGCCCGACTATCTGAGGCGCACCCATCTGCTTGCCCTGAGAAAGCTCCGCGAAGCCCATCCCGATATTCCGTTTTTACTTTTGTCCAGACCCAACCAATGCGGCGGCGAAGCACAGGCGAGGGAGCGGGTCGCCATCATACAGGAAAGCTACGAGGCGTTATGCGCCGACGGCCACGGCCCTGTCCACTTTGTAAACGGACAGGATATTTTCGCAAGCCTTGACGGCGAGATGATGACCGCCGACGGCACCCACCCCAACGACCTTGGCTTCTATGCCATGGCGAAAGCACTGTCGGAGGTCTTTGAAATCTATTTTTAAGCGTATAAAAAGAAAGCTATGCGTGTTATTCTTAACAACGCGCATAGCTTCTTTTTTTATTCTTTTATCGTTTCACGTGTATCCCAAAGGAAGGGAGTAAGCTCGCCCTGCTTGACACGGGCAACGAAGTCGGCCTCGTCGGCAATGGGGGTGTCTGCCCACATACCCGCGAGAAGGGTCTGCCTCGATGCCCAATGATTGTCCGAGCCCGCAAAAGGAATCAAGGCGTACTGCTCGGCGTAATGCTTCGCCATACCGTCAAGAAAGGCGCGGTTCGCGACGGCGGCGTTATGGATCTCCACACCGTGAACGTGACGGGGGAAAAGACGGATGTGGTCGATATAGCCTGCCTCAAGGAAGGGGTGGGCTTGGATGATAAGTGCCCCCGCCTCCGCCATTTCCGTCAGGCGCTCTGTGGTTTTCTTCGTAAGGCTTTCGGGGTGAGCGAGAAACCAATCCTTATCCAAACCGTATATAAGAAAATCCGTTCCCTTATAGCTGCACTCCACGCCAAGAAAGACAGGGAGACCGATTTCTCTGCCGACGCGCACCCCTTCCTCGTAATCGACAAAATAAAAGTCTATCTGCTCCTCATAAGGCAAGCTTTTATCACACCCCACGTTACCGTCGAGAAAATGGTTGGTGATAAAAACCCCCGCATAGCCGAGACTTTTGTAATATTCAAGGCTCTCACGGACGGATGCCCTCGCGCATTTGCTGGCGGGCGAGGTATGTAAATGGGTCTCGTATAAATAAGGCTTCATCTTTCTCTTTTCTCTCTTTTCTCACAAAATAACGGTGTTTCAAAAAAGCTGACGGGTGAAAACGCATCGGCTTTGGTTTATTTCACGGTAAAGCCAATGTGGGAGATGGCATCCTCCACCGAGCGAAGAGAGGTGCCTCCGCCGTTGGCAAGGCAGATGCGCGCCGTCGCCGCGCCGTCGGGGACGTCGCCCTCGGCGGTATGCTCCATGGGAACGAAAACCTCGTATTTTTCGCGCAGGCGCGCGGCGAAGGTATGAATGAGCGCCGTTTCTCTCGCATTAAAAAACGGCCCTGCCAAATAGATCTTTTGCATATGCTCTCCTTTTGCCGCTTTGCGCGGTCTTTCGCCTCGTTCCGTCAGCCTTCCCACTCTACCAAATATACGTCATTGGGCTCCAAGGCGCAGGCGCCGTTGGCGACGCAAATACGCGGTGTCCAAGAAAGCAACCGTTCGTTGTCGATTACGTAAAAGCGTGCGCCCGTAAAGTCTACCCCTTCAAAGGAAAGAGGCTGTCTTTTGCCCGACAGATTGGCCAGCATCATGGCATGCTTCTTGCCATTCGATGCCGCCAAGGCATACACTCCCTCGGTATCACTTTCACAAACTACCTGTGTTCCCAAACGATACAGGGTATTAAAGGCCACCAAAGGATAATATCCATGAATGGGCTTGTGGGTAATGGGGCTGAACAGGGGGCAGAAGGGCGCGTTTGCGGTACGCATATCATAGATAAACGCCGCGTCGGTGTGTCCCTTTTGCAATCCGATCAGAGTAGCGGCGATCTCGGCCGCATGGTGCGCCGTTCCCAGCTCCCAGTGGTAAGGGTCCCACTCGTTGAGGTGGGTCTCTAAGTCCCCGTAGCCGTAAGAGACCAGCTGTCGGTGAAGCCAAGCATCCATGGCAAGGGTCTTGTCGGCAGGAGCATAGCTGTGCCAGGAGAAGAAATCAATGGGAGAGCCCTTCTCCTTGATAAACTTCATAAAGGCGTGGAAATAGTCGATCAAATGGCGTCCTGCCTCGGGATTGTCGGGATTCCAAGGGTCGCCGCCACCCACCTCGGCGTAAAAGCCGCAGGCGGCATAGCCGCCGAACTTCAAATGGGGGAATTTCCCCTTCAAGTAGGTGGCCACCGTGTGATAGAAGCGGAAGTATTCCTCTTTGGTGCTTTTCCACATCACACCGTAATTTTCAGGCTCGTTCCAGATCTCCCAATAGGTGATCTTGTAACGGAAGCCATCCGCCCAACCCTCGGTATAATGGCGAATGATATGCTCGCAAATGCGCGCCCACTTTTCGTAATCCGAGGGTGGGTCGATGCGATAGCTTTTGATCCCCGCGGCGTTCTCAATGGTGACACCCAAACGATAGTAAGGCTCTACCCCCGCCTTTACCAGCTGTGCAAGTAGGCTGTCGGTAAAGGTGAAGTCATAGGAAGCGGGGTCGTTTTCATCCGCATCAAAATTACGGAAAATATTGGGAATATCCACGTAGCGATTACAACCGTAGGCACCGCCCACGTCGTGTAAGCGAGAATAGGGGATGCCCGCCTCGGTCAAATAGTGAAAATATCCGTCGCCACCACCCGAAACCACAGGCGGCTGTCCGCCCGCGTGCATGGGCTTCATGGGCTTGACGCTTTGCGCAAGATTGAGTTTGATATTGGTCATGATCACACCTTCTTTGGCTTTTGGGTGTTATTTGTCCACCTTAAAGGAAAGGACCACGTCCTCCTTATCGGTGCGGAAGGGACGGGTGCGAACGCCCGCCGAGGCAAACATTCTTTTAGAGGCCAAGGTAGAGGGGGTAAGGGCGTACTTATCCGACAGATACACGACCTCCTTGATGCCCGACTGAATGATGGCCTTGGCACATTCGTTACAGGGATAAAGAGCCACGTAGATGCGAGAGCCTGTCAGGTTCTTGCCACGGCAATTGAGGATGGCGTTCAGCTCGGCGTGTACCACGAAGGGGTATTTGGTAAAGCCCTCGTCGCCCTCTCTGTCCCAAGGGTATTCGACATCGGAGCTGCCGTAGGGGAAGCCGTTGTAGCCGGTGGAAAGTATGCGATCGTACTCGTCCACGATGCAAGCACCCACCTGGGTGTTGGGGTCCTTGCTTCGCTTGGAGGCAAGAAGCGCCACTCCCATAAAGTATTCGTCCCAGTTCAGATAGTCTTTTCTTTTCATTTTCGTTACCTTTCTGTCGGTCGTATTTTTGAGAAGGATCAAAGGAAAAACTTTTTCGCCAGATATCTTTGGAAGGGCTTGACGATCCCGACGATGATCAGGGCAAGGCCGATGATGCCAAAGCCGATGATGGGATAGAGAGACCAAAAATAGAAGCGCACGCCGAAGGTGTAGCAGATGAGGCACTCAAGGAGAAAGCTGTACGCGCCCGTGGCCAGCACCGCGCCGCCCGAAATATAGAAATACCCCCGCTTGACGTAGCGCACGAGAACGACGACGCTTGTGGTAATGAGGGCCGCGCCGAGAATAGTGGGCAGGGCGAAGGTCAAAAACCATTTGCCGTCCGCCATAAAGTTCACGCCAAAAAGATAAAGAAGCGCGGTGGCAAAGGAGACGGGCACGAAGACGACGGGGTTGGGTCTCCGAAACCACATGGGCAAAACGGCGATGACGTAGAGCATCAAAAGCCCGCCCGCAGGGTAATAGGACCAGCTTACCCCCTCCGTGAAGCGCAGGTCAAAGGTGAGAAGCTGCACCGCCACGAGGAAGACCGTCACCGCCAAAAGAAAGAGAATGGTGCGGCGATTCATTTTTTTCACCACGGGGTCATGAGGGGGATAGAGAGGCGGCGCGTCCGACGCCGTCAGCTCGGGATGATAGACGCGGGTATGGCACAAAGGGCACTGCTTTTCCGCGTCGCCCAGCTCCACACCGCATTTGATACAATACATAGGCTTCCTTTCTCGCCCAAGGGCGTCAGAAGGTTATTTTTTGAGATTACTCTCCACCTTGGCGGTAAGCCCCTGCTCCCGCAGGACCTGATAGAAGGTGGCCTCCAGCACGCTCTCCTCCACGTTGCGCACGAAGGTCATGCGCAAAAGATCACCGTAGGAGATGGCACTGACGTTGTGATGGGTCAGGTGAGGAGGGCTGAGGACGAAGTCCATCTGCTTCACGTAGGGTGAAAGAGGATCGGGCACAGCCGTTCTGCCCAGATTGGAAAAGGTCAGACAGCATTTTCTTTCTCCCACCGCGTTATAGATCAGCTTCATTACCAAATTTTTGATAAACAAGGGCATAACTCTGACGATACGGAGCTTTTCGCTGTTGACGTTGGTGGTAATGCGCGCCGCCATGCGCTGCGGGGTGATCTCCGTTCCCATCTGATGGTGAACGCTTCGGCAAAGCTCGGAGAAGGTATAGTCGCCCATGCGAGGATCTACACCGGGGGTCACGAACAAAACGAAGTTACGCAAGCTCCCCGACGGAAAAAGATTACGCAGATTGACGGGAAGCAGCACCTTGACAGGCTTGCGCCGCTTGCGGCGCGGCACTCTTTCGGCCTGAATGCGCTGAATGGCGTCCATCAAGGCGGCAGTCAGGTAGGCGGTAACGCTGACCCCCTCCGCCTTCGCGCGGCTGTGAACGGCAGAGGCGGACAGGGAAAACACCGTGGTGTTGATGAAGCCGTCCTTTTCGGGCGTGCCCCGCAAAAGGTAGGCGGTCTCCTCCTTACGGCTCATGGCCTTCTCGCCACTGTATTTGAGGAAGCAATCCTCAAGCTCCCCATCAAGGGGCGGCTCTCGCCTGTCGAGAACACCGTGGGTAGCGGGAGCGTCCACACCGTATTTTTGCTTGATATACTCCGCCACCAGGGATTTGAGGAAGATCAGACCGCCGTTGCCGTCGGTGATGGCGTGGAAGATCTCAAGCGCGATGCGCTCCCTGTACACCAAAACGCGGAAGGCGCAGGTGTGAATGTCTCTTCCCTGCATACATTTCAGGGGATAGGAGTAGTCCTCCCCGATGTCGGGCAAAACGGACAGCTCCTCCAGATAGTACCAGAACGCTCCCGTGCCAAGCCTCACCGCCATGCCCGGGAAGCGGCGCGCCGTCACGTCAAGAGCGGTACGCAGCACGTCGGTGTCCACCGTCTCGGTGAGGGAAACGGACAGACGGAAGGCGTTGCTCCAGTTGCGACTGCGGGCGGCGGGGTATATCTTGGCGGCGTTGTCAAGCCGCATCCACCTGAGCTTACGGGGCGGCGGCAAAACGTGACGTAAAAACTGCTCGATATGCGCATAGTCCCCCGACCGCTCCTTTAGGTCGTAAAGGGGATAGGCGTGCCAGCATCCGGGTGCCACCAAAAGCTCGCTCTCCACTCCAGCCGCAAGCAGCTTTTCGTGCATCAGGCGGGCGTCGTCCAGCATGATCTCATCTCCTCCCACCAAGGACAGAACGGGAGGAAAGCCCGTCACGTCCGCGAACAGAGGAGAAACGAGAGGATCCTTCACCTCGCCCATATAGTGAGAAGCAAAGAAGCGAAGACGGCGAAGGGACATGGAGGGATCCTTTTTGGCGTTTGCCACGTAGGAGGGGCCCGACGCGGTCAGATCCGTCCAAGGCGACATGGCTAAGATCCCCGCAGGCATTGCCATCTCCCTCTCCCGCAAGAGAGAGCAAAGGGCAAAGGCAAGCCCTCCCCCCGCGCTTTCTCCGCAAAGCAGGATCTCTTCGGGGGAAAAGCCCACCGAGAGCAGATAAAGATAAGAGTCCAAGGCATCCTCCAACGCGGCGGGGTAGGGATGCTCGGGTGCGAGACGGTAGACCGAGGCAAAGACCTTGATGCCGTAGCGAGAGGCAAGCCCTGCCCCTACGCCGCGCGCGTAGGCCTTATCGCCACAGCAATACCCACCGCCGTGGAGATACAAAACCACGCCCTCTCGCGTCTCATCCTTCGTTAAGCACCAAACGCCCTCGAAGCGGTCGAAGCGATGGGTCTCAAAGGCGACCTCCTTGCGATGCGACTTTGCCATCATGGAGCCGAGGAGCTCTTGTCCCTTTCGGGCACTCTCCAAGGAAGAGCCGGTGAACAAGGGCTTGAACAGCTCAAGCTGACGTCTGACAAATTTCTGCGACAAGGACATATTGGCTCCTCCCTTCGTTTTTCTTATTATCCTTATTATTTTACCATATTTTTTCGCCAATTGCAAGCAATTAAACAAAAAACAGCGCAAAAGCACTGTTTTTTGTCATATTTAAGTAAAAGACGGTCGCTTTCGGAAATACCGAGGGCGTCAAAATACCCCTTCAGCCGTGAGATGTCCGCAAGGCGATCCTTCGTCCCGCTTCAAGCGCGGATATGGCACAGGCGGAGTGACTGTGCTTCGGCGGTGTGAAAGGATTCAAGGATCGCACCTATGGGAAAACGAAGCATATCGCTCTCCTGCCTCATAACTTTTGTAAATATTAGTTGTCATTTTTCAGGTTTTTCAATACAAAGGGAGCAATGAGCTTGCCAAACACGCTCTCCCCGTTTTCATCCTTCGCTCTGCAATAAGCGCAGTGCTTGCCCTGCATCACCACGTGGGGGTGATTTTCCTTGGGGTCACCCATATGGGAAAGCGTGGCAAGCGTCAGCATGGTCTGCTCGTAGCGGCAGGTCATATCGTTGTCCGACACGATAAAGAGCATAGGGGGATAATTCTTCCCCGCCTTGATGTGATACAAGGGAGCCGCCTCGTCCACTACCACGCGGCGGGTATCCAGTCCTCTCTCACGCAACACGTTGAAATGGGTGGTAGGCTGACCTGCGTCATGCACGTAGCCCGCGATATCCGAGGGCTTCATGCGGTGGGAGACAAGATAGGAGCTGTCAAAGCAAAGCATCATGGAAAGATACCCGCCTGCCGAGCTGCCGCCGACGAAAAGCCCCTCGCATTTTCCGTATTCCTCTATATGCTTTTTCGTCCAAGCCACCGCCGCCGCCGCGTCGCGGATAAATTCGGGATACGCCGCTCTGGGGTACATACGGTAGTTGGCGGACACCACGGCGATGCCGCAGGCGACGAGATGCTCAAACATAAGAATATTGTTATCCTTATCTCCTGTCTCAATGCCGCCGCCGTGGAAATACACGAAAACGGGAAACGCCTCTCCTTCGGGGAGATACAGGTCCAACCGTTGCTCGGGATTGCCGTAGCCGACGTAATCAATATCCTTAAAGATCTTCATATTTCGCCCTCACTTTCTTTTCTCCATTGTACCCCCCAAGGAGCTTCTTGTCAAGCACAAAATAAATTTTGCTTGCATCACTTGAAAGTTATGCTAATGTGTGATACAATAGAAACGAAAACATTCCAAGGAGACAAAAATGGATCTGTTACAGCTTCGCTATTTCTGCTACGCCGCCGAGACGGAAAGCTTTGCCAAGGCGGCAAGCCGTTTTCGCGTCCCCCCTTCGGGCATCTCGCAATCCGTCAAAAGACTGGAAACCGAGCTGGGTCAGCCTCTCTTCGACCGAAGTGCCAACCGCATCAAGCTGAACGAGGCAGGAAGATGCTTCTACCAAAAGGTGTCGGAAGCCCTCAAAATTTTAGAAAACGCAAAGAGTTCTTTACAAAACGCATCAAAAAAGGTGTTGCGGGTGTTGGTGGAAAACAACCGTCACCCTGTTACGCTGGCGGCCGAGAGGTTCAGCAAGAGCCATCCCGACGTCTCTCTGTCCTTTGACTATGTGGCGAGGGATGGCGTGATGTACGACGTCGCCGTCTCCGCCCGTCCCCTTTCGGACACAGCCATGGATAGCCTCCCCCTCGTCACCGAGCCCTTCGTCCTGGCGGTCAAGCGAGGACATCCCATGGCCTCCTTCCCTCTCATAACGGGAAAGGAGCTGAAGGACGCGCGCTTCGTTTGTATGTCCAAAAGCAGTAGTCTGTACGAGACACTCCTTTCCTTTTGCCGCGCGCACGGCTTTACCCCCACTCTTGCTCTTGAAAGCGACGATCCCGCCACCGTCCGCCATTGTATCGAAAGCGGCGTGGGCGTGGGGCTTGTCCCCGCATTCTCCTGGCGAGGGCAGTTTTCCGAGGCGGCGGTGCTGATCCCCGTAGAGGGTCTCACCCGCACCACACGCCTGTATCATCGGTCGGACAGCCCTGCTTCACCCGAAAAGCAAGCCTTTCTCGCGGCAGTGCGCTCTGTGTTTCGTCAAGACCCTTAAAGGAGCAACGAAAGAATTTTTTCGGCATTCGGCGCGGCCGCATAGGCCACCGCTCTTCCCTTGCGACGCACCCCTGCCTCCTTTAAGGAAGGAGCATAGGCCTCCTCTCCCGTTTTTTCGATCTCCGACAGTCTGACGGCAAGCTGCTCCGCTAAGGACACCGCCCGTGCCTCGGTCTCGCACACCGCGACTAAAATTTCGGTGAGGCAATCTCCGTCATTTCCAAGGAAAAGGCGGTATTTGATCCCCTCGTCCATCTCCTCGCCAAAGAAAACAGGGCGCAGGGCATCGGGCAGATACCCCTCCTCCCAAGGCCGCGCCTCCTCCCCGTACCAGACACCCACGGGCAGCTCGCACCCCGACCGCACGCGGCTTGCCGCCTCCTCGGGCGCAAGGACGGGAGAGCAAGCGGCAAGCAGGAGCAAAAGGCAAGCCAAAAGAACCAAAGACACCCGACGCATATCCCTTCCTCCCCTTTGTTCGTTTAAATAAGATTATGCGGCAAGTCCGCTCAAAATACCCAAAGAAAGGAACCAAGTATGGAAAGCACCTCCCGTTTTTATGACAAGACCGACCCCGTTTCGGTGATCCCCCTGGGAGAATACGACGCCACACAGGCAGAGGCGGCACTCCGCGCCCTGCTCGCCCCCATCGGCGGTCTCGACTTCGTAAAGGAGGGGATGAAGGTCGTCATCAAGGCCAATCTCGTCTCCGCCATGAAGCCCGATGCCGCCGCCACCACCCACCCCGTTTTACTTTCCGCCCTTTGCCGTCTCTTAAAGGAAAGAGGGGCAAGCGTCGTCATCGGGGACAGCCCCGGCGGTCTCTACAACGCCGCCTTCGTGGGGCACGTGTACAAGGTCAGCGGCATGACCGAGGTGACGGACGCCGCCCTCAACAAGGATTTTTCCGAAAAAGAGACCGTCTTCCCCGAAGGCAAGGTCTTGCGCTCCTTTACCTATACGGGATACCTTGACAACGCCGACCTCATCATCAACTTTTGCAAGCTCAAAAGCCACGGTATGATGGGGATGTCCTGCGCCGCCAAAAATATGTTCGGCACGATACCCGGCGTGATCAAGCCCGAATATCACTATCGCTTCCCCCGCTACGAGGATTTCGCGGATATGCTCCTCGACCTTGACGAATATTTTCACCCCGTTCTCTCCATTGCAGATGCGGTTGTGGGTATGGAAGGCAACGGCCCTACGGCGGGCACGCCGAGGCCCATCGGCTGTCTGCTGGCCTCCCACTCTCCTCACACCCTCGACATGGTGGCCGCCCGTCTTTTGGGCTTCGCTCCCGAGGAGATCCCTACCCTTGCCGCCGCCATCCGCCGCGGACTTCTGCCCGAAAAAGCGGAGGATGTGGTGCTGTACGGTGCCCTCGACTCCCTCTACGTCAAGGATTTTGAGAGAGTGGTGGAAAGACGCTCCCTCGGCTTTACGGGAGACGGCAAAAACCCCGTCAAACGCCTTTTCGGCAGTATTGCGGGGCGCATCCTTCGCACCCGTCCCGTGGTAAAATCCTCCCTTTGCGTGGGGTGTGGCGTGTGCGCGAATATCTGCCCCGCCAAGACCATCGTAATAGAAAAGAAAAAAGCAAGGATCAAGCGCGACGCCTGTATCCGTTGCTTTTGCTGTCAGGAGTTTTGTCCCAAGAGTGCCATCAAGGTGCATAGGACTGCCCTCGCCGCTCTCTTCCACAGAGAAAAGGGCAAGAGCAAAATTCATTGAATTTCGTCTTGCACGTCATTTGCATAGCAAATGACCCCTCCCCGTCCGAGAAAATTTCTTTCTTGAAATTTTCTCTCTAAAAAATGTTGCTTGGGTTCCTGCTGCGCAGAGCCAAGCGGCTTTCTTTTAGTTTTCCCAGTTGTGGTAGACGGCGGTGATGTCCTCACAGTCGTCGAAGTAGTCGAGCATCTTTTCCATGTTGGCAACGGCCTCCTCGTCCTCAATGGTCACGTAGGAGGAGGGGATCTTGGTCAGCTCGGCGGTGGTGATCTTGTAGCCCGCCGCGCGAAGCACCTCGCTGACGGCCTCCAGGTCGTCTGCCTCGGTGGTGATCTCATACACGTTGTCCTCGCCGCTGAAGTCTGCGGCACCCGCCTCAAGAGCGGCCTCCATCAAGGCCTCCTCATCTACCTCCTCGTCCTCATCGTCGATGGTGATGAGACCCATTTCGGTAAACATAAAGCCAACGCATCCCTGCACGCCCAGGTTGCCGCCGCACTTGTCGAAATAGTGGCGAACGTCACCTGCGGTACGGTTGCGGGAGTCGGTGGCGGCCTCAACGATCACGGCCACGCCTGCGGGGCCATAGCCCTCGTAGGTGATCTCCTCGTATACCACGTCGGAGTCCTTGAACTTCTTGATGGCGCGCTCAATGTTATCGTTGGGCACGTTGTTGGCCTTTGCCTTGGCGATCAGCTCACGGAGCTTGGAGTTGTTATCGGGATTAGGGCCTCCCGCGCGGATGGCCACCGCCATCTCCTTGCCGATCTTGGTAAAGATCTTGGCGCGTGCGGCGTCCGTCTTTTCCTTTTTGCGCTTGATATTATTCCATTTGCTATGTCCTGACATGATATTCTCCTATATCCTGTTTAAATTTTTTCGGGGGTGGGCATACAGATCAGACGCAGAGCGGTGCGAAGCACGGTGCCTGCGGCGCGGGTAAAGGCCAGACGGTTCTCCGCCACCTCAGCCTCCTCGGCGGAGAGGATCTTGCACTCGTGATAGAAGCGGTTAAAGGCGGCGCAAAGATCGAGAATATAACGGGTGATGAGGGAGGGCTCGCTTTCGGCGATGGCCGCCTCCACCTTTTCGGGGAAGAGGGACAGCACGCGAGCAAGCTCCGCCTCCTCCTCGCACATGGCGACGGGCGTGACCGCCTTGCCCTTGTCGCCCGCCTTTTCAAGAATGGAGCAGGTACGGGCGTAGGTGTATTGCGCGTAGGGGCCCGTGTTGCCGTCAAAGGTGAGCGCATCCTCCAGCATAAAGTTGATGTCGCGCATTCTGCCGTTGGAGAGGTAATAGAAGATGATCGCGCCCACACCCACCTGCTCGGCAACGGCGTCGTTGTCGGCGGTGGCGGAGCCCTTCTCCTTCATGATCGCCTTGACCTTATCGATAGCCATGGCAAAGAGATCCTTGAGGAGAATGACGTTGCCCGTACGGGTGGCCAGCTTCGCGCCGTTGATGCTGACGGTGCCGTAGGGCACGTGCAAAAGACCGTCGTGCCAATCGTAGCCCATCAGCTCTACCACCTTGAACCACTGGGCAAAGTGAAGGCTTTGTCCCGCAGAGGTCACGTAGATGCACTTATCAAAGCCGTAATGCTCCTTGCGGTAAACGGCGGCGGCAATGTCACGGGTGGGATAGAGGGTGGAGCCGTCTCTCTTGAGGATCAGGCAGGGGGGCATATTCCACTCCTCCAGATTGACGACAGACGCACCGTCGTCCAGCTGCAAAAGGTTCATTTCCTTCATCTTCTCGATCTGACGGGGCATCTTATCGGTGTAGAAGCTCTCGCCGTTGTAGCTGTCGAAGGAGATGTTCAGCATCTTATAGGTCTTCTGGTACTCGCGCAGGGAGATCTCGATAAACCAACGCCAAAGGGCCAGGTTTTCCTCGTCGTGGGCCTCCAGCTTTGCGAACTCGGCTCTTGCCTCGTCGTTGAGGGCAGGGTCGGCCTCGGCCTCGCTGTGGAACTTCACGTACAGAGCGACAAGCGCGTCGATCTCGTTCTTTTCGATCTCCTCACGGTTGCCCCACTTGCGATAGGCCACAATGAGCTTGCCAAACTGGGTGCCCCAGTCGCCAAGGTGGTTGATGCCGACGCAGGAGTAGCCCGCAAACTCGTGAAGGAGCTTCAAGGAGTGACCGATCACCGTGGTGCCGAGATGCCCGATGTGGAAGGGCTTGGCCACGTTGGGGGAGGAATAGTCAAGGACTACCGTTTTGCCCTCTCCGCAAGCGGGGGAGCCGTAAGCCTCTCCCTTTTCGAGAACCGTATTCACCACGCGAGCGGCAAAGGCGGAAGCATTCTTTTTAAAATTCAAATAACCGTTCACCGCCTCGATAGAGGAAAAGGCCTCGTCGGACAGAGCCTCCGCCAGGGAAGCGGCGATCTGCACGGGAGAGCGGCGCAAGGCGCGGCTGAGCTTGAAGCAAGGGAGTGCCAGGTCTCCCATCGCGGTGTCGGGGGGGTATTCGAGCATCCCCACGACCTCCTCCGCCGTAAGAGTGGCGGGGGCAAACAGGCGGCAAGCCGCCTCGGCCACGAGAGCGGCCGCTTTGTTTTTGAGTTTCTTCATATCGTTATCCTTTCTCCGTCAAAAGGTGTCGGTCATGCGCACGAACACACCGTAGGGCTTTTGACCCACGGTGAGCTTGGTGGGAACGAGAGGCTCGTCCGAAATGGCGTGTGCCAAGGCCACCTCGGCGTTGTCGGTCAGGTAAATATCGCCGTCACATTCCACGGCGTAGGCGTCGCCCGCGTCCACGCCCGCGTCAAGAAGCTCGGAAAGCTTGGCGGCTCTGCCCTCATCCGTGCCCTCGTCGGGGTATAAGAAGCGGCGGGGGCAGATATAGGCGTAGCGACGGGAGTGATCCTCCTGCCAATCGGCAAAGCAGGTGAGGATGCACTCGGCCACCTCCTCGGGGGTAGCGTAGGTGCTGTCCACCACCAGAGAGTAATTGTCAAGATTTTTGCAATCCACACCGTACATCTCGGCGTATCTCTTTCTCTCGCTGGCCTTGCGGGTGCGGATCTTCTCCGCCAGCTCCTCCACCGTGGTAGCGGTCTCCCCTTCTCTGCCCGCCCGCAAAATACGCTTGGCGGACTCGGCAAGCTCGGTGGTCATATAGACCTTGAAGGTGTCACGGACGAAGTGCCAAGCCATGCGGGAGTCGATGATCATGCACTCGTCCTTGTCGGACAGGGCGCGCAGACCGTCGTCGATCTCGGTGTCGATCTCGGGATGGGTCTCCATGTACAGGTTCATCTCCACGATGTCCATGCCGTGCTTGGCGGCAATGGCGCGGCAGATGGCACCCGTGGAATAATAGGTGGCGCCAAGGCGCTCGATGAGAATTTTGGATACGGTGCTTTTTCCGCTACCTAAGTCTCCCGCTAAGGAGATCTTGCCGTAACGGCTATTTTCACAATTCTGGCTCATGTCTTTTTTCCTTATAAATATAGAATAATATAAAATTACATTATATTTTACCGCAAAACCAAGCTTTTGTCAACCGTAAGCCTATATTTTTTCTAAATTTTACAGTTTGCTTGCTTTTTCTACTCTTTTTTTCTTCTTTTTTGCGGTAAGATAACATATATAAAGCAAAGGAGGACGCGCCATGCCGTTTGCAAGCAAGCTGTTAAAAACCGTTTTCCCCTCGGTCGCCGATTTCTTTTTGGCAGAGGGCAGAGCACTTCCCTGGCGCGCCGACCGCGAGCCATACCGCGTTTGGCTCTCCGAGATCATGCTTCAACAGACCCGCATCGAAGCGGTCATTCCCTATTATGAAAAATTTTTAAGCGTTTTCCCCACCGTAGAGGCCTTGGCCGCCGCCGACGATGACACCCTCTTTAAATGCTGGGAGGGGCTGGGGTACTACGCGAGAGCGCGCAATCTGCGCCGCGCGGCGCAAGCCGTGGTAGCCCTCGGCCGCTTCCCCGAAGACTACGAGGGCCTTTTGGCCTTGCCGGGTGTTGGCGAATATACGGCGGGTGCCGTCGGCAGCATCTGCTTCGGCCTTCCCACCCCCGCCGTGGACGGCAACGTCCTGCGCATTCTCGCCCGTCTGTTTGCCGTAACGGAGGAGATCACCTCCCCCTCCGTAAAGCGTGCCGCACGCGAGGCCCTGGCAGCGGCATATCCCACGGGTGACGCCTCTGCCGCCGTGACCCAGGGGCTGATGGAGATCGGCCAACGCTTTTGCTTGCCCAACGGCGCGCCGAGGTGCGATGCCTGTCCGCTTCTCGCCTACTGCAAGGTCGGCAAGGAGGGCGGATATGACACCATCCCCGTCCGCGCCGCGAAAAAGGCAAGAAAAATACAAAAAAGAACCGTCCTTCTCCTCCTCTCCGAGGGAGAAAACGGCTCTCGCTTTGCCCTGCGCAAGCGACCCGACGAAGGGCTTCTCGCAGGTCTTTGGGAGTTTCCAAACGCGGAGGGTACCTTATCCGAGGAGGAGGCCGTGGCCTATGCCGCGCGCCTGGGCTTTTCCCCCACGGGTGTCTTGGCATCGGTCACGGGCACCCATATCTTCACCCATTTGGAATGGCATATGAGCAGCTTTCTTATGCCCATAGGCGACACGCTTCCCGACGGCTTTGTACTCGCCTCGCCCGCCGATATGAAGAAGCGTTTCCCCATCGCCTCCGCCTTCCGCGCGTTTAAAAATCATATTTTAAACGAATAATGTAACCTTTTGTTTACAATAAAGAGGGTTTAGCGATTCTCATACCACGGAATATGGGTGTTTTTATCGTGCTCATACCGTATATTGGGATGCCGCATGGAAGTGGCGATGGCGACAGCGCAGATGCGTTTCGCGCCGTTGCTCCGCAGGATTGAGGCGGCGGCCACCATGGTCGCGCCCGTGGTAATGAGATCGTCCACGAGCAATACCGTCTTTCCCATAAGGGACTCGCGCGCGCAATAGCGAAAGGAACGCTTTGCGTTTTCCACTCTCTCCTTCATGGTCTCCTGCTCCTTTTGCGTTCGCGTAAGGAGAGCGCGGCGAAGCGTCCTGACGACGGGGATACCCAACCGCTCGCTGAGTGCCTCGGCCAAGCGTCTCGATTGGTCAAAGCCGTATTCGGCGCGTCTGACCCAGGGCCTTGGGATAAAGGTCAGCACCGTTTCCCCGCTTTTGGGGATCAACCTTCTCACAGACTCCTCCAGCTCAGCCGCAAAGAAGCGAAAAAGCACCCGCTCGTCCTTGCGCTTGAGCGTGAAGATAATGTAATTCTCCACCGCGTCCTTCCTTCCGCTTTGATAGTGGATGAGCTTGGCGGCGCGTGGGATACGGTTGCGAAACAGATATGCCGAGGAGCAATCGCACACCGAAACGGGGCGGGAGCAAACGCCGCAACGCCAGGTCTTCGCTCTCCTGTATTCAGGCTCACAACGCGGACAAAACCGAAAGGGGTCGGGCATGCGACGACCGCATCCCACGCAATTGGAGGGGGTCAGGGGCATCATGCGGTGCAAAAACCGCTCCAACGGCGCGTCGCTGTAAAAGGCACCGTTGGGGAGTGCCACCAGGTCCTCGGTGCTTTTCGGCAAGGACTCTATGAGCGTCTTTTTTCCCACCGTCTTATATGAGGCCTTATATCCCATCGCTGTTCCCCGATCCGTAATTTTACCTATTCCCCCACATTTTAACATAAAACCCACTTTTCGTCAACTTTTTTGCCCCAAAATTCCCATTTTCGCCCCACTTTTCGCCTTTTTGAGCCAAACGGGTTGCTTTTTTCGCAAAATCATGCTATAATACGGTAGATTCCTTTTGACGGTAACTAATCAAATTTGACAGTAACGAATCAAAAACGAGGTATCCTATGAAAAAGAAGCTTTTATCCTTGGCTTTGACGCTGTCGTTGCTTCTCTCATCCCTCTCTCTTTGGAGCTGTGATGATGGCATCGCTCCCCCACCCGAAACGGTCACGGGAGAATACAGCCGCATCACCGTGGAGGCCAATTGCTCCATCGAGATCCTGGCGGACAACAAGGGCAAGACCTTATCCGTCTCCCCTCTTGACGATGAGGCCGCCGTGCTTTTGGTGGGTGAAGCCTCCTTCGTGGGGTTGAGTGCCGAGGAGGCGGTCGAGCGGATCGTAAATATCGCGGCCGACACCGGCTACCTGATCCACGGCGCGGCCGAGGAAAGCGACAACACCCTCCGCCTTTCGGTTTCGGGCGACTCGGATTATGCCGAAAAGCTCTACGACAGCGCGAAAAAGAAGGCATCCGGCGTTATGGTCTCTCACGGCATCAGCGGCAGGATCGAGCGCGTGTCCTCCATGGACGTCAAGGCACTCCGCGATCTGACGCAAGGTGCCACCCTTCTCACCAAGGAGGAGGTAGACGGCTTGAACGATCAGGAGCTGTACCAAGCCTTAGCGGAAGGTCGTGCCGAAACGGCAGGGCTCTTGACGCAGGACCTGCGCGACGCTTACCTGCAAGCCAAAAGGAACGAAATGGCCTTCGCTGAGCGAGAAGAAACCGCCAAGGTCATCGAATCCCTCGGCGCGCCCCACAGCGAGACCCACGATGCCTACACCGCCGCCTTGGAAAAATATGAATCGGCGGCAACCGCCTTGGAGGACTATCGCTACGAAATGCTGGTAGCCCCCGATTCCATTTATCAACAGGCTTTGGCACTTTTGCGTGACAAAAAAGCGGAGATCTTAGAGCAAAAGGGCCTTATCGCCGCCTTGGGCGCAGACAGCGAGGCAATGGAGGAGGCCTTATCCGCCTTGGAGAAAAAGGAGGAGGCCTACAAGACCGCGCTTCTGGCTCTGACCGCCTTGGGCGAAAACGCCGCCACCGCTATCGTCGGCTTAATATCCTCCCTGCAAGGGGCCGAGGCCTCCTTGCAAGGCATCGAAAACGCGCTTGACGGCGACGTCAAGGCCGCGCTGGAGGCCAAGGCCGCGCAGATCGAGGCAGGTCTGAAGAAAAGAAGTGAGAGCTTCGCCGCCGCCTTCCGTGCCGAGTACGGCGAGGACATTGCCGCCGCAGAGGAATCCTTGAAGGCATACAAGGAGGCCTTGATCGCGGCCACCAACGAAAACAAATAAGAAAAACCGCTTTTGTGTAAAGCTTTGTTTACACAAAAGCGGTTTTTTAATAATCCTTGTTCTTTTTCACGTAAGAGCGGATAAAGGAAAAGGTAGCCTTCTCCCCCTCCTCCGCCAGCATCCGAAGCAGCTTTTCGAGAAAAGCCGAGGTCTCGGGATGGATGCGGCGACGGTCTCGTCCTCTGTCGAAATAGGAAAAGGGCTTGTCGTCGGTATATCCCTTTCCGCTATATATTTTGCTGGCCGCCACGCGGTCGCAAAACATCTCCACCACGAAGCGCAAGGGCATCTTCACGGGAGCATATTCCTTCTTCACAGGGTCAATGTCCACCCAATACTCAAAATGGTGTCGGTTGCGCCCCTTGTGGTGCATCCAAGCCAGGGAATATCCGTTTTTCTCCCGTTCTCCCTCGTTGGGGCTTCGGGTACCGAAATAGTATTTTGCCCCGGGAATAAATTCCGTAGGGGTATATTTGGACAGATCGTGAAACAGCCCCTGCCAACCGATGCCTGCGCGGAAGCAATGGCGTATCACCTTGTGGCGGTGCTTCGTAATGGTGCAAAAATGCTTAATGGGATGCATGACGTGCCTCTCTTTTTCTTTTTCCTTGCGTTTCCCTTCCATTTTATATTCAAAGGCGTGATTTGTCAATCTTTTTGCGCAAAAAACACGTTGCTTTTCATTTTTTCTCTTTTTTTCTCTTTTTTTCATTTTTCCTATTGACAAACGTTTTTCTTTGTGCTACAATATGCCCATATTCATATCCGATGAAGCTTTTTGGGAAAGTCGCCGTCAGGCGTGCCGAAGGAGTCATACTCTCAGGAATCCGCAAGGATAGGACCGAAAGCAGAGGAATCTCTGGAGAATCTCACCCCGTGTGAGTGCCGAAGGTGCAAGGCGAAAGCCGAATCTCTCAGGCAAAAGGACAGAGGAAAAATAAGCGTCCCCCGCGCTTCCCCTTTTCCTATTCTTTTTTCTTCACGATGCCGTCGGATTCCGACGGTTTTTTGTTTTGTTTATATTTTTTGGTATAAAAAGAAAGGAAAAATACCATGCAAGAATTTTTACTCAACATCGTGGCAAACATCAACACCTACCTCTCGAACTACGTTCTGCTCGTTCTTTTGGTAGGCACCGGTCTCTACTTCTCCATCCGTACCCGCTTCGTTCAGGTCCGTTGCTTCGGCGAGGGCATGAAGAACGTATTCGGAAATATTAAGCTTAAGGGCGGAAGCAAGGAAGGCGGCATCTCCTCCTTCCAGGCACTTGCCACCGCCGTTGCCGCGCAGGTCGGTACGGGTAACATCGTCGGTGCCTGCGGCGCCATCCTCATCGGTGGTCCCGGTGCCATCTTCTGGATGTGGGTCATCGCCTTCCTCGGCATGGCTACCATCTACGCCGAGGCGATCCTCGCGCAGAAGACCCGCGTGACCAACCCCGACGGCTCTGTGGAGGGCGGTCCCGTTTACTACATCAAGACAGCGTTTAAGGGCAAGTTCGGCAAGTTCCTCGCCGCTTTCTTCTCCGTGGCCGCTATCATCGCCCTCGGCTTCGTAGGCGCAATGGTACAGTCCAACTCCATCGCCTCCAACTTCGCCAACGTATTCAGCTCCTTGGGCATTAACGCCTCCTTCACCATCGGCAACACCGAGTTCAACTGGATCATGCTCATCGTCGGTGCTATCGTGGCCGCCTTCGCGGGCTTCGTTCTGCTGGGCGGTGTTAAGCGTTTGGCCTCCGTTACCGAGAAGCTGGTTCCCCTGATGGCTATCATATATCTGGTTGGCGGCCTTCTCGTCCTTTGCATCAACATCACCAGCGTACCCAAGGCCTTCGGCATGATCTTCAAGTATGCCTTCGCGCCTCAGGCTCTCGTCGGCGGTGCCTTCGGTGCGGCCATCTCCAAGGCCATCACCCAGGGTGCTAAGCGCGGCCTGTTCTCCAACGAGGCAGGTATGGGTTCTACCCCTCACGCCCACGCTCTTGCTGACGTAAAGAAGCCCCACGACCAAGGCACCTCCGCCATGATCGGCGTGTTCATCGACACCTTCGTCGTGCTGACCATGACCGCTCTCGTGGTCATCTCCACCCTCTACTGCAACGGCACCATCACCCCCGAGACCTATGCGGCAGGCAACGCGGGCATTTCCAACGCCACCATGGCGCAGAGTGCCTTCGCCTTCACCTTCAGCAAGCTCTTCGGTGCTACGGCAGGTACGGTCATCGGTAACATCTTCGTTGCCGTCTGTCTCCTGTTCTTCGCCTTCTCCACCATCCTCAGCTGGAACTACTTCGGTAAGGTAAACTTCACCAACCTCTTCGGCAAGAAGTCCGTGACGGTTTACTCCGTTCTGGCTACCCTCTTCGTATTCCTCGGCTCCGCCTTCAAGAACGACCTGGTTTGGGAGCTGACCGATATGTTCAATAACCTGATGGTCATCCCCAACGTCATCGCCCTCTGGGCACTCGCAAGCATGGTGGTCGTTGCCGCTAAGAACGCCAAGAAGAACACGCTCGAATAAAAAAGAAAAGCAAAAGGACTGTGCCACGGCACAGTCCTTTTTTTTAATTTTTCTTCAAGAACTTCTTGAAAAATCCCGTCTTCTTCTCGTTGTTCTTCTCCCCGCAGGAGGCGGCGAACTCACGAAGCTCGGTCTTTTGCTTTTCGTTTAAGTTCTTCGGAACCTCGATGGTAACGGTAAAGATCAGGTCGCCCCGTCTCTTGGTATTCACGTTGGGCATACCCTTACCGCGCATGGTAAAGGAGGTACCGTATTGCGTTCCCTCGGGTATCTCATACTTCTGCGTTCCGTCCAGCGTGGGAATGTCCACCTCCGCGCCAAGGGTCGCCTCGGTAAAGGTGATGGGAATTTCGCAATAAATGTTGTCTCCCTCTCTTTGGAAAAGGTTGTGGGGTCTGACCGTCACCTCGACCACCAGGTCCCCCGCAACACCGCCGTTCCGTCCCACGTCTCCCTTGCCTCTCAGCACGATACGGTTTCCGTTGTCGATACCGGCAGGGATAGAGACGGCAATGCTTCTCTCCACACGGATGTACCCCTTGCCGCTACAGTTGCCGCAGGGATTCTTGATGGTCTTTCCCTTGCCGCGACAGGAGGGACAGGGGGAGGAGGATTGCATCACGCCGAACATGGTGCGCTGTTGGGTGGTGACCTGACCCGAGCCGTGGCACTGCGAGCAGGTCTCTACCGTAGAGCCCTTATCCGCGCCGCTTCCCTTACAGTCGGGACACTCCTCAATATGGCGATAGGAGAACTCCTTTTTCACACCCGTGACCGACTCCTCAAACTTGAGGGTCACGCGGGCATACACGTCGTCTCCGTCCACAGGGCCGCGGGCGCGACGGCCACCGCCGCCTCCGCCACCACCGAAAAAGGAGGAGAAGATGTCACCGAAATCAAAGCCGCCGAAGCCGCCGCCAAAGCCGCCGCCTCCGCCCATGGAGGGATCAAAGGCCGCGTGGCCGTATTGGTCGTACTTCTGGCGCTTGTCGGCGTCGGACAACACCTCGTAGGCCTCGTTGGCCTCCTTGAATTTAGCCTCCGCCTCCTTGTCGCCCGGATTCATATCGGGATGATATTTCTTCGCCAAGGCGCGGTATGCCTTCTTTATGTCGGCATCGGTGGCGTTCTTCGCCACGCCCAGCACTTCATAATAATCTCTTTTTTCCGACATTGCTGTCACCTTTCAAAAATACCCGCAGGGAAGGCCGCGTCGCGGCCTTCCCCTTCAGGCTTTGGTCTATCAGTTGGTCTTATCCTCGAAATCGGCATCGTAGTAGGTGCCGTCGTTTGCGCCGCCCTGCGCGCCCTGTGCGGCATCTGCCGCGCCGCTTGCCTGATACATCTTTTCGGCTACGGCGTGGAAGGCCTTCTCAAGGGCGTCGGTGTCGGCCTTGATGGCCTCGGTGTCGGTGCCCTTCAGGGTCTCCTTCAGCTTTTCGGCGGCAGCCTTGACGGGAGCCTTATCCTCCTCGGTGAGCTTGTCGCCCATCTCGTCAAGGGTCTTGTCGGCCTGAGAAGCCATATGCTCGGCACGGTTGCGGATCTCCACGGCCTCCTTCAGCTTCTTGTCCTCCTCAGCGAACTTCTCGGCGTCCTTCACGGCGCGCTCGATGTCCTCCTTGGACATATTGGTGGAGGAGGTGATGGTGATGTGCTGCTCCTTGCCCGTTCCCTTATCGGTGGCGGACACGTTTACGATACCGTTGGCGTCGATGTCGAAGGTAACCTCGATCTGAGGCACGCCGCGAGGAGCGGGAGCAATGCCGTCCAGATTGAAGCGGCCCAGCGTGGTGTTGCCTGCGGCCATTTCTCTCTCACCCTGCAGAACGTGAACCTCAACACCGGGCTGATTGTCGGCGGCGGTGGAGAAGATCTGAGACTTCTTTACGGGGATGGTGGTGTTTCTGTCAATGATGCGGGTGAACACGCCGCCCATGGTCTCGATGCCGAGGGACAGAGGCGTTACGTCGAGGAGCAGAACGTCCTTTACGTCACCGCCCAGAACGCCGCCCTGTACGGCCGCGCCGATGGCAACGCACTCGTCGGGGTTGATGCCCTTGAAGGGCTCCTTGCCGATGAACTTCTTCACGGCCTCCTGTACGGCGGGAATACGGGAAGAGCCGCCTACCAGAAGAACCTTGCCGATCTCGGAAACGGATACGCCCGCGTCGGAGATGACCTGACGGGTGGGCTTCATGGTAGCCTCTACCAGGTCAGCCGTCAGCTCGTCGAACTTCGCACGGGTGAGAGTGCCCTCAAAATGCTTGGGGCCGGTGGCGTCTGCCGTGATAAAGGGCAGGTTGATCACCGTGCTCATGGTGCCGGACAGCTCGATCTTAGCCTTCTCGGCGGCCTCCTTCAGTCTCTGAAGGGCCATCTTATCCTTGCGCAGATCAATGCCCGCGTTTTCCTTCATAAAGGTCTCAGCGATCCAATCGATGACGCGCGCGTCAAAGTCGTCGCCGCCCAGACGGTTGTTACCTGCGGTGGCAAGCACCTCAAACACACCGTCGGAGATCTCAAGCAGAGACACGTCGAAGGTACCGCCGCCCAGGTCGAATACCATGATCTTCTGCTCGCCCTCCTTGTCGATACCGTAGGCAAGAGCGGCGGCGGTGGGCTCGTTGATGATTCTCTTTACGTCAAGACCCGCGATCTTACCCGCGTCCTTGGTGGCCTGACGCTGTGCGTCGGAGAAGTAAGCGGGGACGGTGATGACCGCCTCGGTCACGGTGGTGCCCAGATACGCCTCGGCGTCCGCCTTCAGCTTCTGCAGGATCATAGCGGAGATCTCCTGGGGGGTGTAGCCCTTGCCGTCGATGGTCACGTTATAATCGCTGCCCATTTCTCTCTTGATGCTGGATACGGTGCCGTCGTGGTTGGTGATGGCCTGACGCTTTGCCGTCTGACCCACCAGACGCTCGCCGTTCTTTGCGAAGCCTACCACGGAAGGAGTCGTTCTCGATCCTTCGGGGTTGGGGATCACGATGGGCTCGCCGCCCTCATATACAGCCACGCAAGAGTTGGTGGTACCTAAGTCAATTCCAATAATTTTTCCCATGATATATTTCCTCCATTACGTTAAATTGTTTCTATTTTAATATATTCGATCCTTCGTTTAGTTTGCAACCTTGACCATCGCAAAGCGGATGACCTTGTCGCCTCTGCGATAACCGACCTGGAATACGTCGGTGATCTCATTTTCGCCATATGCCTCGTCGTCTATATGCATCACGGCGTTGTGCCAGGTGGCATCAAATTTTTCTCCCACGGTGCCAAAGCGGGTCACACCCAGCTTCTCCAGCATCCCGTCGGACATTTTGGCCATCATGGCAAGCCCCTCGGCTACCTTTTCGGCCTCCTTGAACTGCCCCGCACGCTCCAGATTGTCAAAGAAGGGCAATATCTCCTTCACCGCGTCCACGATGGCGTCGGTGTAGATCCCCTCCTTTTCCTTTTGACTGCGGCGGCGGAAGTTGTCGTACTCAGCGGCAAGGCGAAGATATTTGTCCTTCTCCTCTGCCAGCTCAGCCTCCAGCTTTTCCTTTTCTTCCCTTTCTTTTGCTAACTCTGCTTTACATTTTTTAAGGGAGTCACCCTTCTTTTTCGCAGACCCCTTGCTTTCCTCGCACTCCGCTTCGGGTGCGGCGGTCTCCTCCGTCTTTTCCTCGACGGTCTCCTCCGCCACCTTGGTTTCCTTTTCTTCCACGGCGTTTTCCTTTCCTTATATATAGTATATATTTCTCTTGTTTTTCGCTAAAACATACCGTCCGCGTCGCCTTCCTTATCCATCACGTCGGTGATTCCCTCCGAAAGATGGTTGAGAATGGCAATGACACGGGAATAATCCATGCGGCAAGGGCCAATGACGCCCACAGCACCCACCACCTTACCGCCAAGACGGACGGTGCGGTAGATGAAGGCGGAGTTGCTCATGGCGTTCGGTACGCTGTCGCCGCCGATATGCACCTGCAGGTCCTTTCCCTCGTCCTCGGCGGACACCAAGCGAAGCAAGCCCTCCTTATTTTCAAGAAGGGAGAGCATTTCCTTTAGCTGTCCCGCGTCCGAATACTCGGGATATTCTAACAGGTGGTTTACACCGTCGATCTTCAAGTCGCCGCCGCCCAGCTCTCGCATGGCCTCGTAAATGGCCTTGACCGAGGGATGGACCAGAGGGGCAAGATTGCCCGCGATCCGCTCAGCCTCTAAGATGCGCGGCAGGGTGATCTCATCCCCCGTAAGCCCCGCGAAGGCCAGATTCAAGAGCTTGACAAATCCCGCGATCTCCTCGCCCGACACCCGCAGGTGGGTGTACATATTTTTGGTCTTCACCGTCCCATCCTTGAACAGGATCACGAGGACAAAGGAATGCTCGTTGATATACGCAAACTCAAAGCGGGATACCGCAGTGCTTTCCGCCTTCGGCTTGATGGCGACGGCGGTATAATTGGTAAAGGAGGAGGCGAGACGGGAGGCGTCCTCAAGGATCCTGTCCAGCTCACCGATCTTCTGGTGAAGAGTACGGTTGATCTGCTCGATCTCGTGAGCGGTCATATGATACTTCTCTACCATGGAATCCACGTAGAAGCGATAACCCTTCGGCGTTGGCACTCGCCCTGCGGAGGTGTGAGGCTGCTCTAAGTATCCCATGCTTTCCAGCTCCGCCATTTCGTTACGGATGGTAGCAGAAGAACAACTCAATTGCTGATTTTCCGCCAAATACTTAGAGCCAACGGGCTCGCCGTAACGAATGTGAGATTCCACGATTGCTTGCAAAATAAAGCGTTTTCGTTCACTCAGCTCTTTTTCGTCCATTGCCCATGCTCTCCTTCCGTTTTCGTAGCTTTTAGCACTTGAAGCGTAAGAGTGCTAATCCGTTTGCACTATTAGAGTACCACTTTCTTACTCAAAAGTCAATAGGAAACTTCTCCTTTTTTATGAATATTTTGTTAATTCATCGACAGAATAAGAATTTTTTGCCCCAACGGTGCAAAAGTTGCCTCATTATTCTTGACAGATAAGCAAGATTATTATATAATATAACTTGTAGTAATATACAGGGTAGATACCGACGGCATCCGTGAAAAGACGGGCTTTCTATCGGATTGGCGGCGGCTCCTAAATTCATATCCTTTTATACTATCACGACACAACCGTCCGACGAGGACCGTCGGATCCCGTAAAACAAGAAAAGGAGGTTCCCCCAGATGGAATGGGTTTATGCACTCATCGGTCTTGTCGTTGGCTTCGCGCTGTTCGGTCTGATCACCCTCATCCGCAAGAAGTCCGACAAGCAAAAATTAGTTTCCGCCCAGGCGGAAGCCAAGCGTATTCTGTCCGAAGCCGTCCAAAATGCCGCCGCTACCAAAAAAGAGGCGTTGCTTGAAACCAAGGAAGAGATCCTTGTGATGAAGACGGAAACGGAAAACGAGCTGAAGGAGCGCCGCAAAGAGGTTTCGAGACAAGAGCGGCGTATTGCCCAGAAGGAAGAAGCGCTGGACAGCAAAACGGAGGCTCTTGAGCAAAAGGCGGCCACCCTGCAAAAAAAGCAGGATGAGGCCGAGGCACTGAAGGCCAAGATCGAGGAATCCTTAAAGCAGCAGGTGGAGGTGCTTGAAAAGCTTTCGGGCTGCACCACCGAGGAAGCAAAGGAGGAGCTGTTACACCGTGTGGAGGACGAGATCTCTCACGAGACCGCCCTTAAGATCGCGGAATACGACGCCCGCTTCCGTGACGAGGCAAGCGAAAAGGCCAAGGATATTTTGTCCCAAGCCATTCAGCGCTGTGCCGCCGATCACGTCAGTGAGGTTGCCATTTCCGTCGTTCCCCTGCCCAGCGAGGACATGAAGGGACGCATCATCGGCCGCGAGGGCCGTAACATTCGCTCCATTGACCAGCTGATCGGCGTAGAGCTGATCATCGACGATACTCCCGAGGTCATCACCGTTTCGGGCTTCGATCCCGTTCGCCGCGAGATCGCTCGCATCGCCCTTGAAAAGCTGATCGCGGACGGTCGTATCCACCCCTCCCGCATTGAGGAGATGGTGGAAAAGGCACGCCGTGAGGTAGACAACGCCATCAAGCAGGCAGGCGAAAAGGCCGTCTTCGAAACCGGCGTACACGGCATCGGCCCCGATATGACCCGTCTCTTAGGCAGACTCAAATACCGCACCAGCTTTGGTCAGAACGTGCTTCGCCACTCGGTGGAGGTCTCGCTTCTGTCGGGTATGCTGGCCGCCGAGATCGGCGTGGACGTGACCGCCGCCAAGCGCGCGGGTCTGCTCCACGACATTGGAAAGGCCCTGACCCAGGAGGCCGAGGGCTCTCACATCCAGCTCGGTGTCGAGGTCGCTAAGAAATATAAGGAAAACAAGGACATCATCCACGCCATTGAGGCGCACCACGGCGACGTGGAGCCCAAGACCCCCTTGGCCTTTATCGTACAGGCCGCCGACGCCATCTCCGCCGCCCGTCCCGGTGCCCGCCGCGAGGACATGGAGAATTACATCAAGCGCTTGCAAAAGCTTGAGGAGATCGCCGGTGAGTTTGACGGTGTGGAAAAGACCTTCGCCATCCAAGCAGGCCGCGAGGTCCGCATCATGGTCAAGCCCGAGGTCATCGGGGACGACAAAATGGCCATTCTCGCCAGAGACATTGCCAAGAAGATCGAAGCCGAGATGGAATATCCCGGCCAGATCAAGGTCAACCTCATCCGCGAGAGCCGCGTGACCGACTACGCGAAATAATTTACCGCGAGGGCTGTCCGAATCAAGGACGGCCCTCTTTTTCACTCAAATTTCATTCAAATCTCACTCAAACAGGAAGGGACGGCTTCGTTTGCGAAGCGAAACGCATATGATCAAGATATTAGCCATTGGAGACGTGACCTCTCCCAAGGCGGCAGAAGCCCTGTCCGCCGCCCTTTGGGGCATTCGCAAGAAGCACGGCGTGGACTTCGTTTCGGTCAACGCGGAAAACGCGGGCTTTATCATGGGCCCCACCCCCGAGGTGGCGCACAGACTCCTGAACGCGGGGGCTGACCTGCTAACGGGAGGCAATCACATCCTCCAAAACCAATTCCTCCACGGGATGCTGGAGCATGACACCCGTATCCTTCGCCCCGCCAATTATCCCGACGCGGCACCCGGCGCGGGCTACACCGTCTTAGACGTGAAGGGATACCGCCTTTTGGCGGTCAACGTCATGGGCAGAGTTCACATGGAGCCTCCCCTTGATTCCCCCTTTGAGACGGTGGAGCGCATTTTAAAAAGAGAGGAAGGCAATTACGACCTTTCCATTTTGGACGTTCACGCCGAGGCCACGGGCGAAAAGGTCGCCCTTGCCCATCACTTTGACGGCCGCTTCTCCGCCATCTTCGGCACTCACACCCACGTTCCCACGGCAGACTGCCGCGTGTTGAAGGGTGGCACAGGCTACGTGACCGATCTTGGCATGTGCGGCGCGGAGGACGGCATTCTCGGCATTGCCGAGGAGGCGGTGATGCGCCGCTATCTGACGGGCATCTCCTCCCGCTTCTCCCCTGCCGACGGCGCGCTGTTTGCCGACGGTGTCCTGTTCTCCGTAGAGGAAACGGGACGGTGCGTTTCGGCGGAACGGCTGCGGATCGCCCTTTCCTGACGTTTTTTCACAGAAAAAGGACGGGCGATCCATCCCCGTCCACGGTGCTTACTTATGAAAATTACGGTCTTTGAGCCGCCAAGTCTGCCGTTAGCTCTCCTTCGCCACCCGCCTTGCGGGAGAAAAAAGAAGAGCCAACGAAGCAAAAAGAGGGCTGATCAACGCAAGCGTTGATCAGCCCTCTTTTAATAGGTGAAAAGCCCGTCGGGGAAAGCCTTATTGCAGGGCGTTGAATTTCCGCAACACCTCTTCAAGGGCCGTCTGCAGACTATCTCTGACGGAGGCGTATTTGCTGGAGTAGGTGCTGTCTCTGTTTGCCACCGCGTCGCCCTTGAAGCATTCCTTCAAGCTCATTCCCTTGATCGATTCATCGGTGATCGAATCATAGACGTGGAAGTCCGCAAGCATATGGAAGGGAGACGCTATGGTACCGTACACCATGTCGATCATATCGCGCGCGCCCTTGCTGTCGTTATACTTGAACTTCAGAACCTCCTCATAATACGTATTAAGAATGTCTCCGCTCTCCTCGTTGACGTACTGCAGGAAGGCGGAAGCCATGGCGAAGGAGTTGGCATTGTTCAGGATGGTATCCACCTCTGCCTGGTCGTGCACCATAGTGGTGATGTCTGCCTTGCCCGAATAAGAGGGGAATGGCAAAATGCCACGCTGGAAGGACACGGATCTCATCTGGTCAGACTCCATCTCGCCAAGGTAGAGCATACCCATCACGCTCTTGCCGTCCATGAAAAGCTTGATGTGGCCGTCGTACCAATCCACGAAGGGAATGATGCCCCTGGCGTTGTAGATCTCGGTGACCTTATTGCCCAACGCCACGATCTCGCTGGTATCCTCTCGACCGATGAATGAGGGAGTTCCCTCACCCGGCGCACAAGGCTTGCCGTTTTTCGTCCATTCGTACGTAGAGTTTCCACTGCACAGGAAGAACATACGGTAGTAGTTATCGTTCAAAATGCAACCGATCTGCGCGTCGTTTACGTCGGTCTTACCCTGCGCGCTTCCGCCCGCGTCGTTATGGGCGATACCCGCCAGAGTGATCACGTCGTCGTAGAACCAGTCACCCGTATCTTCAATGTATTCACAAGCGGACTCGTAGGTGTTAAAGCCCCAGCCGTCCTCCTCGGAGAGACTGCCGAAGCTGGCATCCCACAGATTGACGTTTACAAAGAACACCCAGGCGTAGCGAATTATATCCAGGTTGTAGTCGCCCGCCAGAATGTACATCTTATCCTTGTGATAGGTCGCGCCCTCCATGTATTCCTGATACCAGCAATCGCTGGTGAAATCAAAATAGCTCTTGACCTCGTTCCCCTTGGCGTCGTAGCCCGGGTCCGAAACGTTCCAAAGGTAGCCGCTCAGCATGGCCTTCGACATGGCGTAAACGTCGTTGTGGAACACGTCGGGCGCGTCACTGCCGTCACCTGCCAGAAGCACCTCCAAATGGGGCATGATCTCATTGTACCAGAGGTCCACCGTCGAATACTGCACGGTAATCTCCAGCTCATCCGCCACCTTTTTGTTTCTCGCCAAAACCTTTTTCGTAATAGGCTCGGACGTGGAGGCGTTGTCGGGTCCCTTGGTATACACGTTGCCGGGACGGAAGCTGACCTCCTTATCCTGGCAGGCGGACACGCAGACCTCTAAGGTCTCACCTCCGAAATCCAAAGAAGTGAGTGTACCGTCGTATTTGTCATCACCGTCGGTTTTGTCGCCGTCATCGCCATTGCAAGCAACGAGAGTGCCGCAAAGCAAAACGAACGCCAGCAAAAAGCATGCGATTCTCTTGATCTTCATGGTTTTCTCCTTTTCCCCATCTCGTTACGAGATGATACGTATACTTCCGTATATCATTTTATCACCCGTTTTTATTTTTGTCAATGCGGAGCAGAGGGATTAATAAGATTTGGGTATTTTTGTGTAAAAATCGGGTATTTTGCAAAAATCGGGTCTTTTCTCTTCAAAAGACCAAACCGCGTCCCGCGCGTATCGGCAAAACGGAAAAGCCCAAAGCGTTCGCACGGCGAACGCTTTGGGCCTCGTATGATTGCAGCTCCTCAAGCACGGCAAGAAACCTTTCACAAAAAGAAAAAGACAGGCACTTTTCGCGCTCGCCCTGCATACAATGTTACAAAGCAAAGTAAGGAGGCGACGTATGAAATGTGTTTCGCTGGGTAAGATCGTTGGGATCTCTATCTTCACCTTTGGTCTTGGGATCCTCGTATCCTTTTTCCTTCCCGACAAGGTACTGGTGGTGATCGAGGCACTTCTCATCGTCGCCATAGGATTGCTTTTCTTCTTGGGACAAAAACGCTGAAGGACGGACGGCTCACCCCCGCCCGCGGTGCTTACTTATGAAAATTATGGTCTTTAAGCCGCCAAGGCTTCTTTTACCTCTCTTTCGCCGCGTGTTTTGCGGAAAGAAAAAGAGACGCTGACGAAAAATAAGGGCTGAGCAAATGCAAGCATTTGCTCAGCCCTTTTTACGATCAATATAAAGAAATCTGTCAGACAGACACCTTACTGCAAGGCGTTGAATTTTCCGAGTTCTTCGTCCAAAGCATTCTGCAAGGCATCTCTGTAGGAGTCATACCAGCTGGAGAAGGTACTGTCTCTGTTTGCCTGAGCGTCTGCTTGAAAGAGCAAATGGAGATTCTTAAAGCCCGGGGCAGTGATTCCATCATAGACCTGGAAGTCCGAAAGCATATGGAAGGGGGATGCTACGGTCTCATACACTATGTCGATCATGTCGCGCGCGCCCTTGCTGTCGTTATACTTAAACTTCAGAACCTCTTCGTAATACATGTTCAGAATGTCTCTGCTCTGCTCGTTGACGTACTGCAAGAAGGCAGAAGCCATAGCAAAGGAAGAGGCATTGTTCAGAATGGTATCTACTTCCGCCTGGTCGTGAACCATGGTGGTGATCTCCGCCTTGGTGGAATAAGAGGGGAAAGGCAATATACCGCGATCAAAGTCGGTTTTTCTCATCTGCTCGGACTCCATCTCGCCCAAGTAAAGCATACCCATCACGCCCTTGCCCTCCATAAAGAGCTTAACGTGACCGTCGTAATGATCTACGTGGGGCAAAATGCCCTTGGAGTGGTAGATCTGCGTAAGCTTATTGGCCACCTTGATGATCTCGTCGGTATCCTCACGTCTGATGAACGAGGGCGTTCCCTCGCCGGGAGCGCAGGTCTTGCCGTTTTTGGTCCACTCGTACAGAGAGTTTCCACTGCACAGGAAGAACATACGGTAGTAGTTACCGCTCAGAATACAACCGATCTGCGCGTCTTTTACGTCGGTCTTGCCCAGGGCACTTCCGCCCGCGTCGTTGTGAGCGATGCCGGCCAAAGTGATCACGTCGTCGTAGAACCAGTCGCCCGTGTCTTCAATGAATTCGCAAGCGGACTCGTAGGTGTTAAAGCCCCAGCCATCCTCCTCGGACAAGCTGCCGAAGCTGGCGTCCCACAAATTGATATTCACAAAGAACACCCAGGCATAGCGGACCATATCCAGATTGTAATCGCCCGCCACCAGATACTTCTTATCCTTTTGGTAGGTCGCGCCATCCATGTAGTCCTTATACCAGCAATCCTTGCCAAAATCAAAATAGCTTTTAACTTCGTTTCCTTTGGCATCGAGTCCCGGATTCGAAACGTTCCAAAGATAGCCGCTCAGCATAGCCTTCGACATGGCGTAAGCATCATTGTGAAACACGTCGGGCGCGTCACTGCCATCGCCCGCCAAAAGCACCTCCAAGTGCGGCATGATCTCGTGGTACCAAAGATTCACCGTGGAGTACTGCAAGTTCATGCCCAGATCATCCGCCACCTTTTTGTTTCTCGTCAAAACCTTTTTCGTAATAGGCTCGGACGTGGAAGCTGTGTCAGGTCCCTTGGTATACACGTTGCCGGGACGGAAGCTGACCTCCTTATCCTGACAAGCGGACACGCAGACCTCGAGGGTCTCTCCTTTGAAATCCAAAGAAGCGAGCGTTCCGTCGTATTCATCGTCGCCGTTGTTCCCGCCACCGCCACCGTCATTACAAGCGACGAGAGTGCCGCAAAGCAGAACGAACGCCAGCAAAAAGCACGCGATTTTCTTGATCTTCATTTTTCCTCCTTCTCCCGTCCCGTGACGGGATAATGCGCATATTATCGTTATCATTCTATCACAAATCGCCATTTTTGTCAATATTGAAGAAGGCCTCCGACAGAAATTGGATATTTTTCTACTATATTTGGGTGTTTTTCTACTATAATCGGGCATTTTCAAAAACCGAACCGCGACCCGCGCCGTGTCGGTAAAACGGAAAAGCCCAAAGCATTCGCCGCGCGAACGCTTTGGGCTTTGTATTATTGCAGATTCGCAAACTCCGCAAGAGACTTTTCAAGCTGAGTCTGCAGTGTGCCGCGCGCACCGTCGTAGTTAGACTTGAATTTGGTCATTTTTCCGGCGGCGTCCCTGTAAAAATACTGATGTAGCTGTGTCGCGCCCGCCGCGCCGCAAAGGTAGGGCTGCATGACCGACTCAAAGGGGTTTTGGACGGAGTCGTGCACCACGTCGATCATTTTGCGCGCGCCGCGGCTCTCATTGTACTTAAACTTCAAGACCTCCTCGTAATATATATCCAAGATCTCCACGCTCTCCTCATTCACGTACTGCATGAAGGCAGAGGCCATGTTGAAGCTTCTCGCGTTATTCAGAATGGCAGTCACCTCTGCCTGATCGTGTACCACGGTGGTGATGTTCTCCACGTTGCGGGAATAGCGGGGGAATGGGAGAATGCCGCGCTCGAAGGCGGTGTCTCGCATCTGCTCGGACTCCATCTCGCCCAGCTCCGCCATGGACATGACGATTTTACCCGTCTCAATAAACTTGGTGGTAGAATCCAGAACGGCGTCGATATTCAGCACACCGCCCGCATTGTACAGCTCGGTATACTTCTGGCTGAGTGCCACCAGGTCGGTGGTATCGACCACAAAGGCGGGTGTACCCTCGCCGGGCGCGCAGGCCTTGCCGTCCTTGGTCCACTCAAAGAAGGAAACGCCGCTACCCTGGGAGAAGATGCGTTGGGACAGATTGTTAAGGCAGAGACCGATCTGTGCGTCGTTTATATCGGTTGCGCCCCTCTTGCTTCCGCCCGCGTCGTTGTGGGCGATGCCCGCCAACGCGATGACCTCGTCAAAATACCAGTCGCCCGTTTCGTCAATGTATTCACAGGCACTCTCGTAGGTGTTGTAGCCCCACTCGCCCCCCTCCACGTCAAAGCCGCCGAAGGTGGCGTCCCAGGCGTCGATGTTAACGAAGAACACCCAGGCAAAGCGGATGATGTCCACGTTATAATCGCCCACCAAGAGGTATTGCTTATCCTTGTGAAAGGTAGCCCCCTCCATGTACTCCTTATACCAGGCCTCATGGTTGAAATCAAAGAAGCTCTTCACCTTGTCGCCCTTGGCATCAAGACCGGGATCGGTCACGTTCCAAAGATAGCCGTTCATCATGGCGCGCGTCAAGGCGTAAATATCGTTGTTGTAAATGTCGGGCGCATCCTCCGCGTCGCCGCTTACCAGCTGCTCTATATGCGCCAGAATGCTGCTGTAGCCCAAATTGGTCTCCTGGTACTCCAAGGTGATATCCAGATCCTTTGCCACCTTCTTGTTACGGGCAAGGACCTTTTTTTGGATGGGCTCGCTGGTAGAAGCGTTGTCGGGTCCCTTGGTATAGATTCCCGCGTTCTTAAAGGTAACCTGGTTGGGATCGTTGATAGAGACACTGACCGTCAGCGTCTCACCGCCGAAATCCATAGACTCCCAGGTGCCGTCGTAGCCCTCGTCACCGTCTACCACGTCGCCGCCGTCGTTACAGGAAACGAGACAACCGAGCAGAAGAGAAAAAGCGAACAGCAAAGATAAAAATCGCTTCATTTTTCCATATCCCCTTTTCATTTTTGTACCGCAAGGAAAGGCAAAAACAAATTGTTTTTCCCTTGCGCAAGAGCCGCTTCTAGGTTCATTATACCATATTCACCGCAAAAAAAGATATAACAAACCCGATAAAAAGCATCACAAAACAAACATTTGCCAACTTTTTTGCGTTTTTACGAAAAAGCATCCCCTCGTCGGGCTTACGCTTTGCCACTTCGATGAGAAAGAGACACGCCTTACCCACTTGCACGGAATTAACGTCAAAAAACAGGTTTTTTATTTATTATATAAGGAATACTGCTTTTTCGCAATAAACGATATTAACAAATTGCTTTTTTCTTTGCACGATATTAATATCCGCTATCCGCGAAAAAGAGTGAAAGCAGTCAAAAGCCATTCTTCACCAAAGTTTTAAATAAAAAAGAACGAATCCGAGAGGATCCGTTCTTTTTTATTCTTTTTACATTACTGAAGCTTACCGAAATCAGCAAGAGCGGTCTCAAGCTGGGTCTGCAGCTTACCGCGGGCACCGTCGTAGTTGGATTTAAAGGACGTCTTGTTGTTTTTGGCATCCATTTCGAAATAAGAGTACAACTGGGTGGCGCTTGCCGCACTGCAAAGGTAGGGCTGCATCACGGACTCAAAGGGATTGTCGATGGTATCGTGCACCAGGTCGATCATGTCGCGCGCGCCCTTACTGTCGTTGTACTTAAACTTCAAAACCTCTTCGTAGTACACGTCCAAGATCGCCACGCTCTCCTCGTTGACGTACTGCATAAAGGCAGAGGCCATGTTGAAGCTCTTGGCATTGTTGAGGATGGCGGTCACCTCCGCCTGGTCGTGAACGACGGTGGTAATGCTATCCAGCTCGCGGGAGTAGCGGGGGAAGGGCAAAATACCGCGCTGGAAGCTGGTCTTTCTCATCTCCTCGGACTCCATCTCGCCCAGCTCTGCCATGGACATGACCATCTTACCGTCCATGAACATGGTGGTGGACTCAATAACGGAGTTGGGAAGAGGAAGCACGCCGGCCGCATTATACAGCTCGGTGTACTTAACGCTAACCTTGCCCAAATCGGTAGTATCGGTCACAAAAGCGGGTGTACCCTCACCGGGAGCACACTCCTTGCCGTTCTTGGTCCACTCGAAGAAGGAGACACCGCTACCGTAAGAGAAGATACGGGGAGACAGGTTGTTAAGGCAAAGACCGATCTGCGCATCGTCCACGTCGGTCTTACCCTGCGAGCTTCCGCCCGCGTCGTTGTGGGCAATGCCCGCCAGGAGAATGACCTCGTCAAAGAACCAGTCGTGGGTGTCCTCGATGTACTCGCAAGCACTCTCGTAGGTGTTGTAGCCCCACTCGCCGCCCTCTACGTCAAAGCCACCGAAGGTGGCGTCCCAAGCGTCGATGTTTACAAAGAATACCCAAGCGAAGCGGATGATGTCGATGTTGTAGTCACCCACCAAAAGATACTGCTTATCCTTGGAGAAGGTGGCACCGTCCATGTATTCCTTGTACCAGGCCTCATGAGAGAAGTCGAAGTAGCTGGTCACCTTGTTGCCCTTGGCATCGTAGCCGGGATCGGTCACGTTCCAAAGGTAGCCGCTCATCATGCCGCGCACCAAGCCCCAAATGTCGTTGTTGTAAATATCGGGGGCATCCTCGGCCGCGCCGCCTACCAGCTGCTCAAGATGGCCGGGAATCAGGTCGTAGGTCCAGTTGGTGGGCTGATATTCAACGACGATGTCCAGGTCGTCGGCCACCTTCTTGTTACGGGCAAGGACCTTCTTTTGGACGGTCTCCTTGACCGCGCCCTCGTCGGGACCCTTGGTGTAAACACCCGCGTTCTTAAAGGTGACCTGGTTGGGGTCGTTGACGGAAACGCTAATGGTCAGCACGGAATCCTCAAAATCCAAGTTTGCCCAATCGTCTCCCTTTTCGCCACCCGGGGGGACATCATCATCACTACCGCAGGCTACGAGAGAGCCGCACAGCATCAAAAATGCCATCGCAAGGCACAAAAGCTTCTTTACTTTCATTTTTTCCTCCTATTGTCTGCCTCTCGGCAGATCGTTGCTTTTGTTATTTTACCACACATTTTCCTTTTTGTCAATCCCCTCCCCGTGCTGTCGCTGTATTTTAAAAAAGAAAACGAGCCGGGCGCGCCCGGCTCGTGAAAGAATCATTGCAGCTTATCAAAATCCTCTAAAATATCCTCGAGCGCCGACTGCAAGGCATCGCGGATGCCCGCATAAGTACCGGAGAAGGAACAAAGGCGGTTGAGTCTTGCATCCTCCTCGTAATAAACGAAGATATAGCTCGCGCTCCCCGCAGTACCCCCACCTGCACGATCAAAAACACGGGCGGCCAGTACGGAATCCAAGGGCGGTACAGAGCTTTGATATACGATATCAATCATCTTTCTCGCCCCGGGACTGTCGTTATACTTGAACTTCAGCACCTCCTCGTAGTACATGTTGAGGATATCCTTGCTCCCCTCGTTGATGTGCTGCAAAAATGCGGAAGCCATTTCGAAGCTGGAAGCATTGTTCAGCACGGTGTCCACCTCAGCCTGGTCGTGTACCATCGTGGTGAAACGCTTGACGCTCTTATCAAAACGCGGGAAGGGCAAAATACCGCGTCCGAAGTCTGTTCCGCGCATTTGCTCCGACTCCATTTCGCCCAACTGTACCATGGCCATTACCGTCTTACCGTCCATAAACATCACGGTGGACTCGTTCTTATTCATATTCTTGGCCAAAACGCCCTTGGCATTGTACAAGGTCGTAAACTTTTCGCCCAAGCGAACATAATCGCCAATGTCGTCCACACCCACAAAGGAGGGTATTCCCTCGCCTACGGCGCATTGCTTTCCATTCTTAGTCCATTCATACAAGGACAAGCCGCTTCCCCAAACAAAAACACGGGGGCCGTTTCCGTTGATACAACAGCCGATCTGTGCATCCGTTTTATCGGTAACACCCTGAGTGCCGCTCGTTCCGTCTCGGTGCGCGAGATCCGAAAGCACCACGATATCGTCGTAATACCAATCGCCCGTGTCTACAATGTACTCACACATTTCCTCGTATGTACCGTAATCGTAGTTGGCATAAGTAGCGTCCCATAAGTTTTTGTTTACGAAAAACACCCAAGCGTAGCGAAGAATGTCGATATTGTAGTCACCCGCCAGTATATACATCTTATCCTTATTGAAGGTTGCGCCCTCCATATAATCCGTATACCAGCAATCCTTCTCAAAATCAAAGAAGCTGAACACCTCTCTGCCGGAGGCATCCTTTCCGGGATTGGACACGTTCCAAAGATATCCCGCCAGCATCGCCTGCACCATAGCATAAATATCATTGTGATACACATCGGGGGCATCCTCGGCATCTCCGCCCACCAACATATCAAGATGATCCATGATTTGGTTATAACGCCAGTTGGTGGTCTCGTACACCACCTTGATGCCCAATTCCTCGGCCGTCCGCTTGTTGCGCGCCAACACCTTTTTGGCAATGGTATCGCTGGTAGCCTGGTTGTCCGGCCCCTTGGTGTATATGTCACCGGGACAGAAGGTAACCTCATCGTCCTGGTTTTTCGACACGCTCACCGTCAATGTCGCACCCTCAAAATCCACCTCGTCCCAGCTACTCGGCGTTTGTTCAGGTGGCGCGGGATCCGATCCGTCGTTGCAGGACAAAAGCATCCCCATCACCATAACAAGACAAAGCGCAAGACAAAGAATTCTCACGTATTTCACAGCATTCTCCTTTCACGTCGCGTAAAGAGCAACGTCTTCTTCGTGGTTAAAATACTATGGGATCGCGTCAAGCGTCCCTTCAGCGCAAGCCATCCTTGCGGAGGTTTGCAGGATCAAAGCGCATCCCAGTTAATATCGCTCTTATAAGGATCGCTTCCGCCAAAGATCAGCTCGCCCGAAAACAGCATCACGTCCTCGGTGCCCACCGTCATTTCGCTCACAGCAGGAGCATCGTATCGTTTTTTCATGATTTTTCCAAAATCGTATCCGTGGCGTGACGGCCACGGATACGACCCGCCTTCGCCTTGCGAAGGCTCCTTTCTTTTTTATTTATATAGGAGTCGCGCGAATTGAATCTACCGTCTGAGAGGAAAAGAAAGACGACAAACTCAGGAAGCGAAGGAGGCAATTAATTCTTCGAGCAGGGCGTAGCTCGGGTCGGTGATTGCCAGCTTATCCAGGGCATCGACGGCCACGCTCTTAAATTTCACGGCCGTGGCGGGATCGTAGGCACCGTAAAGAATGGTGTCACAGCCGTTCACGCCGTCCGTATCCAGCTCTACGAAGCCGACGGCTACGAAATCGGGGTTGTTCTTCAGGGTGACCTCGCTGAAATTCACCACGCTGCCCGCCACCACGGAGGCTGAGGGATCCGCCATGTCGTACAAAGTAAGGCCGCTGGAAATGGCCAAATACGCCACACTGCTCAGTCTTTCATCCCAAGCAAACCGTTCAAGGGCTTCTACCGTGAAGGCGCCCGCGGCGTCCACGTAGACCTTGGGGGCAACCAGAATACCGTAATTCTTTACGGTGATGCCAAAGATGTCTTCGGCTACCTCGAAAGCCTTCGTGTCTACGGTGGCGGTAAAGCGAATACCCGCCTTGGCGACACCCTCCTCATCCTCGTATACGCGGATGCCATAGGAGGTGTTGGTGGTCATAAAGTCCTCTGCTACGCCCACGGCGTAGAAGGTCGTCGTTCCCGACACGTCCACGGTATCGCCGGGGGCGTACAGCACGTCGTCGCTGTCGCTGTACCAGCCGATCAGAGCATGACCGTCAAGAGTCGTAGGCAGGCTGTAGGTATCCTCCGTCACATATTCGCTGAGGATCTCCCCGTCGTTCTCGTCCAGCAGAACGATCATATTTAAGCCTTCGATGGCGGCTTCAAGGCTACTCTTTACCTCTTTATAATCCTGCTCCTCCAACCAAAAGCTCTCGGAAGCATACGAAGCGGCCAGTGCCTTGAAATTGTCCGTATCGGGCGTCAAGGCGGAAGGGATCTCCACCTCGTAGAAGGCCAAAAGGTCAACGAAATGGTTTTGGTTTCTCTCATCCGCCGTAAGATTGCCGCTATACACACGGATGGCGTACACGTCGGCAGCTACACCGTTAAAGAGGGTAAACCACTGCGTCACACCTGTCGCCTGGTTGCGCAGCCAAGTGTTGCCGCTTGCGTCAACGGTACGAACCTCAGTGCTTTCCTGGCCGTTCATGCCAACGGAGTAGGTGACGTAGGTAACGCCTTCACTCTCTGCCGTGATCTTGTTGGCGTGAAGGGTCACACCGGGTGCCGCACCCCCATTCGCCGTGCGGATGGCGTTCAGAGTGGTATCACGATAGTAAGGATTGTTTGCCGTGTTCCACCACGGATTCTCAGGCTGTGTCTTCCAATAAATGCTCATTTGCGTATTCGCATCGGAAGTATAAATGTTAGCCGCGAAATTGCCAAACAACACGTCAAAGCGGAAGGCGTCCTTAGTTGCCCAGCTTTGAGCGATCTGATCGTTCTCGTCTCCGATGGGGTGGAACACGGCGGTCGCCTCCACGGTAAAGCTTGCAAGGTCACGGAAGCTGTTAGACAGCTGAATACCGATCAGAGAGGAGGTGTCTCCCTCCTTGAAGGTTGCTTGCGAAACGTTGTTAGTCACACCGCCGCGCGTACCCTTCATCCAAGTCAGATCATCGCCCGCAGACCAAAGAACAGCGTCATTCTCGCCCTTTTTGTCCTGCCAAACGCCGGTCACCACATCAACGGAGCTGTCCCCGCCAAAGGCGGTGTACAGTGCCGTCAGACCGTTGCTCACGTAAAGAGAATCGTAATCCGTTTTCAGATCGATGCCCAAACCAAAAATATCCGCGGCAAGAATTTCCTTTGCTTCATTATACATCGTGTCGTCAGCATAAAAGGGGTAGGAGGCATACTTCTCCGCCAAAGAGACGAGGGGAGAAAAATCACTCATACCTTTGGGAATGGCCACGCCGTAATAAGCCAAAAGGTCAACGAAATGGTTTTGGTTTCTCTCATCCGCCGTAAGATTGCCGCTATACACACGGATGGCGTACACGTCGGCAGCTACACCGTTAAAGAGGGTAAACCACTGCGTCACACCTGTCGCCTGGCTGCGCAGCCAAGTGTTGCCGCTTGCGTCAACGGTACGAACCTCAGTGCTTTCCTGGCCGTTCATGCCAACGGAGTAGGTGACGTAGGTAACGCCT
>JAZRGD010000100.1:0-25121 GCA_045644045.1 Eubacteriales bacterium
CCCTATCGGCCCGCAAGGGCCGCAGGGAGAAACAGGCCCCCAAGGCCCCATCGGTGCTACGGGTCCCATTGGCCCTATCGGCCCACAAGGGCCGCAAGGAGAAACAGGACCCCAAGGCCCTGCCGGTCCCACAGGCGCAACGGGTGCCACAGGTGCTACGGGCCCCCAAGGCCCGCAGGGTGCAACGGGGCCGCAGGGACCGCAAGGTATCCCGGGTGGCGTGCTTGGCTATGCCGACTTTTACGCCCTGATGCCCTCTGACAATGTGGGAGCGATAGCGCCCGGTGATGACGTGGCGTTTCCGCAGGACGGTCCTACGGATGGTAGCGTCACACGCCTGTCGGACTCCTCCTTCGTTTTGACCGAGGCGGGCACGTATCTCGTGCTTTTCAACACCAGTGTAACGGAAACGGGTCAGCTGGTGCTGACGCTGGGCGGCGCGGAGCTTGATTATACGCTGGTGGGGCGTGATGGGGGTACCTCTCACTTGATCGGTATGAGCATCGTAACGACCCCCGGGGATGGTCTGGTGCTGACGGTGCGCAATCCTGCCGCCGCCGAGCCGATCACCCTGACGGCCGCCGCGGGCGGCACAAGCCCCAATTCGGCTCACCTGATCATCGTGCGATTGGCGTAACACCGCAAAAAAGAGGCTTCGGCCTCTTTTTTGTTTTCATCTCCTTGACAGGGCTTGCCCTTGCGTGCTATAATAAGATGAATAGGTATTTCTTTTCAGGAGGGCGCAATGAATACTAAGCTGAGCATTTGGTCGGGTTATTACAGGGAGTTTCCCATCGAGGGGGCCGTAGAGGAGTTTATCAAGGACGGCATTTACGCCTCCGAGCTTTCCACCGAGCACGGTCAGGAGCTGATCGACCGCGATACGGACGTGATCAAAACGGGAAAGGCACTTCGTGCCTTTTTGGAGGAAAGAAGCTTTGATATGACCCAAGGACACCTTTGGTTAAGAAGCAACATCTGCTCTTGCCCCGAGGCGGTAGACATCCTTTGCCGATGGATCGATATGTACGAGGCCATCGGCATCAAAAACATGGTCTTACATTGCGATATGTTAGAGGGAAGCGGTCTCACCAAGGAGGATCGCTTGGAGCAAAATCTGGAGCGTCTTCGTCTGCTTGCCGCTCACGTGGAGGGGAAGGACGTGACGGTCTGCCTTGAAAATCTCCGCCCCGAAAATGAGGACGACCCTGACGCGCGCCCCGTACAAGGCGTGGACGACCTGTTATACCTGATCGAGCGCCTTGGGAGCGATCGCTTCGGCATCTGCCTTGACACGGGTCACTTAAACCTGACCGACGGGGATCAAAAGGCATTTATCCGCAAGGCGGGCAAGCGCTTGAAGGCGTTACATATTGCCAATAACGACGGGATCAAGGATCATCACATCATGCCCTTCGGGCGTGGCAACGTGAACTTCTTCCACGTGGTGGAGGCGTTGCGTGAGGTGGACTACGAGGGGCTTTTCAATTACGAGATCGGCGGCGAGGGTGGCATTCCTCTTGCATTGCGCCACGAAAAGGCCAAATTTATCAAGGCAGGCTATGCTTACCTGATGGGAGAATGATATGAAGATCACCGAGCTTTTAAAGAAAGAGGGCTTTTCCATCTCCTTCGAGGTCTTTCCGCCCAAAACAGACACCGCCTTTGAAAGCGTGAGGGTGGCCACCGAGGAGATCGCCGCCTTGCGCCCTGCCTTCATGAGCGTCACCTACGGGGCGGGCGGCGGCACCAGCCGCTATACGCTGGACATTGCCAAAAACATCAAGGAACGCTACGGTGTGCCCACCCTTGCGCACCTGACCTGCGTTTCCTCCACCAGGGAAACGGTCAAGCGAAAGATCGAGGAGATCCGCGCGGCGGGCATTACCAACGTAATGGCCTTGCGAGGAGACCTGACCCCCGAGCTTGAGAACAGCGACCGCTCCGCTTGGGCATACCGCCATGCGGTGGACTTGGTGCGCGAGCTGAAGGCGAGCGACCCCGACCTTTGCGTTGGCGGTGCTTGCTATCCCGAGGTGCATCCCGAGAGCGAAAACCAGAAAACGGACATTCTGCACATAAAGGAAAAGGTAGAGGCGGGATGCGAGTTTTTGACCACCCAGATGTTTTTTGATAACAATATACTCTATAATTTCCTCTATAAAATAAGAGAAGCGGGTGTTACCGTTCCCGTGATCCCTGGGATCATGCCCATCACCAACGGCAATCAGGTGGAAAGAGCCATCAAGCTGTCCGGCTCCTTCATGCCTCGCCGCTTCGCCTCCCTGGTGGACAAATTCGGCACGAATTCCGCCGCCATGAAGCAGGCGGGCATCGCCTACGCCACCGATCAGATCATTGACCTGTTCGCCAACGGCGTCACGAACGTACACGTCTATTCCATGAACAAGCCTGACGTAGCGGCCGCCATTCTCGCAAACCTTTCGGATATTTTGGGCTGATGGAGACGGTTACCTTGACCCGTCGCCTGTCGCCGCCCCCCGTCTCCTATGAGGAGGTCCTCCGCTATGCGTGCGCAAAGGGGGCCGAGGGGTGGCAAGAGCGGATAGACGATTGCCTGATGGAGCTTACGCCCCTGTTGCGCTACGAGGTGTGTTATCGCTTCTTTCCCATAGAGGAGAGGAACGGCCGCCTTTCGTTGGGCTTTGCCGAAACCGACAGTAAAGCCGCCCTCCGTGCCTTGTCGGGCTGTGACGGCGTTTTACTGCTTGCCGCCACCCTGGGGCAGGGGCTTGACCGTTTGCTTTCTCGCTACGGTCGCCTCTCTCCTGCCCGCGCTCTTCTGCTCCAAGCCATCGGCGCGGAGCGCGTCGAGGCACTTTGCGATGCCTTTGAAGCGGAAATGACGGATGAAATGGCGCGAGAGGGATACCTTTTGCGACCGCGCTTCAGCCCGGGGTACGGTGACCTTCCCTTGACGCTGCAAAGAGATATTTTCATTGCTTTAAGGCCCGAAAAGCATATCGGGCTGACCTTGAACGAAAGCCTCTTGATGTCGCCCACCAAATCGGTTACCGCCATCGTAGGGGTAAAAAAAGGAAATAAAAAATGACGATCAAAGAATATATAAAATCTAATTTTCTCTATCTGGACGGCGGCATGGGCACGCTGCTGCAGGCCAAAGGGCTTGCGGCGGGAGAGCTTCCCGAACGCTGGTGTCTGACCCACCCCGACGTCATAGAGGAGATCCACCGCGCTTATTTCGCGGCAGGAAGCAACGTGGTGAGTACCAACACCTTTGGTGCCAACCGCTTGAAGCTTTCTCACGCGGAGCTGGACGAGGTGATCGGTGCCGCCGTTCGTATCGCCCGTAACGCCACGGATGGCGCGGAAAACAGGTGGGTAGCACTTGATATCGGCCCAACGGGCAGAATGCTCAAGCCTTACGGCGACTTGGATTTTGAGGAGGCGGTGGGTATTTTTGCCGAAACGGTGCGCCTCGGCGTGAAGCATGGAGTGGACCTCATTTTCATCGAGACCATGAACGACGCCTACGAGACCAAGGCGGCCTTGCTTGCCGCCAAGGAGAACAGCACCCTCCCCGTGTTCGTTTCCAACGCCTACGGTGCGGACGGTAAGCTGATGACGGGGGCGTCCCCCGCCGCTATGGTGGCATTGCTTGAGGGCATGGGCGCGGATGCCATCGGCGTCAATTGCTCATTAGGGCCGCAGGCACTCGCACCCGTGGTGGAGGAGTATTTACACTACGCCTCCGTTCCCGTTCTCCTCAAGCCCAACGCGGGTCTGCCTCGCGTGGAAAACGGCAAAACGGTGTACGACGTCTCCCCCGCCTCCTTTGCTGAGGAGGTGGCGACGCTGGCGATGGCGGGCGTGCGTGTGATGGGCGGCTGCTGTGGCACGACCCCCGATTATATTCAGGAGACGGTAAGCGCGACTGCCGCTCTTACCCCCGTCTCCTTAACGAAAAAAAGCGATACTCTCGTTTCCTCCTACACCCACGCCGTCAGCTTTGACGACGCTCCCATTCTTATCGGTGAGCGCATCAACCCCACGGGTAAAAAGCTCTTCAAGGAGGCACTTCGCGCGGGGGATATGGAATATATCTTGCGCGAGGGCATCGCGGAGGAGGAGAAGGGGGTCCACGTTCTTGACGTGAACGTGGGTCTGCCCGAGATCGATGAAAGAAAAATGCTGACGGACGCGGTGCGGGAGCTGCAGGCCGTCACGAGCCTGCCTCTTCAGATCGACACCGCCGACCCCGTGGCCATGGAGGCCGCCTTGCGCCTCTATAACGGCAAGGCCATGATCAACTCGGTAAGCGGCAAAAGGGAAAGCCTTGACGCCGTTTTGCCCCTGGCAAAAAAATACGGCGGTGTGCTGGTCGCCCTGACCCTTGACGAGACGGGCATTCCCGAAACGGCGGAGGGACGGTATGCCATCGCCGCGCGCATCCTCGCGGAGGCGGAAAGATACGGTATTTCCAAAAAGGATATTGTTTTTGATCCCCTCGCTCTCACCGTCAGTGCCGACAAAAATGCCGCGCGTGAGACCCTGCGTGCCGTGGCCATGATCCGCGAGGGGCTTGGCTGTCACACCTCGCTCGGTGTGTCCAACATCTCCTTCGGTCTGCCCGAAAGAGATATGATCAACGGTACCTTCTTCGCTATGGCACTTGAAAGAGGCCTGTCCGCCGCCATTATGAATCCTCATTCGGATGAGATGATGAAGACCTACCACGCCTTCCGCGCTCTCCGTGGACTTGATGACAACTGCGCCTCGTATATCGCCTACGCCGCGCGCCGTCCAAAAATGGTGGCGGAGAAGGCGGCGGCAGTCACTGCGGACACGGAAGAGAAGGGCTCACCCCTTTTTCTTGCCATCGTCAAGGGCTTAAAGGAAAGTGCCGCCACCCTGACCGCCGATCGGCTCGGGACGGAGGACGGACTGTCCTTGGTAAACACCGAGATCATTCCCGCCCTCAACAAGGTGGGAGAGGGCTTTGAGAAAAAAACGGTCTATCTGCCCGCTCTCCTTATGAGCGCCGAGGCGGCAAAGGCGGCGTTCACCGTGATCAAGGAAAGCATGGCGGGAACGAAAACGGAGGGCAGATGCCCCTTCGTGCTTGCCACCGTAAAGGGCGATATTCACGACATCGGCAAAAACATCGTTCGCCTGCTCCTCGAAAACTACGGCTTCGCCGTTTCGGACCTGGGCAAGGACGTGCCTCCCGAAAGGGTGGTGGAGGAGACCTTGCGCTTGCGCGCGCCTCTTGTGGGACTCAGTGCCCTGATGACCACCACCGTGCCCGCTATGGAGGAAACGATGCGTCGCTTGAAGGAAAAAGCCCCCTTCGCCAAGGTGGTGGTGGGCGGCGCGGTCCTGACGGAGGAGTATGCCGCCGCCATCGGCGCGGACAAATACGCGGCGGACGCTATGGAAACGGTGCGCTACGCCGAGGAGATCGAAAAAGAACTGTAAACAAGAACGGGGCGGCGGTCACGCCGCCCATGCTGTCAGGAAGGAGGTAAGGTATGTCTGCTTACAACGAGCTGGTGAAAAGCTTCGAGCGTGTTCGCGCCTATATGCGCGAGTTTTACGTCTACGGCTTCAAGAGCCGCGAGGAGTACGACAAAAAGAGTGCCCGCTCCTACGATGACGAGCGCCGCCGCTTGGAAAGCTGGTTAGGAGAGCATATGCGCTTTACTCGCACCGCCGAGGGGAAAAACGTGTTTATTTCCATCGATAGCCGCAAGACTCCCTACAATCCCTTCCACCGCGCCTTTAAGGCGAAAAGCTTTACCGATCTTGACGTTACCCTGCATTTTATCCTGATGGACGTCTTGGCGGAGGGGCGTGAGATGACCCTCGCGGAGATCATGGAGACCGTCGATGAGGAATACCTTTCTCATTTTCCGTCTCCCTTCGTGTACGACGAATCCACCCTGCGCAAAAAGCTGAAGGAATACGAGGCGGAGGGGCTTGTTATTTCCGCCAAGCAGGGAAAGAAAATGACCTATCGCCTGTCGGCGGATCACTTGCCCGATACGGCAGACAGAGATCTGCTCCACTTCTTTTCCGAGGTGGCACCCGTGGGAACGGTAGGCTCCTTTCTTCTTGACAAAAGAGAGACGGAAGCACCTCATTTCTCCTTCAAGCATCATTATATTACAAGCACGCTGGATGACGACGTGACCGCCACCCTCCTTTGGGCAATGCGGCAAAAATCCGCCGTCACTCTGGTAAATCTCAGCCGCGACGCAAAGGAAGCAAAGGCCTTTCGTCTCGTGCCCTTGCGCATTCTCGTCAGTGCGCAGAACGGCAGACGTCACCTGATCGCCTACCACCCCGAAAGCAACAGAATGCGCGCCTTTCGCGTAGACTATCTTTCCGATGTCAAGGTCGTCGAGCCTGTCCCCAGGTTTGACGAGCTGCGCGCTACCCTTGACGAAACGGAGAGCCGCATCTGGAGCGTGACTCCCTGTGGCAAGCCTACTGCAGACGGTCGCACCGAACGGGTGGAAATGCTCCTTCGCATCGAAAAGGGAGAGGAGCACGTGGTGCGCCGCCTGATGCGCGAAAAGCGGTGCGGATGGGTGGAAAAGCAGGACGAAACCCATTATCTTTTCACGGCGGAGGTCTTTGACACCAACGAGCTGACGCCTTGGATCCGTAGCTTTACGGGCAGGATCGAGCGGCTTCGCTTCTCCAACCGTACGGTGGAAAACCGCCTCAAGGGGGACACAAGACGAATGTATGCCGTTTACGGCATCGAGGAGGATGAGGCATGATCTTTCACGAGCTGTATTCCGCCTATTATAACGCTGTGGCGGCGGTCATCGCCCGTGTCCTCGCAGGGGAAAAAGAGGAAAAGACCCTCCGAGAGGCGGCGGCATCCTACGCCTTTGGCGAAAGCGGCCTCACCATCGTACCCGCCCTGAAGGAGGGAAGATGGCAGCTTTTGACCGAGGAGCTGGATACCCCCATCAAGCACCCGCCCGTGATGCCCTTGACTCTTCTTCAAAAAAGATGGCTGAAGGCGGTATCCCTTGACCCGCGCGTGAAGCTGTTTGACTTTGACTTTTCCTTCCTTGGTGAGGTCGAGCCGTTGTTTGCCGCAGAGGATTACAGGGTCTATGACCGTTATACGGACGGCGATCCCTTCACGGACGAAGGTTATATCCGTCACTTCCGCACCGCCCTTTCCGCCGTTAGGGACAAGACGCCCCTTTACCTTGAAATGATCTCGGGAAGGGGGAAAAGGATCACCCTGCGCGGCATTCCCTCCCACTTGGAATATTCGGAAAAGGACGATAAATTCCGCCTCCTGCTTTCTCATTCGGATGGCGGCGGCGTGGTAAACCTGGCGCGCGTGTCCCGTCTGCGCCCCTACACGGGAGCGAGACGCCTGCGTCCCGTCCCACCGCCGCGGCTTTTGACGGCAGTGATGACGGTAGAAAACGAGCGCAACGCTCCCGAGAGAGTGTTGCTCCATTTCGCCCACTTCGAAAAAAGGGTGGAGCGTATGGAGGACGGCCGTCTCCGCCTCTTTTTGAAATACGACCGTGAGGACGAGACCGAGCTTGTAATGCGTGTGCTGAGCTTCGGCCCTATGGTCAAGGTGGAGGAGCCGGGCTCCCTCCTTTCTGCCATTAAGGAGCGGTTGATTGCCCAAAAAAGGTGTAAAATGAGATAAAAAAGCCAAAAAGCTGTGAGTTTTTGATAAGCTCGCAGCTTTTTTTCCGTGAAAAAATTTTTCTTTTTTGGTATTCTGTACCTGCAAGAGGTTGCGCGGGTGTGTGTTTACACACCGCGGTGCAGGAGGATGTTCCAAACTGTATGCCGAGACGCAAGGCTCTTGACGGATGAGAAGGTACCTTCTGTCGAGAGGTAGAGGGTAATATCTGTGGAGGCTGAGGGTTCGAATCCCTCTCTGACCCATATGGGTGCCCGGAAAAAAGCTGAGCGAACGCTTGGCAAAGCATGGCGGGTTTTTCTGCCGTAAAAGACAAAAAAGACGGTCATTCTGTCCTTAAGGACTCCTTCGTTCCTAAGGACGGTAGACGGGCGGCCTTGCCTTGAGGCGGGTACCGCGCAGCCCATATCGGTGCCAAAGACGACTCTTCCGCACCGAAACGGATGCGCTGAAGCGTCAAGCCGCTTCCCGTTCTATGAATGACTGTCAAGACATTTTAACTTATGGAGGATATAGATATGAAGAAAACGATTCATGAATCGCAAAAGGGTCTTTTGTTTAAAAACGGAAAATTTGTCCGTATTCTTTCGGCCGGGACCTATCGGGTCCGGAGAGGCATGGAGATCGAGGTGTTGCCTGTCGAGGCGGCTCTTTCGTCTAAGCGGATCTCTTTGGATGCCTTGCTTTCTCGCGAGGATGTGAAGAAGCTCGTGACAGTGGTCACGGTAGAGGATGCACACTTGGCGTTGCACTACGTGGATGGCCGCTTTGCCTCCGTTCTGGTAACGGGCAAGCACGCCTTCTTCCGCGAGGCGGGAGAGCATACCTTTGTAACGGTGGACGTATCCACCCCCTACGTGGATGAAAGCATCCCTCGCTACCTTTTTTCGAAGATCCCTACCGCCCTTTACACCAAGGCAGAGATCGCGGAATACGAACGGGGAAGGCTCTATGTCGGCCAAAAGCTCGAAAAGCTCCTTATGCCCGGCACCTATTATTTCTGGCGCACGGTCGAGATGCCCAGAGTGGAAAAGGTGGACGTAAGGCTTTCCACTATGACCGTTTCGGGTCAGGAAATGCTCACACAGGATAAGGTATCCCTGCGGATCAATTTCGTGTGTCATTACCGTGTGACGGATTGCGTGCGGGTCGCCACGGAGATCGATGATTTTGAGGAGCAGATCAGACAGTGCGCTCAGCTCGCTCTGCGAGAATACGTGGGCGGCCTTAAATTAGACGATATCTTAGAAAACAAGGAAGGACTCTCGAGCTTTGTGTACGAGAGACTGAAGAGCCGTGAAAAGAGCTTCTTTGTGGAATTTGCCGACGCGGGAGTGAAGGACATCATTCTTCCCGGCGAGATCCGCGAGATCATGAACACCGTCCTTGTCGCTGAAAAGCGAGCCCAGGCAAACGTCATCACCCGACGGGAGGAGGTCGCGTCCACTCGCTCCCTTTTGAACACGGCGAGACTGATGGACGAAAACCAAACGCTCTACAGGCTGAAGGAGCTGGAAACCATCGAGCGCATTTGCGAAAACGTGGGCAACGTCACGTTAAGCGGAAACGGCGCCTTGCTTTCTCAGCTTGCCACGCTTTTGCGTGGAGACGCCTCGTAGGCGCACACTCCCCGCGCTTCGGGGAAGAAAGGAATGTATACTGTATTATGCAAATCATAGGAAAACACAACACCGCCACCTGCTTTGCGGCGACCGTGGAGGAGGTGGCATTGGAGCAGATCAAGACCGTGCTGGACCGAGAGGAGTTTGCGGACGCTAAAATTCGCATCATGCCCGACGTCCATGCGGGCAAGGGCTGTACCATCGGTACCACCATGACCGTTACCGACAAGATCGTCCCCTTTATGGTGGGCGTGGACATCGGTTGCGGTATGTACACCGTCTCGCTGGGCAAGGGCGAGATCGACCTCGCCTCCTTTGACGCCGCCGCCCACGGCATCCCCTGCGGAAAGCGGGTGTGGGAGGGTAGGCAAGAGCGCTTCGACCTGACCGCCCTGCGGTGCTATCGCGTGCTGAAGGACACGAAGCGCCTTGAGCGCAGTCTCGGCACCTTGGGCGGCGGAAACCACTTCATCGAGATCGACGTCGCGGAGGATGGTGAGAAGTTCTTGGTCATCCATTCGGGCAGCCGCAATCTCGGCACCCAGGTGGCAGAGCATTACCAGTCTCTCGCCATCGACCTTGCCATGGGTAAGGAAGATTATTTTCAGGCGCGTGAGGAGCTGATCCGCACCTATAAGGAGCAGGGCAGACGCACCGAGATCGCCGCCGCCCTGAAGGAGATGGCCAAGGACTTTGAGGCGACGGAGATCACTCTGCCTCGGGAGCTTTGCTATCTCTACGGTAGCTTTATGGAGGACTACCTCCATGACGTCGCGCTTTGCCAGCGCTTTGCCGCTCGCAACCGTGAGAAAATGGCGGAGATCTTGCTTGGAAAAATGGGCTTTGAGGCGGGAGAGGCCTTTCACACCGTCCACAACTATGTGGACGTGGAGGAGATGATCCTGCGCAAGGGGGCCGTCTCCGCAAAGAAGGGAGAGCGGCTTTTGATCCCCATCAATATGCGCGACGGTGCTTTGATCTGTGAGGGCCTCGGCAACGAGGATTGGAACTGCTCCGCACCTCACGGCGCGGGACGGCTCATGTCTCGCACCGCCGCCTTTGAGCGATTGACCATGGCGGAGTACGCGAAGGAGATGGAGGGGATTTACACCACCTGCGTGACCGAGACTACTCTCGACGAGTCTCCCATGGCGTACAAGAGCATGGATGAGATCGTGGCGTGCATCACCCCCACCGCCCGCATCGTGAAGCGGATCAAGCCCATCTACAACTTTAAGGCCTCGTGAACGCGAGGCCTTTTTTACGTCTTGCATTTTTCTTCGTCCTGTGGTACAATGAATATATAAATAATCAACGAAAGGGAGGTTTTTATGTCGCTGTTTATCATCCGTGAGGATATTACCAAAATGACCTGTGACGCCATTGTAAACCCCACAAACGAGGAGCTGATCCCGGGCGGCGGTACGGATGCTGCCATTCACCGCGCGGCAGGACCGGAGCTTCTCGCCGCTTGCGCCGCCTTGGGAGGGATAAAGGTGGGCGAGGTCAAGGTCACGCGGGGCTTCCATCTCCCTGCAAGGTACGTATTCCACACGGCGGGACCCGTTTGGGAAAATGGCAAGGAGGGAGAGGAAAGGCTGCTTGCCGCTTGCTATGAGAACGCTCTTCTCCTGGCGGAGAAGCTTGGGTGCGAGAGCATCGCGTTCCCCCTGATCTCCACGGGGACGTATGGGTTTCCACGCGCCATTGCCATGCGGATCGCCAACGAAACGGTGACGCGCTTCTTGGAAGCCCACGAAATGACGGTCTACCTTGTGGTCTATGACAGAGAATCCTATCTCGTCAGCGAGCGCGTTTTCCGCGACGTGATGTCCTATATCGACGACTGCTACGCGGAAAAGCATCGGATGACTGCCGGCAACTCCGAGTATTCGTCGCGCATTCGCAGAAGAATGCCGCGCATGGAGGAATCGCTTTTTGCCGTCTCCTACTCTGCCACCGACTGCATGCCATCCGCGTCTCCCGACCTCGACGAAATGCTGCGTAACATGGATAAGGGCTTTGCCGAGACCCTCTTTGATCTGATCGATGAGAAGGGCATCACCGACGTGGAGTGCTATAAGCGGGCCAACGTAGACAAAAAGACCTTCTCCAAGATCAAATGTAACAAGGGCTACAAGCCCAGCAAGGTCACCGCCGTTTCCTTTGCCATTGCCCTGAGGCTTACCCTTGAAGAAACCAACGCCCTTCTTTCCACCGTGGGCATGTGCCTCTCGCACAGCAACAAGTTTGACGTCATCATTGAGTATTTTCTCGTAACGGGAAACTATAAAACCATCTACGACGTAAACGAGACCTTGTTCCGTTTTGATCAGGTTCTCCTCGGCGTATAAAAGTCGCTCGTCGGGCGACCCCCTCTCCCTTCGTTTGTGCTACAATAAAGGCACAAAACACGAAGGGAGATTTTCATTATGAAGGAAAACGTAAAAAAGAACGGAAACGGCTTGACGGAGATCGTCTTTATTCTTGACCGAAGCGGCTCCATGGCAGGGTACGAGGCCGATACCGTGGGAGGCTTCAATGCCGCCATCGCGGAGCAAAAGGGCAAGGAGGGTGACGCCCTTGTCTCCACCCTCCTCTTTGACAACGAGACGGAGGTGCTTCACGACCGTTTGCCGCTTGATAAGGTGCCCGAGATGACTCGCTCGGATTACAGAGTGGGCGGCTGTACCGCCCTCCTCGACGCCATCGGCGGCGCGATCCATCACATCGGCAACGTTCATAAATACGCCCGTCCCGAGGACGTACCCCGGCCCACCGGCTTTCTCATTAGCACCGACGGACAGGAAAACGCCAGCCATCATTACGACAGCGATAAGGTAAAGAAGATGATCGAGCGGCAGAAAACGCGCTATGGCTGGGAGTTTATCTTCCTTGCCGCCAATATCGACGCGGTGGAAACGGCAAGGCACATCGGTATCCGTGAGGACAGAGCCGCCACCTTCCGTCAGACCCCTACCGGCGTGCGCTCTAACTACGAGGTCATGTGCGCCGCTATCTCCACCGTCCGTGAGAGGCGAAGCCTTGATGAGACGGATTGGCTGTCGGGTCTTGAGACGGATGACTGAAAAGAAAAGGAGATGATCGTATGATCGGAGCGATCTTTGGAGATATCGTAGGCGCACCCTACGAGTTTAACAACATCAAAAGCAAGGAGTTTCCTTTTCCTGATCCCAATGCGTTTTATACGGATACGGTATATACCGACGACACCGTGATGACGGTGGCGGTGGCCGACGCGCTCCTTTCTTGGGACGGCAAGGACACGCCGGCCTTTCGGGAAAAGCTCATCGACACCATGCACGAGTGGGGAAAAAGAGTCCCCGACGCGGGCTACGGCGGTCGCTTCCTCACTTGGGTGTTAAGCGACTCCCGACAGCCCTACGGAAGCTACGGTAACGGCTCCGCCATGCGCGTGTCCCCCGTGGCCTGGTATGCAAGCAGCTTGGACGAAGCCCTTGTCCTCGCCCGCGCCTCTGCCGAGGTGACGCACAACCACCCCGAGGGCATCAAGGGCGCGGAGGCGGTGGCGGGCGCCATCTTCCTCGCGCGCACAGGAAAGGATAAGGATGCCATCCGTGCCTTTCTCTCGGACTATTACGACTTGGATTTTACCTTGGATGAGATCCGCGAGGACTATGCCTTTGACGAGACCTGTCAGGGCTCTGTTCCCCAAGCCCTCGTCGCCTTCCTTGAGGCGGATGGCTTTGAGGACGCCATTCGCGCCGCCGTTTCCATTGGCGGCGACAGCGACACCGTAGCCGCTATCACGGGGTCGATCGCGGAGGCCTACTACGGCATTCCCGATGAGCTTCGCGTGCAGACCCTCACATACCTTGACGCGCCTGCTTTGGCGGTCGTAACGGCATTTTGCCGGCGCTTCGCCGTCCCGAAGCAAAAATAAGAAGAGGCTGTCGCGCATGCGACAGCCTCTTGCTTTCACAGATTGTAATACTTGTCAAACTCGGCGGGAGTGGGGATCTTGGACATTTCGCGGCACTCCTCGCGCTTGGTCTTGATGAAGTTCTTGATAAGCTCCTCTGGGAATACGCCGCCTGCCGTCAGGTAGTCGTAATCGGCCTCCAGGGCGTCAAGCGCCGCGTCAAGAGAGGTGGGAAGCTGTGTCAGCTTTGCCTTCTCCTCCTCGGGCAGATGATACAGGTTGAAATCATAAGGACCCCAGCCGTTTGCGTGAGGATCGATCTTGTTCTTCACACCGTCAAGACCTGCCATCAGGATGGCGGCATAGCAGAAATAGGGGTTACAGGTGGCGTCGGGGTTGCGCAGCTCAAAGCGGCGTGTCTCGGGGGTCTTGGCGTATGCGGGGATGCGGATGACCGCGCTGCGGTTGGAGGTGGCGTAGCCCACCGTCACGGGTGCCTCAAACCCGGGCACAAGTCTCTTGAAGGAGTTGGTGCTGGGGTTGGTCAGCGCGCACAGGGAAGCAATGTGCTTGAGAAGACCGCCCATAAAGTAATGCGCCGTCTCGCTCAGGTGCGCGTAGCCCGCGTCGTCGGAGAATACGGGCTTGCCGTCCTTTAAGAGAAGCATATGCACGTGCATGCCGCTTCCTGCCTCGCCGTAAATGGGCTTGGGCATGAAGGTGGCGGTCTTGCCGTACTTGATAGCGGTGTTGTGAATGATGTACTTGATCATCATGGTGGCATCTGCCATCTTGGACATCACTCCAAGCTGAGCCTCGATCTCAAACTGACCCGAAGCCGCTACCTCGGGATGGTGGTAGTTGATCTCGATGCCCATGTCCTTCATGTGCAGGCACATCTCGCTTCTCGCCTCGTAGGAGCGGTCAACGGGCTTGGCGATGTGGTAGGCCTTCTGCTTGGGGACTACGTTGCCCTTGCCCTCGGAGAAGCTGTTCCAATAGGATTGCTCCGCGTCCAGGCTCACGCCGATGTGGTTGGGGGATACCTCCCAGCCCACCTGATCGAACAGATAAAACTCAAACTCGGGCAAAATCAGCATGGTGTCCGCCACGCCCGCGTCCTTCATGTATTTCTCGGCGGCCAGCACGATGTTACGGGGATATTGTGCCAAGGGACGGTTTTCGGGGCTGTCGATGATCATCGCGTTACCCGTCATGGACAGGGTAGGAATCTCACAGAAGGGGTCGATGACGGCGGTGTCGGGGTCGGGAATAAAGACCATGTCGCTCTTTTCCACCACGGCGTAGCCGTAGTTGGAGGCATCAAAGCCGATGCCGTTCTTCATGGTGCTCTCGGAAAAGTTCTGGGCGGGGATGGTCACGTGGCGGAACTGTCCGTTGATGTCCACCATTTTGAAATCCACCATCTTAATGTCCTTTTCCTTGATCAGGGCGAGGATGTCCTTTACGCTTTTTGCCATTGTTTTTTCTCCTTTAAGTGTTACTTCTATACTTTTACGCTTTTATTATAACAAATCTTTTTCCGTCCGTCAAGGGTAGCGAGAAAAATTCCGCCGCAAAGCTGTATTTCACATTTTACGGTTCAAGGTAGGAGCGTCAAGCCTCACACGGTGCAAGGGGGCAATCGAGAGCTTGAACATCTCCGCTCTGTACGCTGTAGGACGGCACCGCCTCGGTGCGTGACACGACGAAGCCGCTGAGCAGGGAAGCAAAGCGCGTGGCCTCCTCCGCGCTGTGTCCTGACAGACGTGCCGTGATGAAGCCGGCTAAAAAGCTGTCGCCCGCCCCCACGGTGGAAGCCACCGTTACAGGCTCTGCTTTCTTGAAAAACAGGGTTTTTGTCTCGGCAGAATAAAGGAGACACCCCTTTGCGCCACAGGTCAGAAGCACCGTTTTTACGTTTTTATATTTTTCAGCAATGGCTACGGCGACGGTGTGAGGGAGAGCGTCTCGGCATTTGTAAAGCCCCATCTCACGCAGAACGGGCTCCTCCTCGTCGCTGACCTTCAAAACGGTGGCGTGGTTCAGGCAAAAGAGAATACTGTCACGGTCGTAGCAGCCCTCTCTCAGGTTGACGTCGCAAACGATCTCACCAAAGGCCACCTCCTCGCATAGCCTCCGCAGAGAAGCGCGGGAGAGGGGGGCGCGCTGGATCAGCGTGCCAAAGCAAAGGACGTCAAAGCCCTCCGACCGAAGACGCGCCACCGTCTCGTCCGTCAAGGGGATGTTGTCGTAGGCAACGTCACCCTCCACCCGATAGGAGGGTAAGCCACTTCCGTCCAGCGTTACGTAGCAGACGCCCGTCTGCTTGTTCGTCCGCGCCACGAGCGAGGTATCCACGTCAAATTCGGCTAACGCCTTCAGGGCGGCGTCGCCAAGGGCGTCCTCACCCACGGCGGACAAAAGATAGCTCTCCGCGCCGCACCTTGCCGCGTGAGCGGCAAAATTCAGCCCCGCGCCGCCGATATGACGGACGTCCTCGTACACGTCCCAGATGATCTCTCCGAAGGTAAGAATTTTTGACATATCAAATCTCCTTCATGTCGTTGCCGTACAGGATCTCACGGCTCCCATTATAGCACGGTTTTGTGAAAAAGTAAATAATTTCTTGATAATTCTCGTTGCTTCATGGAGAGAAGTGATAAGGTGAATTGTAATTTTTTGCGCTTTTTGCTTTCGAGATTGTATTATTTTGCGCATTTTCTCGGTTGACGCCTTATTGTGCCGCGTTACTCTTGCATTTTGCAAAAAACTGTTGTATAATGAAGAAAAAACCGAAACGGAGGAAATACGTATGTCTGTTTTAGAGGATCTGAGGGCAAGGGAGTTGCCTCCCCTGCGCTCCCGTGAGGAGATGGTTGACATCGTTCAGCGTGAGATCTTCGGCTATCTGCCTGAGGTCAACGCTACTTGGTCTGTCAGCAAGCCCACAGATGTGGACCCCTGGTATATGAGCGGCACCGTTTGCCATTCCTACGTCAACTTCACCATTCAGTTCGAGGGTGGCTCTCACACCTTCCGCGTGGACAGAATTTTGCACAAGGACGGCAAAAAGCGTCCACTCGTGCTGTGCAACAATTTCCACCCCACCGAAAGCTCCAAGTATATTCCCCGCGAGGAGCTGACGGAGTACGACGCGGATTTCCTCATCTATTGCTACAAGGATATCACCTCGGATGACGGTGACTTTACCACAGGCATCGCCCCTTACCTCTTGCCGGGCGGCAAGGTGGGTGCCACCACCTGCGGTAAGATCGGTCTTTGGGCTTGGGCAAATATGCGTGTTCTTGATTACGCCCTGACTCTGCCCGGCACCGATGAGAAGAACATCGGTATCCTCGGTCACTCCCGCCTTGGCAAAACCGCTATGTATACCGCTATGCTGGACGAGAGGATCCGTTTCGTATTCTCCAGCGCGGCAGGCTGTGCCGGCGACGCCCTTGCCCATGGCGGCTCGGGCCTCAAGAACCCTACCGCCAAGCCCCTGACCCGTGGCGAAATGATCTCCGACATCACGGGACAGTTCCCCTATTGGTTCTGCGAGAACTACTATAAGTATGCCGAGAAGAATTATTCCGACGATTTCGACCAGCACTTCCTGCTGGCCACCATCGCGCCTCGCTATATGATGGTCTGCTCCTACGATATCGACGTTTGGGCGGATCCCCAGAGCGAGCAACTCTGCGTTTTGGCGGCAAGCGAGGCTTGGGAGAGAATGGGACTTACGGGCGTGGTTGGCTGTGACCATTACCTCGTCCCCGAGGAAAAGCTTCTTGACGGTCACCTCGCATATTTTATGCACAAGGGCTGGCACTTTTGCGGTCGTCACACTTGGCGCGCCTTCGTTGAATTTATCGAAAAGCATAAGAACGACGAAAACTGATAAGATCCGACCAAAACAAAAAACTCGGAATTTTCCGAGTTTTTTGTTTTAGATATCATCCTTCTTCGCGGTGGGAATATACCCCTTTGCGCGCATGGCGCGACAAAAGCCGGAATAAGAGCGGAAACCGACCTGTTCACAAATTTCCGTCAAGGACATATCTGTCGTGTCAAGCAGATGCTTGGCTGTGGATAGCCGCATGTTGCTCAGCTCCTTGCGGAAGGGTGTGCCCGTGTGCTCCTTGAACAGTCGCTCCGTTTGGCGAACAGACAGATGCAATGCCTCTGACAAGTCGCTTATATGAATGTCGCACGTATGATTCAACTGTAAAAATTCTTGAATCAGCGCGCAGTAGTCCTTCGCCCCGGATGCGGCGACGAAATCCTGTTTGACGTGGGAAAGGATCAAGCTCAGATATTGCGGTAGACGCGCCACGTTTCCTGTCTGCTTCACCTCATCCAGCTCAGAAAAGAAGGCATCCAAAAGAGGCAAGGGGAGCGAAACCCTTTTGGAAGACAGAAGAGGAATATCTATCATGAAGGAGGAGGCGACGCAATCATCCGTGGAGAAGATGCGGTGATGATAGGTCATGGGCGGAAGCAGAAAAGCCTCGCCCTTCTTGATCGTGTAGGTCTCACGGCCTAAGGTGAAGGCGGTCTCACCCTCGGAAACAACATGTATCTCTGTGTACCCATGGCGGTGTAGGTCGGAGCCTTTGTATACGCCCGGAAAAAATCCGGGCTGTAAAAAAACGCGGTGCGCTTCACCCAACAGGTCTATTTCTATTTCACTGTAAAAAAGTTGCTTGGGTGATGAAAAGCGTTCCATTGACTCATCCCTCTCTTTGGTTGGAAGTACGCTATTTATTATACCATCTTACACGAAAAAAGTCAACCTGTTGCCTAAAAAAGAGGGGATTTGGAAAAAATAAAGAAAAATCGCATTTTTCTCTTGCCGATTTGATGAAAATGTGTTATACTGTGTCCGTAAAACACCGAGAAATGCCAAGAAAGGAAAATATTATGACCATTACCAACGACATCAAGTACGTAGGCGTCAACGACAGACGGATCGATCTGTTTGAGGGACAGTACGTCGTCCCGAACGGCATCTCCTATAATTCCTACGTGATCCTCGACGAAAAGATCGCCGTTTTGGATACGGTGGACGCAGCCTTTACTCATGAGTGGCTTGATAATCTCCAAGCAGCCTTTGGCACTCGCCGTCCCGATTATCTTATCGTCCAGCATATGGAGCCTGATCACTCCGCCAATATCGCCACCTTCCTTGCCACCTACCCCGAGGCAACGGTGGTTTCTTCCGCCAAGGCGTTTGCCATGATGAAAAATTTCTTCGGTAATGATTTTGCCGACAGGCGTCTGGTGGTGGGCGAGGGCGACACCCTCTCCCTCGGCAAGCACGTTCTGACCTTTATCGCCGCGCCTAGGGTCCATTGGCCTGAGGTCATCGTGACCTATGATGCCACCGATAAGGTGCTGTTTTCCGCCGACGGCTTTGGCAAGTTCGGCGCCTTGGACACCGAGGAGGATTGGGCGTGTGAGGCAAGAAGATATTATATTGGCATTGTGGGCAAGTACGGCGATCAGGTGCAAAAGCCGCTCGCAAAGGCGGCAGGGCTGGATATTCAGATCATTTGTCCCCTTCATGGCCCTGTGCTGTCTGAAAATTTGGGCTATTACCTAGGTCTCTATAACACATGGTCTTCCTATGAGCCCGAGGAAGAGGGCATAGTCATCGCCTACACCTCGGTCTACGGCTACACCAACAAGGCGGTCATGCTTCTCGCCGATAAGCTGAAGGCAAAGGGCTGTCCCATGGCCGTTGTCAACGACTTGCCAAGATGCGATATGGCCGGGGCTATTGAGGATGCTTTCCGTTATAGCAAGCTGGTGCTTGCCACCACCACCTATAACGCCGATATTTTTCCCTTTATGAACACCTTCATTCATGGACTTGTGGAGAGAAACTACTCCCGTCGCACCGTTGGCTTTATCGAAAACGGAAGCTGGGCCCCCCTCGCCGCTAAGGTGATGAGAGAAAAGCTTTCCTCCTGCAAGAATCTGACGATCGCGGAGAACGTGGTCTCTATCCTCTCCGCGCTGAACGGAGACAGCACCGCCGCCGTGGAGGCCTTGGCGGAGGAGCTTTGCCGCGAGTACGTTGTTGCCGAGGCGGAGAACAAGAACGACCCCACCGCCCTCTTCAAGATCGGCTACGGCTTGTACGTGGTGACCTCCCACGACGGTAAAAAGCATAACGGCCTGATCGTCAACACCGTCTCCCAAGTCACCAGCACCCCCAACCGTATCGCCGTCACCATCAACAAGCAGAACTATTCTCATCACGTGATCAAGCAAACGGGCAAGATGAACGTGAACTGCCTGACGGTGGACGCTCCCTTCTCGGTGTTTGAGCGTTTTGGCTTCGTCAGTGGCAGGAGCATGGATAAATTTGCCGAGTGCGAGCCCCGTTATTCCGACAACGGACTGGTGGTTCTGCCCAGATATATCAACTCTTATATGTCTCTTACGGTGGAGCAATACGTGGATCTTGACACCCATGGGATGTTCGTCTGCTCCGTCAACGAGTCTCAGGTGCTTTCCGACAAGGAGACCATGACCTACGCCTACTATCATGCGAACGTGAAGCCCAAGCCCCAAACGGAAGGGAAGAAGGGCTACGTTTGCAAGATCTGCGGTTACCTTTACGAGGGTGAGGAGCTTCCCGCCGATTTCGTTTGCCCCCTGTGCAAGCATGGCGCGGAGGACTTTGAGCCCATTAAGTAATAAAAACAATAACAAAAGGAGAAAACAAAAATGAAAAAGTATGTTTGTGACGTTTGCGGCTGGGAGTACGACGAGGAAGCGGGCGACCCCGAGAACGGCATTGCCCCCGGCACCGCCTTTGAGGATCTTCCCGACGATTTCGAGTGCCCCGTCTGCGGCGTGGGTACGGACAGCTTCAGTGAGGCTGAGTAAAGGCGATAAGGGTCAACGCACCGCGTTGGCCCTTAAATTTTTTTGACATTTTGCGGCAAACAGTTGAAAAATCCGACGGAAGGTGATATAATATACACGGAAAGCCTTGCTATGCAAACCATAGCCGTGCTTCGCGCGGCTGTATTGTTGGAACAAGGCGCAAATGCCCTTGCGAGCAAGCATTTTTGCTTATGAGGAAATCATCGGGTATATTTAGTATTGCGGCTTTGTGCCGCGCGAAAGGTGACTGTATGAACAAGAACGAAGCGATAAAGACTTATCAAAGCAAGATCAAGCGTGTTTTGATCTCCGAGGAGGAGATCCGTGATGCCGTAAAGCGCGGCGGAGCGTTTATAGATGCTCTTTACGACGGAAGGCCCATTTTGCTCGTCAGCATTTTAAAGGGCGCGTTTGTTTTTCTGGCCGACCTCTGCCGCGCCGCGACCGTGCCCTGTGAGGTGGGCTTTATGTGCGCCAAGAGCTATTACAGCGGCACCGTTTCCGCAGGTGCTGTGAAGGTGACGATGGATCTTGAGCAGGACGTCAGCAACTATCACGTGGTGATCGTGGAGGACATCGTGGACACGGGAAGGACCTTGAGCGACGTGGTAAAGCTTCTCGGTGCGCGCGGCCCTCTTTCCTTGCACGTGGTGACGCTTTTGGACAAGCCCTCGCGCCGCGTGGTTGACTTCAAGGCCGACCTGTCCCTCTTCACCATTCCCGATCATTTTGTCATCGGTTACGGTCTCGATTGCGGTGAGCTTTACCGTAATCTGCCCTACATAGCTGAGTATGAAGAAAATAAATAAGGAGAAAGAAAAATGAGCTTTTTAAAAGGAAAAACCGCCATTATCACAGGTGCGGGCTACGCCGTGCTGTCTGACGGCCGCTGTGGATCTATCGGTTACGGCATCGCTACCGCCTACGCCAAGGAGGGCGCTAACTTAGTCATCACGGGCCGCAACGTCTCGAAGCTGGAAAAGGCAAAGGAAGCCTTAGAAGCCGCCTACGGCATACGTGTCCTTGCCCTGCAAGCCGACATCGCCGCAGGCTCGGATAACGAAGCCACCGCAAAAATGGTAGCAGAGGCCGCCGTAAAGGAGTTTGGTCGCATCGACGTTTTGATCAATAACGCGCAAGCCTCTGCTTCGGGTGTCACCATTCAGGATCATACGACAGAGCAGTTTGACCTCGCAATGTATTCGGGTCTTTACGCCACCTTCTACTATATGAAGGCTTGCTACCCCTACCTGAAGGAAACCAAGGGAAGCATCATCAACTTTGCTTCGGGTGCGGGTCTTTTCGGCAACTACGGCCAATGCTCCTATGCCGCCGCCAAGGAGGGCATTCGCGGTCTCTCCCGCGTTGCCGCCACCGAGTGGGCGAAGGATGGCATCAACACCAACGTGGTCTGCCCTCTGGCTTGGACGGCACAGCTTGAAAACTTTGAGAAGGCCTATCCCGACGCCTTCAAGGCCAATGTGAAAATGCCCCCCGCAGGGCACTTCGGCGATCCTGAGACCGAGATCGGCCGCGCCTGCGTGCAGCTGGCTAACCCCGACTTCAAGTATATGAACGGCGAGACCATCACCCTGGAGGGCGGCATGGGTCTCAGACCTTGACCCGTCACAAAAAAGACAGAGAAGCCTTCTTTCTCTGTCTTCGCCTTTTATGAAGGAGAATAAAATGAAAAAGCTGTTTTTGCTCCTTGCGCTTTGTCTTTTCGTCTTCCTTCTCGTCGCCTGCGACGGGGACACAACGCCCCACAATCATGTTTTTGATAGGGAATGCACTGAGGACGCTTATTTGAAAAAGGCGGCTACTTTGACAGACCCCGCCACGTATTACTATTCCTGCTCCTGCGGCGAAAGAGGATGGGACACCTTCACCTATGGCGCCCCCCTGGAGGATACGGAAGAGAAGGAGGACGCGACTCCCGCCCATACTTGCAGCTACGAATGGGTTTATACCGCAGACGGACATATGCAAAAATGTAAGGACGCGTCCTGCGGTGCTTTCACCGAAGAGGCGCCCCATACCCTTGGCGATTGGGTAACGGATACCGCACCCACCTGCGTGGAGACGGGAGCACGCCACCGTTCTTGCCACACCTGCGGCATGACAGAGGAGGAGAGTCTGCCTGCGGATGCCACTGCACACGAGTACGTCCGTATGTCGGACGGTACCCATCATTGGAAGATTTGCCTGTGCAAGGGTTGCACTGCCACCAAGGGGAGGGCGGAGCATGAGTTTGTTGATGGCGTCTGTCTTGGCTGTGGCGAAAACGACACCACCTATACCCGTGAAGGACGCTATATTTATTTCGGCGAGTATCCCCAATCCTTAAAGGCGGCGAACGTCACCGTCACCGACACCCGTGACGACCGAGGCTATTACCTCGGCTCGGACGGCGCATATTACGCCGAGGTCACGGCGGAGCTCTATGGCAGCTTTCTGTTTCAATCGGGTGAATGGGCGAAATCCGGTAGCGTCTACTACTTCAAGGTGGAGCCTATCCGCTGGCGCATCCTCTCGGAGGACGGAGAGAACGCACTCTTGCTTTGTGACAGCATCCTGACGGCCAAGGCGTACGACAGCGACTACGATAACAACTACGCGACCAGTGATATTCGCGCGTGGCTCAATGGAGAACTGTACCGCGTTGCCTTCAGTGGCACGCAAAGAAGCCTCATAAATACCGTGGAGGTAGACAATAGTGTTGGCTCAACGGGTGAACGAGCCAATCGGTATACCTGTGAAAATACGAGCGATAAGCTCTTCCTCCTCAGCTTTAAGGAGGTCACGAGTGTGGAATACGGCTTCTCCACAAGCACCGTCGGTGACTCGGCAAGATGGATGCGTGTCAGCGACTATGCGGGCGTGACGTGCGTCGGACCGGTCAATAAACAGGGTACCCTTGCCGGTAACGCTCCATGGTGGCTCCGTTCCCCCTCCTCTGTTTATGTATCCCAAGCGCGTAGCGTGCTTGAAAACGGAGATATCACTGAGAGTGATTATAATGTTACCGACACCGTTTTCAACGGCAGCAGGGGCATTGTCCCTGCCTTGAGCCTCCGCCTTTCGGCGGAACCGTAAAAAATCAAGCGGCGGACGCATCGTCCGCCACATTTTTTCTTCGCAAATGTGACCCTATCACGGAAGAAAAAGGAAAAAGGGGATATAATAAGAAAAAAACTACGGAGAACGAAAATGAAAATCGCTTTTTTTGATACCAAGCCCTATGACAGGGAAGCATTTGAAGAATATGCCGAATCCTTCGGGGCGGAAATAAAATATTACGAGACCAAGCTTAACGCCGATACGGCGGAGCTTGCACACGGCGCGGATGCCGTTTGCGTGTTCGTCAACGATACGGTGGACGCCGCCGTCATCGATAAGCTGGTGGACTTGGGTGTTAAGGCGGTTGCCCTCAGGTGCGCGGGCTTCAACAACGTGGATATGAGACACGCCTTTGGCAGGATCCACGTTTTACGCGTGCCCGCTTATTCCCCCTACGCCGTGGCGGAGCATACCATGGCGCTTTTGCTCACTTCTATCCGCCGTATTCACAAGGCGTATATCCGTACCCGTGACTTTAATTTCAGTCTGTCGGGTATGACGGGCTTTGATCTCCACGGCAAAACGGTGGGTGTGGTAGGAACGGGGCGCATCGGGCGCGCTTTTATCGACATCTGTCTCGGCTTTGGCATGAAGGTCCTTGCCTATGATAAGTTTCCCGCTAAGGATCTGGCGGAGAATGGACGGGTGCGCTACGTCTCGCTCCACGAGCTGTTTGCCGAAAGCGACGTGATCTCCTTGCATTGCCCTCTCACCGAGGACTCCTACCACCTGATAGACGAAAAAGCACTTGCCTCTTGTAAAAAGGGCGTGGTGTTGCTCAACACCTCTCGCGGCGCATTGGTGGATGCAGAGGCGCTGCTCTCTGCCATCAAATCCCGTCAGGTGGGGGCGGCTTGCCTTGACGTGTACGAGGAGGAGTCGGAATTCTTCTTTGAGGATCTTTCGGGGCATATATTAAAGGACGATCTGCTCGCCCGTCTGATCTCTATGCCCAATGTCATCGTTACCTCTCACCAAGCTTTCCTTACCAGAGAGGCGCTTTCCGCTATCGCGGAGACCACGCTCGGCAATCTGCTCTCCTTTTTTGAGAAGGGGCAGTGCCCCAATGAGCTTTGCTTTCGCTGTGGCGAGACGGAAGATTGCAAAACGGGGAAGTGCTTTTAAAAAAAATAAAAAAACCTCTTGCATATTTAAAAGTCCTATGGTAAAATATAGAAAAAAAGGAGGATAACAGCATGAAAGAAAACAAATACGCAGGTACCCAAACCGAAAAGAATCTGATGGCCGCCTTCTCGGGCGAGAGCGAGGCAAGAAACAAGTACACCTACTTTGCGTCTGTAGCAAAGAAGCAGGGCTTTGAGCAGATCGCCGCCCTCTTCCTCAAGACGGCTGACAATGAGAAGGAGCACGCAAAGCTTTGGTTTAAGGAGCTGAACGGTCTCGGTGACACCGCCGAGAATCTGCTTTCCGCCGCCGAGGGCGAGAACTACGAATGGACGGATATGTACGCGGGCTTTGCCGAGACCGCCGAGAAGGAGGGCTTCCCCGAGCTTGCCGCTCGCTTCCGTCTGGTCGCCGCTGTGGAAAAGCATCATGAGGAAAGATACCGCGCGCTGCTCAAAAACGTGGAGCTTGCCGAGGTCTTCGCCAAGAGCGAGGTCAAGGTATGGGAGTGCCGCAACTGCGGCCACATCGTCGTGGGCACGAAGGCACCCGAGGTCTGCCCCACCTGCAACCACCCTCAGGCTTATTTCGAGATCCACGCCGAGAATTATTGATTGCTTTAGCCGAGTGCCCAAAGGCACTCGGCCTTTTTGTATAACGAAAACCCCGCCATAGTGGCGGGGTTCAAAAGAGGCTTTGCCGATGAACAGAAATTTCACCCAAACAAGTGCGGAAGGCATTTGTGCCAAAGGCCCCCTCCGAGAGGTAAACG